>JALYTX010000146.1 GCA_030854055.1 Gemmatimonadota bacterium | reverse complement strand
GCCCGCTTCCGGGCCGCACGTTCAAGGCTGTGATTCCTGGCGGAATCTCCGTCCCGATTCAGACTATGGAAGAGGCCGAGGCCACGAAGATGGATTATGAGGGCTTCGTCGATCAGGGGTCCATGCTCGGCTCGGGCGGCGTCATTGTCTTCGACGATCAACAGAACATGGTCAAGCAGATCGCTCGCGCCGCGAGATTCTTCGCGCACGAGAGCTGCGCTCAGTGCACGCAGTGCCGCGAAGGAACCGCGTGGACCACCAGGATCATGGAGCGCATTCGTGACGGCGAAGGGACGCACGAGGATCTCGACACGCTGTTCAGCATCGCCGACAATATGACCGGCAAGACAATCTGTGTGCTCAGCGATTCATGCGCGGTCCCCGTCGTATCGGGTATCAACAAGTTCCGTTCGGAGTTCGAAGCGTTGATCAGGAAACCGACGTTCCACCCCGTCGCTGCGGCGGTCGCTTAGATGGCCACCACTATTGAGCCCAAGGCCGTTGTCGCGCCGCCGAAAATGGTGAACCTCACCATTGAAGGGCGCGCCGTGTCTGTCCCGGAAGGAACGTCGATCCTCGAAGCAGGCAAGCGTGCGGGCGTACTGATCCCGCATTACTGCTATCATCCGGGTCTTTCGATCGTGGGCAACTGTCGGATGTGTCTGGTCGAGGTGGAGAAGGCGCCCAAGCTCGCACCTTCCTGCGCGACCGCGGTTGCGGAAGGCCAGGTCGTGCACATCTATACGGAGAAGGCGCTCGAGGCCCGGAAAGGAGTGCTTGAGATGCTCCTCATCAACCACCCGCTTGATTGCCCCATTTGCGACAAGTCCGGCGAGTGCGAACTGCAGGACTTCACGTACCAGGAAGGCCCGGCCGAGTCGCGCCTGCGCGACCCGAAGCGGTTCAATCCGGTCGAGGATTTCGGCGGTGACGTCATGTACACGCCAAACCGCTGCATCCTGTGCACGCGATGCGTCCGCTTCATGGACGAGATGGCACAGGACACCGTGCTCAACGTTAGCGAGCGAGGCGACCGCGCCCTGATCGGCGAGTTCGAGGGAAAGGAGCTCACTCATGCGTGGGCGGGCAACGTGATCGACCTCTGCCCTGTGGGCGCACTGCTGTCGAAGGATTTTCTCAACAAGGCGCGTGCGTGGGAAATCGATCATGCTCCGTCAGTGTGTCCCGGCTGCAGTCAGGGCTGCAACATGTCGATCGATACCCGCGACAATGTCGTCGTCCGTCTCAGGCCGCGGCCAAATGAAGCCGTGAACAAATATTTCATGTGCGACGTTGGCCGCCTTGATTATCGCTGGATCAACCGCCAGGATCGAATCGAGGTTCCGTTGCTGCGCCAGGGTGAATCGCACGCCGCGGTGGATTGGGCCGTCGCGATTCCCGCGGCTGCCGCGCTGCTCGACGGCAAGCGCGTGTTCGTTGCTGCATCGCCGAATCTTTCGAACGAAACGCTCTTCCTCCTTGCACGCCTCATGCGGGCGAGCGGCGGTGCCGGAGCGTTTGCGATACCAACCGGCGAAGAAGTGCCGCTTCCCGGTGTCGACGACCTTGCACTGCGCGCCGAGCGCGCCGCGAATGGAAAAGGCGCGGAGCTGTTCGGCTTTCGCCGATCTGCCACGCCGCTGGACGGCATCGCTGCTGGCGACGTTCTTGTGGTCGCAGACGCAGATGCGGAACACATCGCAGCTGACAAGCTTGCGCTCGCCAGCTCGGTTATCGTCATCGGCACAACGTTACCGGACAGCCTCCGAATTGCCGCAGTCGTGCTTCCGGTCGCGAACTACGCCGAGGAAGATGGAACTTTCACAAATCTCCGTGGACGCGTTCAGCGCTTCTCGCAGGCCCGCGCGGCGCCGGGAATGGCGCGGCCGAGCTGGTGGGTGGTGGGTGACCTCCTGGCCGCACTTGGAACGGGCGAGGCCTACTACCTCGCCAGCGAAGTCTTTGCTGCAATGGCGGCGGGCGAGGCCCCCTTCGCGGATATGACCTACGAATCGCTGGGGATGCGCGGACTCACAATCGCCGGGGAGGCCAGGTGATGCCGATTCACGCGCTTCTGCAAGTGGTCGACGAGCAGGCGCCGATAACAGGCTACACGACGTACATCGTTTTCTCGCTGCTCAAACTGGTAATAGTGTTCACGTTTTACATGGTTTCCGCGGCTCTGCTTACGCTCGCCGAACGCAAGATCTCGGCGTGGATCCAGGGACGGCACGGCCCCAATCGGGTCGGCGGTCGCGGCGGGTGGCTGCAGCCTGCGGCGGACGGCGTTAAGAACTTCATGAAGGAAGAAACCGAACCCGGCAACGCATCTCAGCCGCTCTTCAGCATGGCGCCGGCGCTTTCCTTCATACCGGCCATGATCGTCTGGTGCATCATCCCGTGGGGCTCGCCGTTGCCGACACGCTGGGGCCGCGTCGATCTGGTAGTCGCGGACCTGCCTATCGGCTTCCTGTTCATTCTCGCCATCGCATCGCTTGGCGTTTACGGGATCGTGCTCGCCGGTTGGGCGTCCAACAACAAGTATTCGTTCCTGGGTGGCCTGCGCTCCAGCGCGCAGATGGTGTCGTACGAAGTCGCGCTGGGTATGTCCACGATTCCGGTCATATTGCTGGCCGGAAATGTTTCCATGGGTGAGATAGTCCGCCAGCAGTCACACAGCATGTGGAACGTCTTCAACCTCACGGTAGCGTTCCTGATCTTTATGATCGCATCGCTCGCCGAGACGAACAGAGTTCCGTTCGACCTGCCCGAAGCGGAGTCGGAGCTGATCGCAGGGTACCACACGGAGTACAGTGCGATGAAGTTTTCGCTCTTCTTCATCGCCGAGTACGCCAACATGGTTACGGCGAGCGCCCTTATGGCGACGCTGTTCCTCGGCGGTTGGGACATACCGTTTACGGGTTGGGACAATGCTGCTCCGTTTACGGTGCTCAAGACGCTGCTCACGCTGGGCTGCTTCCTGACGAAGACCGGGTTCTTCGTCTTTGTGTTCATCTGGATTCGCTGGACCGTGCCGCGCTTTCGTTACGACCAGCTCATGTCGCTGGGCTGGCGCGTGATGCTGCCGGCGGCACTGGGGTACATCGTGCTCGTCGCGACTACGCTCCTGGTGCTTCAATCAGTGGGCATCCAGCCGGGTCCGCTGCACAGCTTCGTGCTGCTCATGGAGAATATCTGCGTGCTGCTGCTCCTGTTCGTCATGGTGGACGAGGGGCGGATCATAAGCCCCGCGTACGGGCGAGCGGAGCAGGCGCGGATCGCGCGACTGCGCGCGCGCGCAGCGCTGCCCTCTGTAACCGACGGAGCTGGTAAGTAATGCCAATTACGGTAAAGCGGGTCAGCCGGCCTGTCGACGAGACGAGCTACGTGAAGGCGACGCTGAAAGGGATGGCTTTGACGCTGAAGCAGATGTTCGAGCCGAAGATCACGATCCAATATCCGGAACAGCGGTGGGAGTTGTCGCCCCGGTGGCGGGGCACACACCGAATGCTTACAAAGGAAGATGGCAAGGCCCGGTGCGTTGCATGCGGCCTGTGCCCGAGCATATGTCCGTCCAACTGCATCAAGCTCGTCCCGGGCGAGGATGAGCAGGGTAACCGCTACCCGCTTGTCTTCGAGATCGACGAGTTTCGCTGCATCTTCTGCGGCTATTGCCAGGAAGTATGTCCGGAGGACGCGATCCACGTCGGGCAGCATTACGAGAATTCGGAGTACAGCAGGGAAGGGCATGTCTACGATCTTGAGCGCCTCATGGCTCAAACGCATCCGGTGTCGGAGCTCTGGGACGCCTCGGATCCAAGAGGCGAGTGACGATGGACAATTACGGCCTGTTCTACCAGTTTCATTTCTATCTTTTCGGCGTTATCGCTATCGTCGCGGCGGTCACATTCGTCACGCGGCGCAGCCCCGTAGCGGCTGCAATGTGGCTAGTCGTCACGATGTTCGCGCTTGCCGCCGAGTATGTGATGCTCGACGCGCAATTCATTGCGGCGATGCAGGTGCTGCTTTACGCGGGCGCCATCATGGTGATCTTTCTGTTCGTCATCATGCTGCTCAATCTCGGCGAGGCTTCGGACGTGACCGATGTTCGGGGGATCTGGGGCAAGCTTCTCGCGGGGTTTGTCGGGCTTGTGCTGTTGTCTGAAGTGGGTCTCCTGACTCGCACCGGACTCCCATCGGGACAGTACGTCGTCAGTCGCGACTACCTGACCCAGCAGCTGGCGCGTTACGGTGCGGTCGGGGCTGTTGCGCGGCCGCTGTACCAGGACTACTCGCTCGCCTTCGAGCTCACGAGCGTGCTCCTTCTAGTGGCCATAGCAGGCGCGGTGATCCTCGGACGAAAGGAGTCTGGCAGTGCTCGCTGAATCGCTGGGGCTTTCCGCGATACTGTTCGTGATAGGTGTAATCGGCGTGCTCACACGACGCAACGCGATAATCATCTTCATGTGCGTTGAGCTGATGCTCAACGCGGTCAATCTGACGTTCGTCGCGCTGTCCCGCTCCTACGGCATGGGCGGGCAGGTGTTCGTGCTGTTCGTGATGACAGTAGCCGCCGCCGAGGCTGCCGTCGGACTCGCCATCATAATCTCGATCTTCCGCCACAAGCAGACGGTCGACCTTCGAAACATCAACGTAATGAAAGGGTGATTCTAGCTCAAAGCGTGGCTCTTGCGAGCAGTCATCCCCTGTCCGGAACGATCGCCGCGTGGATGTGGCTGCTACCGGTTCTTCCGCTGCTGGGTTTCGTTGTCAACGGCGCACTCTCCATTGCGGGCAGTGCGCACATCGGCCCGTACGACCCCGACGGTGGTCACGGTCTGCACGACGCGGCGTCGGCGGGCACCCTTCAGGCACACCATGCTGGTGGACACGACACGCACATCCACGGCGCGCCACGTTTTCGCGGGATTGTGACGCTGGTCGGGCCAGGCGTGCTGCTGCTCTCGTTTCTGCTCGCGGCGGGGATGTTCTTCGCGATGCGGAGCGTGGACATGTCCGCTCCGTTCATTCAGAGCTACTGGAGCTGGATGCCGGTTGGCGACCTCAGCGTCAACTTTGCGTTCCAGCTCGATCAGCTATCCATGCTGATGGTGCTCATCATAACAGGCGTGGGCACGCTGATCCACATCTTCAGTGTGGGATACATGAAGGACGATCCGGGCTTTGCGCGCTTTTTTGCGTACATGAACCTGTTCGTTTTCTTCATGTTGCTACTTGTCCTTGGTGCCAACTATCCCATCCTGTTCGTAGGCTGGGAGGGCGTGGGCCTCTGCTCGTATTTGCTTATCGGCTTCTGGTTCCTGGACAAGGCCAACGCCGATGCCGGCAAGAAGGCCTTCATTGTCAATCGGATTGGCGACGTCGGCGTCCTGATCGCGATGTTTCTGATCTTTGCGAATCTCGGCACGCTCGACTTTGCCGGGGTCGCAGCGAGCGCCGGATCGCTGCAGTTTGGCGGCGCGCTGGTGACCACGATCTGCCTTTTCCTGTTCCTCGGCTGCACAGGTAAGAGCGCGCAGCTCCCCCTGTACGTATGGCTGCCGGATGCAATGGCGGGTCCGACACCTGTGTCGGCGCTGATCCACGCTGCAACGATGGTCACGGCCGGCGTGTATCTGATCGTACGCAGTTCGTTCCTGTTCTCGATGTCACCTGTCGCGTCCATCACGGTTGCCGTCGTTGGCGCTGTCACGGCGTTGTTTGCCGCGACCATCGCGATCAAACAGTGGGACATAAAAAAGGTTCTCGCGTATTCGACGATCTCGCAGCTTGGATACATGTTCGTCGGCGTGGGTGTCGGAGCCTACAGCGCCGGAGTGTTTCACCTCATTACCCATGCGTTTTTCAAGGCGCTACTGTTTCTCGGCGCAGGCTCGGTGATCTATGTCCTGCACGAAGCATATCACCACACCGGGAGCCACGAAGACGCGCAGGACATGCGAAACATGGGCGGACTGCGCGCGGCGATGCCAGTCACCTGTGCTCTGATGTGGATTGCGACGCTCGCAATTTCCGGCATACCACCGTTCGCTGGCTTCTTCTCCAAGGATTCGATTCTGGGGTCAGTGTACGAGCACGCGGACAACTCGGTGCTCGGAAGTGCGAACTGGCTCGGGATGTCGGGGCACGCTGTGTTGCTCGCCGTCTATGCGATTGGACTCGCTGCCGCGTTCCTCACCGCAGTTTACATGACGCGGATGATGCTGTACACGTTCCACGGCCCCAGACGGACATCCGAGGAAGACCAGAAGCATCTGCACGAGGCGCCGTGGGTGATGACCGGGCCCATTGCCGTCCTTGGTGTGCTCAGCGTGGTTGGAGGGTGGCTCAACCTGCCGGCGATCACGTCGTTCCTTGGCCCCGTTGGTGGCCTGGACCGGTGGCTCGCACCTGTTGTGGCCAGAACCACGCTCGCAATCACGAATGGCGTCCCGCTTGAAACGCCGCACAGCACCGAGGCTGCGCTCGTCGGCGCCGCCGTACTCATCGCGATCGGCGGTATTGCCGTTGCGGTATTCGCTCTCAGGCCGGCGTCTCTCGTTTCCAAGGCTGAATCACCCCCGGAACACGGCTTCGAGAAGGTTCTCGCCAACAAGTACTATGTGGACGAGGCGTACCATGCCGCGATCGTCAGCCCTACGGTCGGCCTTTCGAGAAACGTCCTGTGGCGTGGCCTGGACGCGGGGATCATCGACAACCTGTTCGTGAATGGATCCGCTGCGTTGGCTCGCGGTCTCGGATGGGTCGGAGCGCGCGCCCAGACCGGGAGCACGGGCGTGTATGCCTGGGCGATAGTTATCGGCGCGATCGTCGTTCTCAGTGCATTCTCTCTCAGGTAAGACGAGCGCATGACAGACTTCCTCAACGGCATCCACTACAACTCGTGGATCCTTCCGGCACTGCTCATCATACCGCTCGCCGGCGCGATCCTCGTCTGGATGCACGGCGCATCGATCGACGACGCGGACGACGCTGACGTCAACGCTGGTTTCGCGCGCCACATCACGTTCTGGACGCTCGTTCTCGAGTTTGTAGTGTCGTGTGGACTCTGGTGGTCGTTTGTCCCCGGCGTGGCCGGCTGGCAGGCCGGCGTGGACGCTCAGTGGATT
>JALYTX010000145.1 GCA_030854055.1 Gemmatimonadota bacterium | reverse complement strand
CCCATCTTCTGAATTGCGTCGGCCGCGAGCACCGACCGAAAGCCCCCTCCGCAGTAAAGGATCACTTCCGTGTTCCTGTCCGGAATCTTGTCTTCAATATCGCGCTCGATCACACCCTTGCCGATGTGGATGGCACCAGCCACGTGACCCGCAGCCCATTCAGTATCCTCGCGGACGTCGACAAGGGTTACGGCGTTACCGCTTTCAAGCCGGCTGCGAACCGTGTCGACGCTCACGTCGCGAACACCGCTGTGGACGGAATCGATTAGCGCGAGAAACGCTGGAGAGTGAGCCATTTTCTAGTGCGAGTAGTGGGTGGATTGCGACAAAGTCGGGAGGTACCTCATGCGACAGAGCTCTCGACGGGCGACGCTTCAAGCGCGACGGCGGAAGCGCCGACGGCACGAAGGCGAAGGGTAAATATGCTCCCGCCGCCCGGTCTGGCGGTGTACACGAGGCTGCCGCCCTGAGCCTCCGCGAGCGAACGTGAGATGGCAAGGCCAAGTCCCGTGCCGCGCACGGTGCCCGATGTGGATGTGTGGCGGTAGAAGGGCTCGAAGACGCGTTGTTCCTCCGCCTTGGGGATTCCGGGCCCGCGATCGGCGACGCAGAACTCCAGCCAGCCAACGGCGTGGGTGGCGGACAGCTCGACCTGCGTGTTCGTGGGCGAATACCGGAGCGAATTGTCGAGCAGGTTGACGAGTATTCGGAGCGATTCCACGAAGTCGAACATACCGATCAGAGCCGGCGCGTCGTAGTCAACGTCGACGCGAATGCGGTCGTCCCCCATCGTTCCCTTCAGCTCGAGAACGGCGGCGCCGACGAGATCTTCCGCCGTGTTCAGCTCGATCACGACGGGGAACGCGCCAGCGTTGAGCCGCGACATGTCAAGCAGGTGCGCGACCATCTTGCTGAGCCGCTCGGTCTGCGCAACTATGATCGTCGCGTTCTCGTCGCCGGAATCGGCTGCTTCCTGCGCCAGCGCCTTGATGCTCGTGAGCGGCGTGCGCAGGTCGTGTGATACGGATGCGAGGAGAATGTCCTTGAAGCGCGCCGCCTCCCGCAACGCGGCGGCGTGACTCGCTTCGTGCGACAGACGCTCCACTTCCTCTGCGCGGGCGCGGGCCTGGGCGGCCTCCTCCTGCGCGCGCACGAGGAGATACGTCGTTGTGCCCGACGTAGCAAAAAAAGCACAGAGAACCACGGCGTCGACGGGCTTCGACAGTGTGAAGGTGTCGAACGGAGCCTGGAAGTAATACGACACGAGCGCGGTGGCCGCCGCCGCAAGAGTAAAGCCCAAAGCCCTCCCGCCACTCACGCTGCCACCAAGCACTATGAGCAGGTAGGTCAGAACTACGTGAGCCTGGCTCTCCTGCGTGTCGCGCGCAACATGCATGACCACCGTGGCCAGTATCAGCAGGCCATACCACAGTCCGGCCGACATTGCCGCACGTGACCGAATCCGTGTGCTGATCTGCACCGCAATCGCTACGCGCGCTCTTGCGCCAGTTCCTGCGACAGCCCCTGGCCCATGGGCGTTCCGAACCTGTAGCCAACACCTGGCTCCGTAATGATGACCCGAGGGTGCGTTGGCTCCCGCTCGACCTTACGTCGCAGATTCGTAATGTGCACGCGCAGATACTGCCTCGCGTCACCGAACTCGCGCGCCCATACCGCGTCGAACAGCTGCTGGTGCGTGTACACGCGCCCGGGATCGGCGGTTAACGCGCGGAGAATGGCCCACTCGATCGGTGTCAGACGAATCACCATTCCGCTACGCTGAGCGCGGCGCGATGTGAAGTCGATCGCCATACCGTCTGCCTCGACGACGCCCGAAGTGCCGGGCCTTGCGGTTCGCGCACGTCTGATCTGCGCAGCGACGCGCGCAGCGAACTCGGAGGTGCTGAACGGTTTCGTGACGTAGTCGTCGGCGCCTGCGTTGAGCAGCGCCACCTTGTCCGATTCGATGTGGCGGGCGGTGAGCACGACGATTGGAGCGAGCGAATGTGCGCGAATGGCGCGGCACAGGTCGAGTCCGGATTGGTCGGGAAGGCCCAGGTCGAGAACGATCAGATCCGGCGTCTGGGCCTTGACGGCTGCGAGTGCGCTGCGCCCGTCTACCGCATCAAGCACCCGCGCTACGGTGGAGCGGAGAGCGGCGTGAACGACGTGCCTGATCTCAGGCTCGTCGTCGATCACAAGCACTGTCGCGTCCGTTCGAGTTGGATACATGACCATTGTGCGCATCCCAGCCGTGAGGCCGTTCA
>JALYTX010000101.1 GCA_030854055.1 Gemmatimonadota bacterium | reverse complement strand
GGCTGGAGCCGCTGCAGATCATGCGGTACGCTGCGCGAGCAATAGAGCTCGTTGGCGCGGATGGCGCCCGGCTCGAGAAGAACTTATTGCAGCACCTTGCCGAAGCACGTAGCAGCGACACTGGCGCCGGTACGGCGCGCGACATCTACCTTCGCTCGGCGAAACCCAGCGTTTCGCCCTACGCGGCAATCGCGGCCGCTCATGGTCTGGGCCGCGCGCTCGGAATAGGTAACGTGACCTGTCCGAGCTGCGCAGTGTGTCAGGACGGAGAGACGACGGTCGTATGCGAGCGGGAAACAGGACGCGATCATGTATTTGAAGTGGGTGTGTTATTGGGCGGCGGCGTGGAAGACGAAATGCATGAGCGCATCCATGACGCAGCCATAAGGGTTCAAACTGTCGGTGCGTTCGCGGACGATGCGCTGTACCTCAAGTTCGAGGATCTACCGGAGTCCGCGCGAACGGCGTTCGATACAATTTCCGTGGCGCGCGATGCAAGATAATATTGCCGGCGACACGTCCTCCCCGCCGCTGCGTTTCACCTTCGGGGTACATCTGCACCAGCCAATCGGCAACTTCGACTCCGTATTCGAGGACCATGTTGCCAATGTGTATCTACCGTTTCTACGCCGCATCGCCGAACGCGATCTGTTCCCGATCGCGCTGCACATTTCCGGGACATTGCTGGAATGGATGGAAGAGCACGATGCGCGATACCTTGACATGGTCGGATCGCTCGCGGCTCGCGGCAAGGTGGAGCTGTTGCTCGCGGGAATGTACGAGCCCGTACTCGTCGCCCTGCCGCGCGAGGATCGCATCGAGCAGATCGCATGGATGCGCGAGGCGCTCGCGCGAAGGTTTGGTGTGAATGCGCGGGGTCTCTGGTTGACCGAGCGCGTGTGGGAGCCGGGTCTCGCTGCAGACCTTGCCGATGCGGGCGTGGAGTTCGCTCTGGTCGACGATCATCATTTCAGCGTGGTGGGTTTCCCACCCGAGCGACTGCACGCGCCTTTCTGGACGGAGAGCGGTGGCAAGCGTGTGGCGCTTTTCCCGATTGACGCGAAGCTGCGGTACCTGGTTCCGTTCCACGAGCCCGAGGATACTGTCGCGTATCTGCGGAAGCTTCGTGCTGCGGGCCACCGACTTGCCGTACTCGCTGATGATGGCGAGAAATTCGGTGGTTGGCCCGGCACCCACGAGCTCGTGTACGTAAACGGCTGGCTGGACCGGTTCGCGGACACGCTGCAACGTCTAAGCGATTCTGGCGAAGTTGTGCTATCCACGTTCGCGGATGCGCTGGCGGAAGTGCCGAGTGGCGGGCTGGCGTATCTGCCGGCAGTGTCGTATCGGGAGATGGAAGTATGGTCGCTTCCGTCTGCAGCGGCATCGCGGCTCGAGCGACTCGAGTCCGAGCTGGGTGCGGAGCGGGTTGCCGGCCCGGACGGGGCGCTGCTACGCGGCGGTCACTGGCGCAATTTCCAGGTCAAGTATGTCGAGTCGAACCGGATGCACAAGAAGATGCTTGCGTTGTCGGCGTTGTGTCGCGAACGCGGCGACCCGCATCCTGCGCGGCTCGCAATCGGGCGCGCGCAGTGCAACGACGCGTACTGGCACGGAGTGTTCGGCGGTCTGTACCTACCGCATCTGAGGCAGGGAATATGGCGCGAGCTCGCGCGTGCGGAGGAGGTGCTGCGAGCGGGTGAGCCACTGACATACGAAGTCGTGGATTTCGACTACGATGGTGAACAGGAGATCTGGCTGCACTCGCGACACTTCTCCGCGATTGTGAGTCCCGCGCGTGGCGGCGCAATCGAGGAACTGACGTTGCTCGCAACCGGGATCAACTACGCCGACACACTGACTCGGCGGCGGGAGCCGTATCACCGGCTGCGTGAACAAAGGCCCGCATCGACCGCATTGGCCGCAGCAGGAGCGGATGCGATTGCGGCCGACAATGCCACCACGCAGTCAGTCACGCCGACGATTCATGCCATCGAGCAGGGCCTGTACATGGACCGGCTTCCGCCAGTCGATCTCGATCCGCGTGCGCTATTCGTGGATCGCGTGCTACTGGCGGGTGTCACGCTTGGGGAGTATGAGGCAGCCGAATATAAGCCGTCGATATCGTTTGCGAACAGGCGATTTGCGTTCCGCATCGAAAACACGGTGGCAGGGTTGGAGATTATTCTGACGACGGGCGACGGCGCGATGATAAAGCGGCTGCAATTCACGGAGCGCGGTAGCGTGCGTGTACGATACGAATGGGATCCGGGCGCCTTTCCGCGAGACAGTTATCTGGCTTCGGAGCTATCGATCGCGAGCCCGGCGGTCGTCAACGCGCACGATGCAGCGGAGACATGGCGGTACGCGATCGAGACGACGTCGAAATCAGAGCAGGGTCTGGAGCGAACCGTGCAGGGTGAGTCGGTGACACCGCGTTGGCTCATGTCCGCGGGTTGCGCGTCGATCGACTTCGATCCGGTGGGTGCAGCGGTGCATACAATCGCGGAGGTCGATTGACGTTCGTAATATTCGTGGCACCGAGACTCTCGGACAGCGCCTCGGCGATGGTAATCGCTGCCGCGAGCCTGCCAGACGTTCGGCTTGGAGTGATCACCCAGGATTCGCTGGACGACGCGAGCGCCGCCGTGCAGTCGGCAGTTGTGGGGCACTGGAGGGTCGAGAGTGTCACCAACCCCACGCAGATCGAGAGCGCAGTAAGTGCGCTCGCGGAACGGCACGGCCCGCCGGCGCGACTGCTTGGCGCGTACGAGCAGCTGCAAGTGGCGCTTGCGCAGGTGCGGGAGGTGTTCGGTATTGAAGGGATGAGCGTGGAGGCGGCGCTCAATTTTCGCGACAAGTTCCGCATGAAGAACGTGTTGCGCGCGGCAGGAATACCGTGTGCGCGACACGCGCTGGTCGAGAGCGAGGCGGAGGCGTGGGAGTTTGCACGGGACGTCGGGCTGCCGCT
>JALYTX010000070.1 GCA_030854055.1 Gemmatimonadota bacterium | reverse complement strand
GTCATGCCGAGCAGCTCGGCGTGGACAATCAGGTGGTAAGAGTGCTTGTGATGCGCGTCGAAATTGATGTGGTATCCGATGTCGTGCAGCAGCGCGGCGTCCGATAAAATGTTGCGGTCGGATGGAGGAAGGTCGAGGCGCTTCGCTAGCGCATCGAACAGGCGCAGGGAGAGCCGCTGCACCTGCTGCGCATGGGGCGCTTCGTAATGCGAGCGTTCCGCAAGCTGAAGCACCGACCGGCTGCGTGCTTCGCCAGCGTCTGCAACTACGGGAGCGACGCGCGCCGCTTCGAGCAACAGTCCCTCGCGGACCCCGAACGCGGATACGACCATTTCGCGTGTCTCGATCCGTGCCATGACTTCGGCTGTCACCGCAAGCCCCGCGACAATGATGTCGGCCCGAGCTGGAGAAAGGCCCGGAACTGTATGGCGCTCGGATGGCGACATTCCCTGGAGAAGATCCAGCACGTGTTCGAGCTCCGCCCGTGTGACCACCGTTCCGTGAACGCTCGGCGCGCGCGCGATCCCCTGACGGGAAAGGATCATTCCCGCAAGGTTCGTGAACGTGCCACCCGATCCGATGAGCCGAGCGCCGTGCCAATCGCGTCGTGACACTGTGGCGCGCAGTTCTTTTCGTACGAAGCGGCGCAGCTGCTCCAGCTCCGTCCGACCGCGTCGGCTGGCGAAGAATTTCTCGGTGAGCGTTATCGCTCCGAGCGGGAAGGAGAGCAATCCGTCGAGCAGGCCGTCAGCGCTAAGCGCAAGCTCAAGCGAACCGCCGCCGATGTCCATCACGACCGCTCGGCCGCTGGCGAGATCGAAGTGCGCGAGCGCGCTGCGATAGGAAAGAAGAGCCTCCTCCTCGCCGTCGAGTATGCGGACGTCAATGCCGGTGGTATCGCGCACCGAGGTGATGAACTCTGCTCCGTTCTCCGCGTCGCGCACCGCGCTCGTCGCGACCGCCTCGGTTCGGACCGCACCGAATTGCCGTGTGATGGTCGCCATGCGAAGAAGCGCAGCCAGCGCATTCCGAACGGCAGACTCTCCCAACCGCCCCGTCCGGCCGACACCCTCGCCCAGTCTTGGGGCAGCTTTCATCTCGTCGATAACGCGGATCTCGCCTTCTGGGGAGACGTCGGCGACTATCTGACGGATGGAGTTGGAACCTATCCCGATCGCAGCAATGCGCACATCGTCCGCGCGCGGGGATGGGCGCCTCGATTGCGCGTTGAGTGGCTCAGGAAGCATTCCCACGCAGCGAATCCATTAGGGAAATGTAGCGCTGGCGACCCGCCGAGTGCCGCCGATCAGTCTTCGAAGTGGTGCTTGATCTGCTTGCCCTCGGCAAGGTATACCGCGTCCTCTCCGATGTTCGTGGCGAGATCGGCGACGCGTTCCAGATTGCGGCTCACGAGCAGCAGCTCGAGCGATGGCGTGATGGTGCGAGCATCCGCCATCATGTGCGTGAGCAGAATGCGAAAAATCGAATTGTGCAGCGCGTCCACCGCGTCGTCGGCCTTGCAGACTTCACGTCCCAGTGCTCCATCGCCACGCAGGAACGCGTCAAGGGCGTCGCTGAGCATCAATCTTGCGCGTCGTGCCATGTCCTCGATCTCCGGATCAGGGACTAACGAGGCGCGCTGCTCGATGAGCCTGAGCGAGGATTGCGCGATGTTCACGGCATGGTCACCGATCCGCTCGAGATCGTTGGATACCTTGATGGCGCCAATGATGAATCGCAGGTCGCGCGCCATCGGCTGCTGCAGCGCGAGGAGCGCGATCGCGCGGTGCTCGATCTGAACTTCAAGCGCGTTGATCTCGATGTCGCTCGCGAGGACCATCTCGGCGATACCGAGATCGTTGTGGAGCAGAGCGTCGACGGCCTGCTCGATCATCTCCTCCGCGCGCGTCGACATCGTCAGCAGCAGGGCCTTTAGCTCGTCTATCTGATCGTGAAAATGGCGAAAGCCATTCGGGGTTTCCTGAACAGCGGTCATCCGAATCTCCCGGTTATGTAAGCCTCGGTGCGTTCCTCGGTCGGACGGGTGAAGATCTTGTCCGTGGCGTCCGTTTCGATGAGCTGTCCAAGGAAGAAGAAAGCGGTGCGCGATGAGATGCGTGCCGCCTGCTGCAGGTTGTGTGTGACGATGACGATAGTAAGATCGGACTTGAGCTCGTGCAATAGCTCCTCTACCTTCGCCGTCGCGATCGGATCCAACGCGCTCGCAGGCTCGTCGAGCAGAAGTACCTCGGGACGGTTCGCGAGGGCTCGTGCGATGCAAAGACGTTGTTGCTGGCCGCCAGAAAGTCCGAGCGCACTTTGGCGCAGCCGATCCTTGACCTCTTCCCACAGCGCCGCGCGCCGGAGCGACTCCTCCGCGATCTCGTCCAGCTGAGCGTGGGACGATACGCCGTTGATGCGCGGTCCGTAGACGACGTTGTCGTAGATGGATTTGGGAAATGGGTTCCAGCGTTGAAAAACCATTCCCACACGCTGTCTGAGCTGAACGACGTCGAGGCCGCGCTCGTAGAGATCGTTGCCGTCGAGCATCAGCTCGCCGGTCTGCCGCACGCCGGGAATCATGTCGTTCATCCGGTTGATCGAGCGCAGAAAGGTCGACTTGCCGCATCCCGATGGTCCGATGAGTGCAGTTATGGCCCGAGGTTGGATCGACAGCGAGATGTCGAACAGAGCCTGCTGCTTCCCGTAAAAGAAGGAGAAGTTGCGTGCCTCCACCGTTCCGCTCACCGGCGCGAGGTCGACAGCGATCGGAACGAGCGTCGCCGTCATCCGAAGCGGCCCGTGATGTACGCTTCGGTGCGGGGGTCACGCGGTGCCGTAAAGAGGGAGTTGGTGTCAGACAGTTCGATCAGCTCACCGTCGAGCATGAACGCGGTGCGATCTGACACGCGGGCGGCCTGTTGCATGTTGTGCGTGACTATTCCGACGGTGACTCCAGATCGTAGCTCATACACCAGCTCTTCAATTTTCTGCGTACTGGCAGGGTCGAGGGACGCCGTTGGCTCATCGAGCAGGAGAACGCGCGGCTTGTTGGCGAGCGCGCGCGAGATGCAGAGACGCTGTTGTTGACCACCGGAAAGCGAGATCGCGCTCGTGCGAAGTCGGTCCTTGACCTCGTCCCACAGTGCAGCGCGGCGGAGCGCGTCCTCTATTATCGAATCGAGCTCGGAGCGACGGGGCATCCCGGTATCGCGCACCTTGAGGCCGGCCGCGACGTTGTCGTAGATAGACATAGTGGGGAACGGCGTCGGACGCTGGAACACCATTCCAATGTGGCGTCTGACAGCGACCGCGCTCGTGCCCTCGCCATAAAGACGTTCGCCGTCCAGCGTCACACTACCGGTTGTGCGAGCGCCTGGAGTTGTCTCGTGCATGCGGTTAAGGCAGCGCAGCAACGTCGACTTGCCGCATCCCGAGGGTCCGATAACTGCCGTGACGCTTCGCGCGGGTATGCTCATCGACACGCCTTTTACGGCGTGGTGTCGACCAAAATAGGCATTGAGGTCCTCGGTAACGAGATTGTCTGACGCGGTGGGCGCGTCTTGCATCACTTCGTGTTCCGGAAACTCAGCGGCGAGGGGGGTCTTCGTTGCGCGGTCGACTTGCATGTCAATCAACAGCGGCTCCGAAGCGTGAGCGCGTCGCGAAGCGTGCCGCGACGCTGATAATGAGAACGATTCCAATCAGGACGAGCGCACCAGCCCACGCAAGCGAGTGCCACTCGTCGTACGGGCTTATCGCATACGCAAATATCTGCAGCGGCAGCGCCGAGATCGGCCTGCTAAGCGATGTGGACCAGAACTGATTCCCAAAAGCGGTGAAGAGTAGTGGTGCGGTCTCGCCGGCTATACGTGCGATTGCGACGAGTGCGCCGGTAACGATACCGGGCGTGGCAGTGCGAAGTATCACACTTATCGACGTGCGCCAGCGCTGATATCCCAGCGCGAGCGCCGCCTCTCGCAGAGCGTTGGGGACGAGCCTGATCATCTCCTCTGTAGTTCGGGTCACGAGCGGGATGATCATGGCGCCTAGGGCGATGCCGCCGGCCAGAGCGGAGAAGTGACCCGCCGGACGGACGAGGAGCTGCCACGCAAATATGCCCATCACGATGGATGGGATTCCGTTCAGCACATCCGACAGGAAGCGGACTACGTTGCCGAGCACGGACTTGCGATGCTCGGCGAGATAAAGGCCGGCGCCGATACCGACCGGCACACCGATCCCAGCGGCTACGCCTATAAGTATCAGCGTTCCCGTTATTGCGTTTGCCATTCCGCCGCCTGTCTCTCCGACGGGCTGCGGCATCTTCGTGAAAAAGTCGACGCTGATGGACGAGAGCCCGGCTTTCGTGATGTGGAAGAGGATCAGGAGCAGTGGCAGCGTCGCGAGCGCGGCTGCGACATACGTAAGGCTGACCATGATGCTGCTCACCGTCCTGCGACGGAGCCTGTTCGCGCGCGTCGAGCGTGGAACGACGGATATCGTCACGCGCCCTCCTTCACCGAGACGGTCCAAACGAGCCAGCGCGCAATCGCGTTGACGATGATTGTAATGATGAACAAGACCGCGCCGACGGCCATGAGCGCGGAAAGATGCAGGTCGTTCGTTGCCTCGCTGAATTCGTTTGCGATCAGCGACGCCATGGTATATCCCGGCGAGAGCAGCGAAGCCGATATTTCCGCGCGGTTGCCGATCACCATCGTGACCGCCATCGTCTCACCGAGTGCGCGGCCGAGTCCGAGGATGATCCCGCCGATGATCCCCGAGCGGGCGTTCGGGATCACCGCATCGCGAATGACCTCCCAACGAGTCGCGCCGAGCGCGAGAGCCGCTTCGCGCTGCGATCGCGGGACCGCGCGGAGCACCTCGCGCGAGACGGCGGATATGTAAGGCAGCGCCATTATCCCGAGAATGATCCCGGCGGCGAGCATGCTAGGTCCGTAGTCGGGGCCGCTGAAGAAACGCGTTGCACCAAGATGCAGTGTGTCACGCAGGAACGGCACGGCGTGTTCGCGCAGAAACGGGATCATCACAAAGATCCCCCACAATCCATAGACAACGCTGGGGATCGCGGCGAGCAGATCGACCAGGAAGGCGACAGGTTGCTGCAACCATCGAGGCGCGAACTCCGACAGAAAAATCGCGACGCCCAGCGCCAACGGAGTCGCAAGCAGAAGCGCAAGCAACGACGAGACCAGCGTGCCGAATATCGCCGGCGCCGCGCCAAACTTGCCCCTGGGTACATCCCACTCGCTGGATGTAATGAAGCTCCAGCCGAACCGATGCAGCGCAGGCCACGCCGCTCTGAAAATCGCGTAGGCAATCGCGATGAGCAGCATCGGAATGCATAGGGCGAACGCAGTCGTGAGAATAGAGTACGCCTGGTCGCCGATATCACGCGCCAGTAGCGACTCGCGTGCCGAGCGGGGTAAGACCGCAACGTTCGAGTCGTCTACTCTTTCTGTTCTGTCCATTGTGAACTGAAAGCTAGAACGAACGGCCTGCGAAGATCACCGTTGCCGTGTAACGGGCTTGTCACAAGCCGCGCCCTGGAACCGCGAGGCGTGGCTAGCCATCACCGTGCGAGCTACCCGGCGCTTAGTCATCCGGGCGCCGGAAGGTCGGAGTGGTCCCGCAACTGATCCTCACCGGGCGGGCGGAGGTGCATCGAGGCGCGCCTGGAGCTGCTTGATCATCGCGGAGGGGAGCGGTGCGTAGTCGAGCGACGATGCGAGCGCCTCGCCATCGGTGTAGGCCCAGCGAAGGAACTCGGTTAGCGCCTTTCCTTTCGCGGCATCCGTGGGATGCTGGTAGATCAGAATCCACGTAAACGACGAGATAGGATATGCATCCTTGCCGGGGGCGTTGACGATTGAGATCCTGTAGTCGGTGCTCGCTGGCAGGCTACCCGCGGCGCCGGCGGCGGCGGCCGTCACAGACGCGAGCGTCGGCGCGATCCACATGCCCGACGCATTCTGTATCAGCGCGGCCGGAAGATTGTTCTGCTTGGCGTACGACAACTCGACGTAACCGACAGCGCCCGGTGACTGCTTGACTTGACCGGTTACTCCCTCGCTGCCCTTACCACCCAGCCCGACAGGCCACGCGAGACTCTGGCCGCGCCCGACTTTCGACAGCCACGACGCGCTCACCGTCGACAGATAATCGCTGAAGATGAAGGTGGTACCGCTGCCGTCGGCGCGGTGCACCACGATGACGTCGGTGTCCGGCAGTTTTACGCCCGGGTTGAGCGCGGAGATACGCGAGTCGTTCCACTTGGTTACACCACCGAGGAAGATGTCCGCCAAGACCGCACCGGTAAGCTTGAGCGGCTGCGTCACGCCGGGCAGGTTGTACGTTACCGCGACGCCCCCGAGGACAGTGGGAAAGTGGAGGATCGGCCCCCCCTTCGCCTTTGCAAGCTGGTCGTCGGTCATTGGACCGTCGGTCGCGCCGAAGTCGACGATCTCGTCGGACAACTGACGAATACCGCCGCTCGAGCCGATCGACTGATAGTTGACTTTCACTCCAGTCTTTGCTGCGTACACCGAGGCCCACTTGGAGTAGATGGGATACGCGAAGCTCGAGCCGGCGCCGGTGAGATACGCGTTTGAACCGTCGGTTGAGGTCGTCCCGCGCCCGACTGAAGTCGTGTCCGCTTTACCATTCGCAGGCTTGTCCCCACCGCCACACGCAGCTACGAGGGCAATCGCTACAAGAGCGAGTCGTTTCATGTATTTATACCGGTGGAATTGTTGTGAAAAACAGCAGGAAGATCCCACCGATGGTCATAACATTGAATCGCGGGCGACGTCAGTCCGAGCAAGAAGAGGGCCCCGGCGGCGTCGAGCCGCCGGGGGTCGGGGAGTCCTAAGGTGCGCCACACCGGCGGCCGGAGCCGCCGTGTTTTCGACTAGAAGTTCGCGACCCAGTGCATGTAGTAAGTCTTCGTCGGCGTCACCGGCGCGCCGCTCGCCGGCGTGACTTCCTGATAGTCGAGGGAGAAAGACGACCGCTTGTTGAGGTCCCATGTCAGTCCACCGATGAACGTATTGATCTTCGGTCCGGCGGACGTGTTCGGCGTGACTTGATCGTAGCGCGCTACGATCCCAAGTGGGATCGCCGACGTCTCGTCGATCAGCTTGAACGGTTTGGCGACGATGTATCCCGCGACGAGACGGCCCGTGCTGTCGGATGTTGCACGCGGCGAAGCAGCGGTGTTCAGCCCGGTGTCAATTCCATCTTGGCGCTGCGCGTAATCCAGCCCGATGACCAGGCGCGGGTCCCTGATGCCCAGGAACGCACCGTAACGATTGCGATCCAGGCCGCCGTTCACGGGTCCAAGCTGGCCTGTGCCGCCGCTCACGTACTTGCTCGCGAGCGTTCCACGATACACCCAGCCGTCGATCGCGAACGTGCGAAGAATCGTCATGTCGCTCGAGCTGAGCGGCGTGATTGTGAGACGCGCCTGGTAGTCCTTGAAACGATCCGTCTCCCTCGACGTGTAACCGGGGCCGTTCGTGACCGCCGTGTAGAGCTCACCCAATTTGTTCGGGAGTGTGACAATGCCGGTGATACCCGCGTCCGCCGACGAGAAGTACCCCGCGCGCTCGACCGGCGTAAGAGACAGCCACCGCGGCCAGAAGTTCTCTTCATGGTCGATGAACATCGTGTGTATCAGGCCGATACGGCTGGTGAACGCGAAATCGCTGGGCTTCGTCGCCTTGAGAAAATCGTACTGCAGATATGCGTACTTGGCGCGTAATACCCAACCCTTGTAGTACGCATCGTTCCCCGACGTGGTCTGCTGAAAAACATCGCCGGTAACGCGAATGCTTGCACGATCGCCGGCAGGCATCTTGAAAGTCAGGTACGCGCGCTCGAGCTCGAACTTGTTCTGGCCTTTCGTGGGGCCCGCGGCGCCCTGATACTGATAGTTGCCGAGGAGAACTCCCGAAAAATCTACCGGTATCGTGATCGCCTTGGGGGCTGGCTTCGTCGTGTCAGCGGAAGTGCCCTGAGCAACGACCGCGACCGGAACGAGCACGGCCGCGATGATCGATAATCTCGTCTTCACTATTACCGTCCCTCTGGAAGCGTATTCAGGCGCGCGTCGAGGCGCTTTATCATTTTCTCAGGAAGCGGAGCGTAGTCGAGTGATCCGGCGACGGACTCGCCGCTGTTGTAGGCCCAGCGCAGGAAATCTTTGAGAGCCTTGCCCTTCACCGGATCCTTGGGATGCTCGTACATGAGAATCCACGTGAAAGATGAGATCGGGTAGGCATTCCTGCCCGGTGCGTCCACAATGCTGATTCTGTAGTCGCTATTCGCGGCTAGTTTGGCGACAGCGCCTGCTGCGGCTTCCGTAACGCTTTCGAGAGTCGGAGCGACCCACGTGCCGGCGGAATTCCGGAGCAGCGCGACAGGTAGCTTGTTCTGCTTGGCGTACGACAGCTCGACATAGCCTACCGCGCCTGGAAGTTGCTTGACCTGCCCCGTTACACCTTCGCTGCCCTTGCCGCCGAGTCCAACCGGCCAGTTGAGGCTCTGTCCGCGTCCAACCTTGGACAACCAGGACCGACTAACTGACGACAGGTAGTCACTGAAGATGAACGTCGTACCGCTACCGTCTGCGCGGTGAACTACGATCACATCGGTGTTCGGAAGTGTGACACCGGAATTGAGCGCCGCAATGCGCGCGTCATTCCACTTGGTGATGCTACCGAGGAAGATGTCGGCGAGCACCGGTCCGGTGAGCCTTAAGGGCCGGACGACGCCAGGCAGGTTATACGTTACCGCGACACCGCCAAGAACAGTGGGGAAGTGCAGGATCGGACCGCCCTTCGCCTTCGAAAGCTGCTCATCCGTCATCGGGCCGTCGGTGGCTCCAAAGTCCACGATTTCATCGGAGAGCTGGCGAATTCCGCCGCTTGAGCCGATCGACTGGTAGTTGATCTTGGTTCCGGTTTTCTCCGCATACATGGAAGCCCACTTGGAGTAAATCGGATATGCGAAGCTCGAGCCAGCACCGGTAAGCTCCACCGGCTGTGCGGCTGCGGTGGAGACAAGAACAGCTGACATCACCGCGGCCAGCGCGACACGACGTCCACTACGAATCACAGGGATACTCCGTCAAGAGGTTTGGCGAACACCGAAAGGTCACGGGGCCACATCACGGATCTCACCCGTTTTGGTAACGGCTAAGTCACGACTCCTTTGGCGGTCGTATCGCTGGCGGGAATGAAGCGCTCACCGTAGTGCCTCGCCCCAGGATACTCTCGGCGCGAACCTGTCCGCCGTGTCCTTCCACGAGGTGCTTGACGATCGCGAGGCCAAGTCCCGTTCCGCCACTCTCGCGTGAGCGCGCGGAGTCCGCACGATAGAACCGCTCGAATATTCGAGGAAGATGCGCCGGAGCGATGCCGATGCCGGAGTCGCGCACGCCAACCCAGGTGTATCCGGTCGCGTCGCGCTGCGCGAACACCGTCACCGTTCCGCTCGTTGTGTGGCGCACGGCATTTTCGACAAGGTTCGCGATCACCTGACGCAGTGCGGTTCTATCCGCATATACCCAGCGCGCGTCCGGAGGAACCTGCGCCTCGGTGACAACGTCATTCTTCAGGGCCACGGCGGAGCTCGACGCTATCGCCTCCGACGCTATCTCCGCGACGTCCACGTTGACGGGGTGCGGGATCCATCCGCCGGACTCGATGCGCGACAGATCCAGCAGCTCGTCGACAATGCGCTGCATGCGAGCTGTATTCGACTGAATGAGCGTCGTGAATCGCAGCCTGTCCTCTTCCGGAATCGACGGTTCGCGGAGTGTCTCCGCGAAGCCACCGATCACCGTCAGCGGGGTACGAAGCTCATGTGACACGTTCGCCACGAAGTCGCGTCTCACCGATTCGAGTCTGCGGGTCGTCGTCAGGTCGGTAAGCGCGAGGACGGCGCCACCTCCGGCGAGCGGACGCGCAGCGACCGAAATAGAACGGCCGCCTATCTCGACGACATCAACATCGACGGCCTCGCCGGTCAGCGCTGCATCAAGCGCGTGGTTGAGCTCGCGGTCACGAGGAATGTGATCCGATGAGAATGGCGTAGTCTCGTGGATTCCCAGCAGCGATCGAGCCGCAGTATTGATGCGAAGTACGTTGCGCCGCGCACTTACCGCGAGCACACCCTCGCTCAGCGACTCGACGACTGCTGAAACGAGGGCCTCGTCGTCCTGAAGCCCCTTCAACCGCCCGGCAAGCTGCTCGGACATGCTGTATAGCGCGCTCGCGAGGTCGCCGATCTCACCGGGCGCGGAGAACGCAGGACGTCGCGATAGATCTCCGCCCGCTATCGCTCGCGCGACGTCCCGAAGCTCTGTAACCGGGCGCGACACTGTGCGGGCGAACACGGCTGCGAGCATCAGCGCTACTATGGCGGCGGCGGCGCCCGCGTACATTACGTCGCCGAGCGCCTGCGTGAATATTGCGTCGGCAGACGCAGTGCTCAGTGATACTCGTGCCACGCCGAGCGCTGCCGGGACGGCAACGTAAACCTCGTCATCGCCTTCCGACGGGCTGCGCCGCCGGGACGTTCCGACGCCTCCCGCGAACGCGACCCGGACTTCCGGACGCGTGGAATGATTCTGGAGCCCCGCGACACCAGTAGAATCGAATTGCGAATCGCCGACCACGACACCGTCGCGACGGATGAGCGTGACGCGGTGACCGAGCGCATCGCCGGCCCGGTGCGCGAAGTCGAGCGGCTTGACCCCCGGGCTCCACTGGGACGCGACGAGGCGCGCCTCACGCGATAGCTCGTCGCGGTTTTCGGCGCTGATTCGAGTATGCAGCTGCCGATCGAGGATCAGTGCTACCGTCGCCGTAAGCGCCAGTACTACAGCAAGCGAGGATAGGAGCAGTCGGTTCGCGAGCCTCATCGGGCGGCGTTACGGGATCCCGGCTCAGACATTCTTGGTTGTTCCCCAATGAATGCGGTAGCCGAATCCGCGCACGGTCTCGATCATGTCGCCCGAGGGTCCTAGCTTCGCGCGTAAACGCTGAACGTGCATGTCAACCGTTCGCGTCTGAATGTCTGGAGCGGCATCCCACACCGTCTCGAGGAGCAGCGTACGCGCAAGCACCCGTCCCTTTCGCTCCGCGAGCGTGAGGAGAAGTTTGTATTCGGTTGGCGTAAGCTCGACGATATCGTCATCGACCCGCACTTCATGTGCGGCGCGATCGATCCGCACCGAACCGACTTTCACGATGTCCACCGAGGCAGTCGCGGGCGCTCGCAGCCTGCGGATGATGGCGCCGACCCGCAGCGTCAGCTCCTGGGGAGAGAACGGCTTTGTGAGATAGTCGTCGGCGCCGAGCGTGAGTCCGCGGACGCGGTCAGGCTCCTCTCTGCGCGCGGTGAGTGTCAGCACTGCTATCTGCGCGGTCGCCTGATCGGCGCGAAGCCGCTGCAGAACTTCGAATCCAGACATTCCCGGCAGCATGAGATCTAGAACGATCAGGGCTGGGAGCTCGCTTGATGCTTTGGCCAGCGCCTGAGGCCCGGTGCTCGCCGTCGAGACACCATAGCCCGCACGCGCCAGATGGTAGGTAACCAGCGCAACGATATCCGGCTCGTCGTCGACGACCAGTATTCGTTCCGCGGTGGCGCCACTGTCTTCGGCTCCCGATATCATGATTGGGATGAAAGTTGCGCGCCGGACAGGGGTAGCGGGAGGTATGGTTTGTCACGAGCGCGTATCGACCGAAACCCCCGCGGCTGACTTTACCGAATAGCTTACGGAGATGCGGGGGGTTACAGACTCAGGGCGGTCGCTGGGGCCGGCCCGTGACCACGCCCTGATTCCTTCACGCTTGTCCTAGACAAGTGCCACCAACGGAAGTGGGGTGGCTCGCAACGATGTTGCGGGGGCCCGCGACACACTCACCAAATCACTGTGAATCGCGTCACCACTGAACAGATTCGCCGAATGCCGAAGGCCGAGCTCCACTGCCATCTTGATGGCTCGCTGCGGCCGGAGACCATGCTCGAACTCGCGGACGGCACCGGCTTTACGCTGCCGCGCGAGACCGCGTCCGAACTCCGCGAGTACATGTGCGCGGATAACGTCGCCGACCTTGCAGACTATCTGCACCGGTTCGATACGACGATATCAATCCTCCAAACGTCCGCTGCGCTCGAGCGGGTTGCGTACGAGCTTGTCGGGGACGCGAGCCGCGACGGGCTGCGTTACATAGAGGTACGAAACGCGCCGCACCTCAACATTCACGGCGGCCTCACCGTGGACGAGGTGATTGAAGCGACGCTGCGCGGTCTTGCGCGAGGTGAGCGCGATTTCGGCACGGTGGCACGCTTCATCACATGCTCGCTGCGTCACTGGGATCCCTCCCGGTCGCTGGAAGCTGCCGAGGCAGCCGTTCGGCACATGCACGCCGGCGTCGTCGGCTTCGATCTGGCGGGTCCCGAGGCGCTGTACTCCGCGGCAGATCACGCAGCCGCTTTCGCGTACGCGCGCGAACACTATCTTCGTACCACCTGCCACGCCGGCGAGGGTGCTGGTCCGCAGTCGGTGCGTGAAGCACTGTTCGTTTGCAACGCCACGCGCATCGGCCACGGCGTTCGGTCGGATGAAGACGCGGACCTGCTCGAATTCATTCGCGACGCTCAAGTCACGCTCGAAATGTGTCCGACAAGCAACGCACAGACCCATGCGGTCTCCAGCTACGCCGAACACCCGCTCAAACGTTATCTCGAATCGGGGGTCAGGGTCACGATCAACACTGACAGCCGGCTCATCAGCGGCGTCTCACTCACGGACGAATACGTCCGCGCAGTCAACGAGCTCGGGTTGACGATTTCTGATCTGTGCCGCTGCGTCATGAACGCATGCGAGGCGTCGTTTCTCCCCGCTGACGAACGCAATCGCCTTGTGTCTGACGTCCGCGCCGAGCTCGCGCGCGACTGGGGATATCAGGCATGACGCCCTACGGTAGCGAGGCAGCGCGATCTGCCGCGACGACTATCCAGCCCCGATTACGCGGCGCGGTTCCGCAACTGGCAATCGTACTCGGATCAGGACTCGGCGGCCTGGTTGGCGACGTCCGGGGAAGCATCACCATTCCGTATGGCGAAATTCCCGGGTTTCCGGCGGTGACCGTCGCTGGACACGCCGGTCAGCTTGTGATTGGCGAGCTATCTGGGCGCAACGTCATGATATTCGCCGGCAGGTTCCATGCGTACGAGGGACATCCGCTTCAGCTCAGCGCATATCCCGTACGGCTCGCGCACGCGCTCGGCGCGCGCAGTCTCTTCGTCTCGAACGCCGCTGGTGGCATCAATACAGAGTTCGCTTCCGGTGATCTCATGGTGATTCAGGACCATGTGAATCTGACCTTCGCATCCCCGTTGACGGGCCCTTCCGAAGCCGGCGATGTGCGCTTTCCCGATATGTCCGGCGCGTACGACGCCGGCTATCGCGCACGTCTGCACTCCGTCGCACAGGAGCAGGGATTCACGCTTCGTGACGGCGTGTACGCGATGCTTCCGGGGCCCGCTTACGAGACGCCTGCAGAGGTGCGGATGCTTCGGACACTCGGCGCTGACGCGGTCGGTATGTCAACCGTCCCAGAGGTTACGATGGCGCGGACCCTGGGCATGCGTGTAGCCGGTGTGAGCTGCATCACCAATCTCGCGGCCGGCATCGGGACCGGCACCCTGGACCACGCTGAGGTGTTGGAGACGACAGCGAGAGTGGCAGCGCGCTTTCAGTCGCTGGTAAGCGGTTTCGTAGCCACGATGGAATGATCGATCCAGAGCAGGCTACGCGGAGCGCCCTTCAGCAGGCTCCAGCGCGCCGATAGCGCCCGCTATTGACCGCGCGCCGTGGGTGCCGCCGGGAGGCTCGCCAGCCGCGTCTTGAACGTATGGAAGTTCTTCGAGTCGGTCGTGAGCGATGCTAGCTCCGACTGAGGCAGCGTGTTGATCAACCGCTGAACATCGGCGATCCGGCTCTCCTCGAGCGGATGCGTTGCGAACCACGCGTCCACTGCGCCGGGGGTCGCCTTCCGCTCGTCAATGAGCTTCTGAAACATGGTCACGAGGCCCTCGGGCGAAATTCCTGCGCGCACGACATTCTTGAAACCCTCTTCGTCCGCCTGCGTCTCGTCGGTGCGGCTGAACTTTGCGAACAACGCAGTTGCACCCACGTTGATCGCCGTGCCGCTCGCCTGGTTGTTGCAGATCTGGGTGAGAATACACGCGAGTGTGATCCCGATATTCGCGCCCTGCTGTTGCTGCATTTGCTTCACGGTGTGCCGCCGCACCACGTGTCCAATCTCGTGCCCGAGGACGCCGGCAAGCTCGTCCATGCTCGTTGCGCGCTCAATGAGGCCGCGATTGACGTACACGTATCCGCCCGGTACGGCGAAGGCGTTGACCTCCGGACTGTTCACGACGAAGAAATGCCAGTCCAGATCGCGCCTGCTGGTTACGTGCGCAATCGAGTCTCCCAGAACATTTACGTAGCGCACGACCTCAGGGTCGTTTACCAATGGCAGCTGTTGCGCGAGCTGCGCCGAATACTCCTGTCCCATCTGAACTTCCTGCTGCTGGCTCACCGCGCACGCGCAGAGGATTGCTGCCCCCGACAACGTCAGGATTCGTTTCATTCAGGTTCTCACTGTAGATTTCTCGCGTCCCGAGGCAAAGATATCCATAGAAGTACACCGACAACACCGGAACGCACTCAATTGAAGCCGATCTCGGTGGCGCGCGATCTTCAGCGACGTCGCGGCCGTGAGCGAAAAGGGCTCGTTACCGCCGAGGGAGTGCGCTGCGTGGAGGAGCTGCTCGCCTCGCCCCTCGCAATACACACGGTTCTGGTCTCCCCAGCACTGGGCCAGACCGAGCGGGGCCGGGCGCTGCGAGCCGCTCTCCTGAACCGCCCGTCCTCCCGGGCGTTCGAGACCGTCGAATGTACCGACGCCGAGCTCGCGGGCGCATCCGATACTGACACGCCCCAGGGCATCCTCGCCATCGCCGAGCCGCCAGAACGATCGTTCGAAGACGTTACCTCGATTGGGACGGTTCTCGTGCTCGACGGCCTGCAGGATCCTGGCAACGTCGGAACCATCCTCAGGACGGCGCAGGCGTTCGGCGTGGCGGCGACAATCGCGCTGCCCGGTACGGTCGACCTTTGGAACCCGAAGGTAGTGCGGTCCGCCATGGGCGCACTTTTCTCGCATGTCGCGTTTCAAGCCAGCGTGGAGCGCACGCTCAGCTTCGTCGGTGAGCGGTCGCTCCCTGTGTGGGCGACGAGCACGCACGGCGAGCCATTGACGCGCGCCGCCGCAGGAGCAAACGTCGCGATTGTCGTTGGCAACGAAGCGAACGGCGTGTCCGCGCAGATCGCGGCCGCGGCCTCACGCACCGTCGCAATTCCGATCGCGGGTGTCGAGTCTCTGAACGTCGCCGTGGCCACCGGAATCCTCCTCTACGCGCTGACCACTTCACGCACGTGATATTCAACATCTTCGCATTCATCCTCGGCGCGTGCATCGGCTCGTTTCTCAACGTGTGCATCGGGCGCTGGCCGGCAGGAATGTCCATCGTGCGTCCACCGTCGCGCTGCCCCGCGTGCGAGCGGCCCATCCGGGCCTATGAGAACGTTCCCATACTTGGATGGCTCGCTCTGCGCGGACGTTGCGCCGGTTGCGCGGGAGACATTTCACCGCAGTACCCTTTGGTGGAACTGCTGATCGCTCTTGTCTGGCTGGCCTCCGCATATCTGTTTGGTCCCACGTTCCTCGCAATCAGGGTCGCCGTGTTCGTCACTCTGATGACAGGGATCGCGATCACCGATGCACAGCACTACATAATCCCGGACGGCTTTACCCTGTTCGGTGTCGCCTGGCTTCTCGTCGCGGCCTTCACTGCGACGTTCCTGCACTCCGACTCCGCATTCGCAGCGCCGTATGACGCCATCATGGGCGCGATGGTCGGCGCTGGTGCCATCGCGATTGCCGGCTGGCTCGGAGAGGTCGCGCTCAAGCGCGAAGCGATGGGTTTCGGGGACGTGACTCTCATGGCTGTCGTCGGCGCGGCGCTTGGTCCCCAACGCGCACTGCTTACCATTTTCATCGGCGCCGCCCTTGGGGTCGTCATCTTCATAGGCTTCGTGTTGCCCGCAACACGAATGCGCGCGCGGACAGTACCCACGGGGGGCACGCCGGCCACAGACGATATTGCGAGCGATAGCGGCGGGACCGACAGTATTGCGGCTGAAGGTCTCCACGCCGCAAGCATGCCACTTGTGCCGTTCGGTGTTTTCCTCGCACCGTCCGCGATCATTGCCCTGTTCTATGGCACCACACTGGTGAGCTGGTACGCCGGCCGATTTCTTTCGTCATGACCATACGAATCCCGCTAGGCGCGTGGCGCCTCTCTCGGGCCCTTGTGCTGGTTGCAACGGCGATCCAGGCCAGCGCGTGTCGTCAGGCGCCCGCGAGCGCGGGGGGCCCGTACGGCGACATCGTAGCGCAAGCCGTGCCGGCGATCGAGAAGGCGGTGGGTCTGCCATTCAAGCGGCCGCCGAAAATCGAGCTGCGGACCAGGGAACAGGTGCGTCAGTTCGTGCTCAAGCAGCTGACCGGCACGGCCAACAAACACGAGATTGCCGGCCAGTCTGTCGCGTACAAGTTGCTCGGCATGATCCCAGACTCGGTGGATTTACCGAGCCTCATGACGAGGCTGCTCGAGGAGCAGATCATCGGCTTTTACGACCCCGAAACAAAAATTCTGTACGTAGTGCAGGGCTCGCCAAAGGACGAGGCACGCGCGATAGTCACGCACGAGCTTGTTCACGCCCTTCAGGACCAGTACGTCAATCTCGACTCGATCCAGAAGTTGACGTCGGACAACGACCGCCAGTCCGCTGCGCAATCCGTGTTCGAGGGGGAGGCGGTGTATGAGCAGGTTCAGGCGATGCTCGGACCGGGCAACATCGCCATCGGCATGCCCGGCGGCTGGGACCGGGTGCGCCAGTCGATTCGCGACAACGAGGCGGCGATGCCGGTGTATTCGAGTGCGCCGATGGTCGTACAGGAAACGCTGATCTTTCCGTATTTGAGCGGCGCCGAGTTCGTCCGGACGTTTCGGCAGAGGGAACCGGGGCGCGCGCCGTTCACGGACCTGCCCGCTTCGACCGCGCAGATTATCCACCCGGATGAATTCTTCGGGAAGCGGATCGCACCGACGCGCGTTTCATTCGCGCCCGTTGCCGGCGTGACTCCGAGTTACGTCAACAACCTCGGTGAGTTCGAGACGCGACTATTCCTCTACCAGCAACTCAACAATGTCGACGACGCGGCGCGTGCCGCGTCCGGCTGGAACGGAGACCGCTACATGACGTTCGATACACCGCGCGGGCCGGCGATTGCGTGGGCTTCCGTGTGGCTGAGTGCGGCCGACGCGGGACGCTTCTACGCGGCAGCGCAGAGCGCGGACAGCGCCCGAGGGTCGGCGCGGCGCGGACGCGTAGTCGGGATCAGCTCGGGGTTGGTCGACGGCCGTCCGGTGGTTCTGATGCTTGACACGCCGACCGGCGCGTCAGTGGCGCTGAGCCTGAAGGACGTTCGCCTCGGCGCAGAACGTTAGATCACCGAACCGCATCACGCGCCGCCAGCGTGTGCGCTCGGAATGTGGAAAACTTGCGCGTCGGCCAAGCCGCGCACCGTGCCGTCGCGCCGCCGCTACTTGGGAGTTACGGACTCAACCGCCAGCGGATACTTCGGCGCGCGCTCTACAGTGTGTTGCACGCTCGCAACAATTTGCTCGGCGAGTGCATCCTCATATGTGCGTGCAAGGTCCACGACGTCCATGTCTTCGATTGAGTGGCCGGCGATGATGTCTGCCAGCTGTCTGGCGTCGAGGGCGCGTAGCTCCTGACGCAGCGTGTACTCGCCCGACTGGCGGTAGACAGCGACCGGATCCAGCAACGGCGCTTCGGTATTCAGCGCGCTCGTATCGAGTATCATGCGTTCGGCCGCGCCGGCCGCGCCGGTCGTGTTCGCCGCTGTCGTCGGGGCCACGACCGCGACGTTGTCGGCGTTGTGTGAATCGAGCGCACGCTTCAGGCACGCTGCAAGATGCTGGCGGGTGATTCCCGCGGCCCAGAACCTGAGGTCGCCGCGGGAGAGTTGCTCCGTCTCGCGACAGCTCCGCATCGTATCGCCGCCCAGCTGTGGCTGAAACTCGATCCACGCTTCCCACAGTCCCGTCGGAAGCCGCGCCACAACGACCTGCGCCACGAACAACCTGCCGTCTGCGCTAAGCTGCGGCTCATCGAACTGAACGAGTACGTCCGTCATGTCGCGGGGCGGGGGACAGGCGATGGGTACGTTGGTAGTCCGCTCGCTCCGTCTGTTGCAGGCCCCAGTGCAAGCATTCTGCCATCCACAGCTGCTGCACGCCCACGACGATTGCAACACCTTGTGAACGCTCAGTGCGCGCACAACCGCATGCGCGAGACAGTAAGGTATTGATCGACCCGCATAATTGTGATGCGCTTGTTGTGCTGCATCGTTAGACTTCACGAGTGACGACGCCGGAGCATCCTCTCACGCCTCCTCAGCGGGCCGACGCGCCCCGGAGCCTTGCTGCACCTCCGATAGCCGATGAGGCGCTCAAGCGCGAGCGGCTAGCGCGCATGAAGCTGCTTGCATTACTGCTGCTGGTCTGCGCGGCCGTCGTGTTTATCGTGACGCTCGTGTTGCAACGGAGCTACGGCTGGGCCTGGCTGGGGTACCTTCGAGCGGCAGCCGAAGCTTCGGTGGTCGGTGGCGTAGCCGACTGGTTCGCTGTCACGGCGCTGTTTCGCCACCCGCTCGGCATTCCCATCCCGCACACCGCGATCGTGCCGGCGCGCAAGGACCGGATCGGGCGCGCGCTGGGAAATTTCGTGCAGCAGAACTTTCTGGATAGGACGGTTGTTTCGTACAAGCTTGCATCGCTGCGACTGGGTGACCGGGCGGCGCGCTGGCTCTCGGAACCCGAGAATGCGCGCAGCATCACGCGCGCGACGGCGCACATGCTTACCTCCGCCGCGAGCGTGCTCAAGGACGAGGATGTTCAATCCTTGCTCGAACGCACCGCGGGCGAACGCCTCCGCAGCATCCAGGTGGCGCCCTTGCTCGGCCGCGCGCTCCGGCTGCTCACCGCGGACGGCCGTCACCAGGAGCTGCTCGACGAGGCGCTCCAACTGGCCGTGCGCGCTACGGAGGCGAACGACTCGCTCATCCGCGAAAAGGTGCAGGAGCAGACTCCGTGGTGGATACCCGGCGCCGTGGACCGTCGCATCTCCGATCGCGTGGTGACTGGCATCGGGCGCACGCTCGCGGAAGTGAGCGACGACCCGGAGCACCCGCTACGCCAGCGCTTCGACGAAGCAGTGAAGAGTTTCATCGAGCGCTTGCAGAGCTCGCCAGAAACAATCGCGCATGCGGAGGCGTGGAAGGATGAGGTTCTGGCGGATGCCGCGATGCGTGAGTTCCTGGGTACCATATGGGCCGACATCAAGCGCAAGCTCAAAGACTACGCGCTGCGCACGGAAGACGCGGCGTTCGATGGGGGCCGCCTGGAAGCGGGTATCGCATCGCTGGCAAGGAGCGCCCTCGAGGATCCGGTACTTTCGGAGAAGCTTAACGGATGGATCGATCAGGCAGTTCTTGCGGCGGTTGACGTGTCGCGCGCCGAAATCTCGCAGCTCATATCGGGGACGGTGAGCGCGTGGGATCCGCAGGAGACATCGCGGCGGATCGAACTGCAGATCGGTCGCGACCTGCAGTTCGTGCGCATCAACGGCACCATCGTCGGCGGTATGGTCGGGCTCGCACTCTACGCGCTGACGCGAAGCTTCTGACGCCGCGGAGGCGCCATCCGCGCCAATTCAGCTCAGCACGAGCTGCGGTGCTACGGAGCCTCGATCACCGCAGCAGCGCGCGGTACATCGGCAAGCTCCGCGATTGCAATCGGCGCGTCGGGCTCTGCCACCGCGTCCGCGATGGACGTTTCCGGTAGCGGGAGCAGAGCTTCTCGCAGCACGTCATCCATGTCGGCGACAAAGGTGAACTTCATTGCATTGCGAACTTCGATCGGGATGTCGCGTAGATCCTTCTGGTTGTTCTTGGGCATCATCACCTCGCGGAGACCGGCGCGATAGGCGGCGAGAACCTTTTCCTTGACGCCGCCGATCTCGAGCACCTTGCCGCGAAGAGTCACTTCGCCCGTCATCGCGAGATCACGGCGGACAGGACGTCTGCTGAGCACGCTCGCGATGGCGAGCGTGACGGCCGCGCCCGCGCTCGGTCCGTCCTTCGGGATGGCGCCTGCGGGAAAGTGAATGTGCACATCGGTTTCCTTGAACTGCTCGGCGCCGATCCCGAGCGAGTTCCCGCGCGCGCGCACGTAGGAGTAGGCGGCGTCCACCGATTCGCGCATGACGTCGCCGAGCTGGCCGGTGACGATAAGACGACCGGTGCCCGGCATGCGAAGCGCCTCGATCTGCATGAGATCGCCGCCGGTCGCGGTCCATGCGAGGCCGGTGACCGCGCCGATCTCGGGCTCCATCTCAGCTTCCTCCAGGTTGTACCGCGGAACACCCAGGACTTCGTTAACCATCGCGAGATCGACGACCCATGCGCCTTCCTCACCCTCCGCCTTCTTGCGCGACCGCTTTCGCATTATGGAGGCGAGATTGCGCTCGAAATTGCGGAGCCCCGCCTCACGCGAATAGCGGTTCGCGATGAACCCGAGGGTCTCGTCGGTGAACTGCAGGTCCTTGTCCGTAATTCCGTGGTCCTCCAGGAGGCGCGGTAGCAGATAGCGCCACGCAATCTCCACTTTTTCTTCTACGGTGTAGCCGGAGATGCGAATTATCTCCATGCGATCGCGAAGCGCCGGGGGTATGTCGAACAGGTTGTTTGCTGTGCAGATGAACAGGACCGACGAAAGATCGAATGGCAGATTGAGGTAATGATCGACGAACGTCTTGTTCTGCGACGGATCGAGCACTTCAAGCATCGCGGCGGTCGGGTCGCCCGACGGTCCGCCCTGCGTCATCTTGTCGATCTCGTCGATCATCAGCACGGGGTCACGAACGGCGACGCGGCGAAGTGCCTGAATCAGCAGGCCCGGCATTGCGCCAACGTAAGTGCGGCGGTGCCCGCGAATCTCGGCTTCATCCCTCACTCCGCCAACGGAGATGCGGTAGAACTGTCGCCCGATTGACGTCGCGATCGCCTCGCCGAGCGATGTCTTTCCGGTTCCTGGAGGTCCGACGAAGCAGAGAATCGGACCGTGATGCTCGACGCCGCGCAGCTTCCGCACGGCCAGGTACTCGATGATGCGTTCCTTGGCGTCGCTCAGTCCATAGTGACGCGAATCCAGCGCCTCCTCGACGGACTTGAGCTCGATCTGGTCCGCGCCGGTGCACGCGTTCCATGGCAGTGAAAGAATCCAATCCAGATACGTTCGTATGACCTGGTATTCACTCGAAGCCGGCGACAACATCCGCAGACGCTCGGTTTCTCGTCTGGCCTCAGCGAGCGCGCGCTCCGGGAGATTCGCTTCCTCGACGCGCCTGAGCAGCTGGGCTGATTCCTTTTCGCCGGGGTCAACCTCGCCCAGCTCCGCCTGGATGGCGCGCAGCTGCTGGCGCAGATAGAACTCGCGCTGATGCTGCTCGATCTTGATCTCCGTCTGGCGCTTCACATCCTCGACGACCTTGGCGCGCGCGACCTCGCGCTCAAGGCGAGTAAGTATGAAGCGCAGCCGCTGACCGATGTCGAGCCGCTGGAGCACCTCGTCCTTGTCGACGATGCGGAAGTTCATGTTCGTGGCGGCGAGGTCCGCAAACCGGCCCGGATCCGAGATATTCATCTTGAGGATCGCCGGGACTTCGTCAGGGATGCGGTCGATCAGCTCGGCCAGCGTCTCCGCCGCCGATGCGACGCGTGAAACGAGATCGTCCACCTCTATCGCATCGGGCGACACTTCACGCGCCGGTTTGACACGTGCTTCGGGATACGGGGCGGTCTGTACTATGCCATCGATCGTAATTCGCCGGAGTCCCTGCAGCGTGATCTGCACCGTGTCACCCGGCAGATTGATCCGCTCGTGTATGCGTGCGGCGACGCCGACACGTCCGACGAACCGTCCGAGATCAGCATCCTGGTCGTGATCGCCCGTCGCGACCACGAGCGCAACGATGAGACCGGGTTCTTCGTGCGCCTTGAGCAGCGCGAGATTTTCGGGGGCTCCCATCTGCACCGCGATCGTGCCAAGCGGGTAGACGATGGTCGAGCGGAGCGCCATGAGCGGGAGCGTCGGCGGCAGCTCCGAGCGAAGGATCTCTTCCTTGCGTTGCGGCTTGGGCATGGGTAACGAATCTAGAGCGCGCGGAGAGCCGCGTTAAGCAGGAAGGCCGATAAGCCGCCGTCATTCCCGCGAAAGCGGGAATCTCTCCGGATAGCCCTCGTCTTCGGGTGCCCAGGTCCGTTCGTGGCGCACGCGCCCCGTTTATTCCCGGATCAACCTCAGATCGAAGCGAAAGGGAAGCTCGCGCGCCACCGTTATGCGCGCTCCATCCGGATGTCCCGGGTTGATCAACAGGTTCATCTCTGTCGGTACAATTACCGAAGGAACTAGGAGCACCGCCGAGTTGCAACCGCGCACCCAGGCGTCACCGATCGCGCGGAGCACAGGGTGACCCGGGTGGTCCTGCCAATCTCGTGGAAGTGCGGTCGCCGCGATCGTCTCGAATCTGAGCTCGTCGGGGACATCGATTTCGTAGCTTGTTAGGTCCGGAGGAATCAGGTTCGGCTCGACGTGCACGAGCGTCTCGAGTGCTGCGAGGGAAAGTCGCTCCGACGTGTAAACTACCGAGGTGCCGGGCGAGTTCCAACGGCCGCCGCGTCGGCGCGCACCTTCTCCGGCAAGCGGAGCCCAGATGGGTCTAGCGATGCGCCATACTCGCACGAGTTATTCGTACACGCCGTCGTCAATCCGCACCAGGACGCTTTCAACGAGAATCGCGCCCTCGCCAGTAGCAAGCAGGTCCAGCGGTGCGCGTCGACCGAGCGCGCGGTTGGGTTGGCGAAGCCACAGAGCAGCTCGCTCGGCCGACCCGAAGGTGGACTCGGTTCGGCGGGCGATTCGCGCGATTCGAGCCAGCCGGTCCGACTCATCCCGAGATAGACGTTGACGGTGCTTCTTTCGGTAAGCGAGCGTTCGACGCGGAACGACCATCCGGTCGGCTTCGGCCGCGCTAAGCCGGCCCGCGCTGATAACAGCCAGCAGCGCACTCACCGGAAGCCCGCGCTCGACAGCGGCAACGATGTCGTTATCCGTCAATAATGTGTTCTCTGAGACTGCAAGCCAGCGTGTAACAGCGGCTGAGGACACGGTTCCTCCTGGCAAGTATGCTCGTAATATACGGCAGGGTTGCCAAACCGAAAACCCTCCCAGCCTGCCCCTCTCCCACCGCTGTCCGGACCTATCAGCGACTTACCCGGGCGTCGCGTTATCTTCCACGCATGTTCGAAGAACTATCCGACAAACTTGAGAACACCTTCGCCAAACTGCGCGGACGTGGTGTTCTCACCGAAGCAGACATCAAGGACGGCCTTCGCGAGGTCCGCCGCGTCCTTCTTGAAGCCGACGTTTCGTTCAGCCTCACGCGCGAATTCCTCGAACGCGTCGAGTCCAAAGCGATCGGCATCAGCCAGCTCAAGGCCGTATCGCCCGCTCAGCAGCTCATCAAGGTCGTGTACGAGGAGCTCACTGCAATGCTTGGGGAGCGTCGCGAGCCCCTCAAGCTCTCGTCGATTCCGCCCACAGTCGTGATGCTCGTCGGCCTCCAGGGATCGGGCAAGACCACCACCGCCGGCAAGCTCGCGCTCAAACTGAGGAAGGAGGGCCGCGCGACGCGGCTCGTCGCGTGCGACGTGTACCGCCCCGCCGCAATCGACCAGCTCGAGACACTCGGCAAGCAGCTCGACGTTCCCGTATACTCCGACCGCTCGACGCAGGACGTGGTGAAGATCGCGCGCGCAGGGATTGAGCAGGCCAAGCGCGAGCGCGATCGCGTAGTGATCGTCGACACCGCCGGCCGGCTTCAGATCGACGAGCCAATGATGCAGGAGCTGCAGCGACTCAAGAAGGAAATCTCTCCGACGGAGATCCTGCTCGTTGCGGACGGTATGACGGGTCAGGACGCGGTGCGCATTGCGGAAGGCTTCGACAGGGCGCTCAACGTGACCGGCGTGATTCTCACCAAGATGGACGGCGACGCGCGCGGCGGCGCAGCGCTGTCGATCTATGGCGTGACGAAAAAACCGATCAAGTACGTCGGCGTCGGCGAGAAATCAGATGCGCTGGAGGATTTCTATCCCGAGCGTATGGCGGGACGCATACTTCAGCAGGGAGACGTTCTCTCGCTCGTCGAGAAGGCGCAGGGTGCGTTCGACGAAGCCGAAGCAAGAAAGCTTGAAAAGAAGGTCCGCAAGGAAGGGATGGACCTCGCCGATTTCCTCACGGCCATGAAACAGATCGAGAAACTTGGACCTCTTGAGGGCGTCCTCAAGATGCTTCCGGGCGTCAACACCAAGATGCTGAAGCAGGTGAAATCGGAGCCCAAGCGACTCAAGCACGTCGAGGCAATGATTCTATCGATGACGCCCGCTGAACGGCGCGATCCAGCGTTGCTCAATGGCTCGCGACGCGCCAGAGTCGCCCGCGGATCAGGCCGGACTATCCAGGAAGTGAACCGGCTGTTGGAGCAGTTCCGCGACATGCAGAAGATGATGAAGAAGATGGGCGGCAAGCCGGGCGGGCGCATGCCGGCACTCCCAGGCATGTTTGGGATGCGTTAATTTCCTCAGGCTGTACCGGATGCGCCGCGGATTTCCCGCGGCCGCGATGAGTCCGGCGTTCCACCCGCTACCTCGTCCTGGAGTATCACAGATGGTTCGAATTCGTCTCCGCCGCATCGGGCGCAAGAAGGCTCCCGTGTATCGTATCGTCGTCGCCGACTCGCAGAGTCCGCGCGATGGCAAGTTTATCGAGATCATTGGTCAGTACGCTCCGCGCCAGAGCGAAGGCGGGCTGAACGTGGACGAGGATCGCGCGAACTACTGGATGAACGTCGGCGCTCAGCCGAGCGACACCGTGCGTTCGCTGCTTCGCCGCGCCGGAGTACTCAAGCGTCGTCACGAGCTGCGGACTGGCCGCACCACGACTGCTAAGGCACCGGCGGCTGCGGAGCAGCCTGACCTTTCCAACGTGATTCCGATTTCGGAAGAGTCGCCGGCCGAAGGCTGAGCGTGAAAGCGGTAATCCGTGCTCAGCCATGACTAGCACGGCCTACGCAATCGTTGGACGAATCAGAAAGCCGCAGGGGATTCGCGGGGACGTTACCGTGGAGCTCCTGACCGACGAGCCGGACCGGCTGTTCGCGCCCGGTAGCCGCGTCTTCGCCGGCACCGCAACCGGGAACATCGCGAACCATCCGGCGGACCGCGCCAACCTGGAGAGTCGCGAGGAGCTACGCGTTGAATCCGCATCACCGTACCGCGGCGGGTTGATCATCAAGTTCGACGCGATTCCAGACAGGACGGCGGCAGAGATGTGGAGGCAGCGGTACCTCCTCGTGCCGAATGCGGAGATAACCCCGCCTGCCGAAAACGAGGTCTTCATGCACGATCTGGTCGGCATGCAGGTGCGCGGCGACGACGGCACCGAGGTTGGCAACGTCACTGGCCTGTACGAGCTCCCACAGGGCCTGACGCTCGAGGTTACGCGCGAAGGAAGTCATGTGCTTGTGCCGTATCGTCCGGCCGTCGTTCGCGACGTCGATCTCGACGAGCGTGTTGTTACGGTTTTGATGTCGTCGGGCCTTTTCGAGTGACTGCAAGTTCATGCCGCGCATGTTCGAGCCGCGCATGTTCGAGTCGCGCATGTTCGAGTCGCGCTCGTTCGAGTCGCGCATGCTGACCATCAACGTCGTGACAATATTCCCCGATTTCTTCACGACGCCGCTAGCGCTCAGCATCCCTTCGCGCGCGGCCGTCGCAGGATCGGTGCAATACAACGTTGTGGATCTTCGCGACTTCACGCATGACCGGCACCGATCCGTGGACGACTACCCGTACGGCGGGGGCCCGGGGATGGTAATGAAGCCCGATCCGTTTTTCGAGGCGGTGGAATCTCTGGGTGCGATCGCGCCGATTGTACTGTTGTCACCGCGGGGCCGGAGATTCGAGCAACCTGACGCAATACGCTTTGCGGCTGGCGAGCAGCTCACGCTCCTCTGTGGACATTACAAGGACGTAGATCAGCGAGTGGCGGATCATCTCGCGACCGAGGAGCTGTCGCTCGGCGATTTTGTCGTCAGCGGAGGCGAGGTTGCCGCGCTTGCAATCATCGACGCAACCGCGCGGCTGCTCCCGGGTGCGATGTCGGACCTCGAAAGCGCGTACGGCGACTCGTTCTACGAAGGTCGCGGGATCAGCGCGCCAAGTTACACGCGACCGCCCGAATTTCGCGGATATGCCGTGCCGGAGATTTTGTTGTCAGGCGACCACGCGAAGATCGCGGCCTGGAAGAAAGCGCAGGAACGTTGATGGCCGGCGCTCCCCGTAGCTCAGTTGACGCGCCGAACCGTTGTCTCCAAACGAATATCGATACGACCGCGGGCCTTGACCGGCCTACCATGGACCGCCGGTATGTTGTAGCGCATGCTCTCGACGAATTTCTGTGCGTCCTCTAGTGCAATACCGCCGCTAACGACCCGCACAGATTCTCCGATCGGAGCGCCGTTTTCATCGACGACGAAATCGATTCGGATCGGCGAAGCAGCTGTGCGAAATGACGGCATCGTCAGCATGTCCGGCGAAACGTTGCGCGCAGGCACGAGCTCACTATCGAGCTCCTTCGCATCATAGATCTTTCCCGTGTCCGGCTGCACGGGAACGAGCGTGCAGTACTGATTTTCCGCGAACGTACTGGCGTCGAGGTCGACGCGCGTCGCGCGGATTGGAATCACGGCGGCGTCGCGCGTCCACTGGACGAACCTGTCGTTCGCCACCGCTTCAGCCTCCACGGTGTACGCGCCGAAAGGGATCCTCGTGAACGTGAAGGCGCCGTTTGCATCCGCGCGCACCGTGTCGCGCCGCAGCGACATCAACGTGCGCAGCAAGTCGACGTCGTGTCCGACCGGCGTCCCGGAAAGGTTTATCGCCGACGGATATTCAATCTCCTGCTTTGCCTGCATCCAGGAGTCCTTGTCTGCAAGCCAGGCCGAACATGCAGCGTCGCGCGCGGCTGACGTTGCGCCGTCGGTCTTCCAGAGCTGGACCAGCACGTTGGCCGCTCCGATCGTCTGCCCGTTTGCGCCCTTGGCGCTGACGATTCCGGAGATTGTACCGGGTGAGCTGCCGGATCTACCGGACACCGCGCTGCGCGTTGGATCTGGAGGCTGCTGATCCGGCCGCGTGCCGCCGCCCCGCCGCCCCTGGGCGCTGAGCGGAAGAGCGATGGCCGGGGCGAGAGCTGCTGCGGCCACAGCCGCGAGGACCAGCCTGCGCGCGGCGATTTTCATCGGCCAATTATATCATCCGGATCCCCGCTGTGTGCGGAACTATCGCCGACTTCAGAAGACTCGGTGGATCCGTTCCGCGAACGCCTCCGCTACCCTTGCTGCCGCCTCCGCCACCGGCTAATTTGCAAGACTGTCCCCGAAAACGCCGAGAAAATCCCATGCACGCCTTCAGCGAAACCCAGAAAGAGTGGCTCCGCCCTGACCTCCCGCCATTTCGGGCCGGCGACACCGTTCGCGTGAACGTCCGGGTGAAAGAGGGTGACAAGGAGCGCGTCCAGGCATTCGAGGGCGTCTGCATTGCCAGGCGTGGCGCCGGCGTCTCCGCGAGCTTTACGGTGCGCAAGATCTCCAACGGCATCGGCGTCGAGCGCATCTTCCCGCTGCATTCCCCCATGCTTGCAGATATCAACGTAGTGCGCCGCGGCCGCGTGCGGCGCGCCAAGCTGTTCTATCTTCGCGCGCTCACCGGAAAGGCGACGCGCATCAAGGAGCGCAAGGTCAAGCAGCCGACACCACACGGCGCGAACGCCTGATGCGCTGGGGCCCTGTGGAGCGTGAGTTACGCTCCGCTGGCTGGCTCCTTCTGGCTGGAGTTGACGAAGTCGGACGGGGCCCCCTGGCGGGCCCCGTTGTCGCATGCGCCGTCATCATGGACCCGGACGCGTCCATGATCAACGGTGTCGCAGACTCCAAGCAGGTTTGCGCGGTCGAGCGTCGCGCACTCGCCGTCAAGATTCTCGCGCGAGCGCTCTGCGTCGGCTTGGGCGCGGCCTCCGTTCGAGAGATCGACCGGCTCAACATCTACCACGCGAGCACCCTCGCCATCCGCCGCGCCATCGCCAAGCTCCGAGTGGCGCCCAGCCACGTGCTCATCGACGGTAACCCGATCCGGTCACTTGAGGTGCAGCATCGCGGAATCATAGGCGGAGATGCATCGTGCTACAGCATCGCCTGCGCGTCGATAGTCGCAAAGGTCACGCGTGACCGTCTGATGGTCTCGCTCGCTCGACGATATCCTGCGTATCTTTGGGAGCGCAACGTTGGCTACAGCACCAGCGCGCACCTGTTGGCGCTCACATCCGCCGGCCCCTCGGTCCACCATCGAAAGAGCTTCGGTCCAGTCGCACAGTGCCAGACTCAAAGCCCGGCGTAACCGCCGAAACCGCGATCGTTGGAGTCATAATGGGGTCGCAGTCGGACTGGGACACCATGTCCCACGCTGTGACGACGCTGGAGCAGCTCAAAGTCCCCTTCGAGACGCGCGTAGTGAGCGCGCACCGAACGCCTGACCTTCTGTTCGACTACGCAGCCACCGCGGCGGCGCGCGGACTCGAGGTTATAATCGCCGGTGCCGGCGGTGCCGCTCACCTGCCTGGGATGTGCGCTTCCAAGACGTCGATTCCCGTGCTCGGCGTGCCAATCGAGTCCAAAGCGCTGCACGGCATCGACTCGCTGCTGTCGATTGTGCAGATGCCGGCCGGAATACCCGTCGCCACGCTCGCGATCGGACGGGCCGGCGCCGTCAACGCTGCACTCCTTGCTGCGGCTATCGTTGCGAACAGGCACGAAGAGTATCGCGGGCCGCTGGAACGCTTCCGGACGGAACAGACCCAACGCGTGCTCGACGCGCCCGACCCGCGCGAAGCGTAATGCGCACGCGAAGCTTGACGCCGTGATCATTCTCTGGCTGATCAGACGGCTACTGCGCTGGCTGACCGGCTGGCGCATACCATGAGCCGCGTTGGTCCCGCGCAACACGATGGCATCGGAAAGCGGGTTGGCGTACTTGGCGCAGGTCAACTCGGACAGATGTTGGCCCTCGCCGGAATCCCGCTCGGTGTTCGCTTCACCTTCTACTCGCCCACGCCGAGCCCCTCAGCCGAGGCGGTGGGTGATCTGGTGATCGGGGCGTATGATGACGGCGAGGCGCTTCGTGCATTTGCTCGGTCCGTGGATGTCGTCACGTACGAATTCGAGAACGTGTCGGCGGAAGCCGTCAGCGTGATCGAGGCAGAGTGCCAGGTGTGGCCGCCCCGCGATGCGTTGTTCACATCGCAGGACCGCGGCCTCGAAAAGCAGTGCTTCGCGCGCCTCGGTATCCCTGTAGCGTCGTACAGGCTGGTCGATTCGCTCCACGATCTCGAGGCGGCGCTCCGCGACATCGGCGCGCCTGGGATTCTCAAGACGCGCCGGTTTGGATATGACGGAAAGGGCCAGGCGCGTATTGCTACCGCCGCGGACGCGGAAGCAGCGTTCGTGTGGCTCGGCGCATCCGGGCTGGTTTACGAGCGGCTCATCACTTTCGAGCGCGAGCTGTCGATCATTGCGGTGAGAGCCGAGGGCGGCGAGGTGAGATGTTATCCGCCGATACAGAACTCGCATCGCGACGGCATTCTGCGCACGAGTGTCGCGCCGGCTGACGTTTGCGAAGCAAAGCGGAGGGAGGCGGAAGACCACGTTCGCTCGCTGCTGTCGCAGTTCGACTACGTGGGCGTGCTCGCACTGGAGATGTTCGATACGGCTGATGGTCTCGTTGCGAACGAGATCGCACCGCGCGTGCACAACAGCGGTCACTGGACAATAGAAGGGGCAGAGACGTCCCAGTTCGAGAATCATGTTCGCGCGGTCTGCGGTATGCCACTCGGTAGTTGCGCTCCGGTCGGACATTCCGTGATGGTCAACATCATCGGACGCCATCCGGACGCGAACAGTGTGCTCGGTATCAGCGGTGCACACCTTCATCTGTACGGCAAGACGGAGCGCGCCGCCCGCAAGCTCGGGCACGTTACGGTGGTTGCAGCCGACGCTGATGGCGCGCGACGTGCCGCGGAAGAGCTTTGCGCGATTCCCCTGGTAGACTCGGGAAGCGCGGCTTGATAAACGCCTCGGCGGTCGCTTTCACGACCCTCGCATTCACATCCCTTCTCGCGATCGTGAATCCGTTGAGCGCCGTGCCGCTGTACGTCACCGCGACGGCGGAGCTTAATGAGCAGCAGCGCAGGTCAACCTTGCGACTTGCGGTTGCGACGGGAATCATCGCGCTGGTCGCGTTCGGGCTTGCCGGCACGTACATACTTCGTTTTTTTGGTATAACGACGTACGCATTCCGGATTGCCGGCGGGCTTATCTTCCTCGGAATCGGGAATGACATGCTCAAGGCGCGCCGGTCGCGTGACCGGACGAGCCGCGGCGAGCAGGAAGCGGCCGAACAGAAATCCGAGGTTGGCATCATCCCGCTCGGAATTCCGACACTCGCGGGACCGGGCTCAATCACCACAGTGATAACGCTCACGGCGCAGGCTGACAATAGGACGGAGCTCGCCGGACTGTACGGGGCAATCATCGCGGTGATGCTTCTCTCCTGGCTGCTCCTCGCCATCGCGCCGTACGTTGTTCAACGTGTCGGGCGCACCGGGATGAACGTGATGACGCGACTCATGGGTCTGCTGATCATGGTCATCGGCGTACAGTTCATAATCGAAGGCGTCCGAACCGTGGCGCTCGACATTCTTCGGCATTCATGATACCCGAGGATTATCTGGACGAGGAAGGGACCGCAGGTCCTGTGTTCCTGGACCGAAGTGGTCGCCGCTGGCCACGCGTGCGGCGTCTCGCAACGGTTCTGGGTGTGGTGACGACACTTCTGTTGTTGTCACTGGCGGGAATAGTGCTGCTTGTCCCTCCTGTATTACCCGCATTCAAGCCCGCGGCCAACGCTGTGGCGCCGCGATTTGTCGGCACGCGGGAGTATCGGCTCCGTCGCACCAAACGAAGCGAGCTCTACGCGGCCCTGCAGGTGCAGCGCACGGCGCGGTCAATCCGGAACGCCGCGGTCGCAATCGAGCGACAGCTTACCGGCGCTCCGAGCACGCGTCAGATTCGGGCTGGCTTCTACGTGTGGTGGGCCGACAACTCGCTCGCATCGCTGCGCCGCAACTTCGATGATCTGGACTGGGTGATATCCGAGTGGGGATACCTGTCGCCTGCCGGTGACAGCATCGACGTGAGCATGATTCAAAAGGACACGGCGTTCTTCGGCGTGTACGATTCGATCCCGTCGCATCCAAAGGTTCTGCTGCTCGTCAACAACGTCGACAGCAAGACCCAGGTCTTCAACGGCGCTGGCGTCGCAAGAATGCTTGCGACGGCCCCTACGCGCGCGCGAGTAGAGAACCAGATAGTGGCAGCCGTACTGCACTACAAGTTTGCGGGTGCGACGATCGATTTTGAGAACGTGCCCGCTGCGTCGCAAGGGAACCTCATGCTCTTCCAGGGAGAGCTCGGCGCGTTGCTGCATTCCCACAACCTGCTCCTTACGCAGACGGTGGGGGTCAATACCGACCCGCGCGACCTGAAGAAATTTGCGGCGGTGAACGACTACCTGTTCCTGATGCTGTATGACGAGCATTATGGCAAGGGGGACCCGGGTCCCGTGGCAAGCCAGAAGTGGTACGTCGATCGTGCGCGCGAGATGCTCAGGAGCGTGCCGGCCGCCAAGGCGATATTCGCGCTCGGCGCGTACGGTTACGACTGGAACGACGCCGGCCCCGCGAATTCCGGAGAGTCCTACACGTTCCAGGAAGTACTTGCAAAGGGTCGCGACAATCCGGGAAGTTCGCATATGGGTTTCGACCGGAAATCGCTGAACCCGTACATGACGTGGACCGATCCTGACTCTACCGACCATCTCGTCTGGTATCTGGACGCCGCGAGTGCGTACGATCAGGTTCGTGCAGAGCGTGCGCTGGGCGGTGCGGGCTTCGCTGTGTGGCGACTCGGCGCTGAAGATCCGATGCTGTGGAAGGTCGTCGCGGCCGACAAGGTGTCGGATGCAGCAAGCGTCATGTCCGAGATTCGCCCGGGCTACGAGACGGAATTCATCGGCGACGGCGAGATTCTGCAGATCGTTGCATCGCCGAGGACGGGGAGCAGGGTGGCGACCGCCGATACGTTGCGCGGGGTCATCACGGGCGAACGGATTGTCGAGTTCCCATCGCCCTACGTAGTGCGAAAGTATGGCAAGTCGGAGCACCGCGTTGCTCTCACTTTCGACGACGGCCCGGATGCGAACTGGACGCCGCCGATTCTGGACACGTTGCGATCGCGCAATGTCACGGCGACGTTCTTCGTGATCGGCCGTAACGTAGAGGCGCACATCGCTCTCATGCGTCGAATCGTGCGCGAGGGAAATCTCTTCGGCAACCACACATTCACGCACCCCAATCTCGCGCTCACGTCAGACTTCGTGACCAAGCTTGAGATCGATGCGAATCAACGCCTGCTGGAGGCGGTTCTGGACCGCCGCTCGTTCTTCTTTCGGCCCCCGTATTTTGGCGATGCGGAGCCGACAACGACTGACGAGCTCGTGCCGGTGGACATCGCAAGCAAGCGTGGCTACGTGACCGTTGGTCTTCACATCGACGCCGAAGATTGGCAGCCGATCTCGGCAGACCAGATCGTAAAGAACGTTATGGACCAGCGGTACTACGGCGGCATGGTAACGGCGGGCGGGCTGAGATCGGGTGGCAACGTGGTGCTTCTCCACGACGGCGGCGGTAATCGTGCGCAGACGGTGCGCGCGCTCGGTCCGATCATAGACTCGCTCCGCGCTCACGGCGACACGATCGTTCCCCTCTCGGAGCTTGCCGGAATTTCGCGTGATGAGGCGATGCCCGGGCTGCCTCCGCGAAGCGCCATTACGCGAGGAATCGAGCTTGCCACGTTCACATTCGTGAGCGGTCTCGAGTGGACATTGTACTGGCTGTTCTTCATCGCAGTCGTTGTGGGTGCGATACGGCTTCTCATCATCATCATTCTCGCGTCGTACCAGAGATATCACTCCCGCAGGCCGTACCCTAGTTACACGCCGTCCGTCACCATCATTGTGCCGGCCTACAACGAGGAGCGAGTGATCGGCGCGACGCTGCGAAGCCTGCTCGATCAGGAGTACAGCGGAGAGATGAACATCGTGGTCGTCGATGATGGTTCGCCTGATGATACGCATGTTGTTGTGACGCGTGAGTTCGGCGCCGATCCTCGCGTGAGCGTGTACACGAAGGAAAACGGCGGCAAGGCTACGGCCCTCAACTTTGGTATCGCACGCGCTCGTGGTGAGATCATCGTATGTCTGGACGCGGATACGCAGTTCACGCCGACAACAGTCGCGCGCCTTGTGGCCCCGCTCAGCGATCCCAAAGTCGGCGCGGTGGCGGGCAACGCGAAGGTCGGGAACCGTCACAACCTCGTGACGCGCTGGCAGGCGCTGGAATACGTCACGAGCCAGAACCTCGAGCGGCGCGCCTTCGCAGTGCTCAACGCGATAACGATCGTTCCCGGCGCCGTCGGCGCGTGGCGCAAGTCTTACGTGCAGGCGGTTGGCGGTTTCAGCGACGATACACTAGCGGAGGACCAGGATCTCACGTGGGCTCTGGGCGAGGAAGGTGTCCGTGTGACTTACGCGGATGACGCGATTGCCTACACGGAGGCGCCGGACACACTGAAGGCGCTCATTCGGCAACGCTTCCGCTGGTCGTTCGGCACGCTGCAGTCCGTGTGGAAGCACAAGAAGATCACGTTCCGGCCCAAGTACGGCGCGCTCGGAATGATTGCGATGCCCAACGTGTGGATCTTCCAGCTGTTCTATACCGCGATCTCGCCGCTCGCCGACATGTTATTCGCGTGGAGTCTTTTGTCGGTGTTGCTCGCCCGTTACCAGCACGGCGATCGCTATGCGTTGAGCAACCTCGAAGACGTGCTCAGGCTGTACGTCATCTTCCTCGTGGTCGACTGGCTAGCGGCGGTGGTCGCGTTCCTGATGGAGCCGGGCGAGGAGAAGGCGTTGACATGGCTCGTCCTCATTCAGCGCTTCGTTTTCAGACAGACGATGTACTGGGTGGTGGTAAAGTCGATTGCGGCTGCGCTACGCGGGCACGTCGTTGGCTGGGGCAAGCTGGAGCGGAAGGGTATGACCCTGCTCCCGACGTCCGCGCATCCTGCCCAGACAACGACACGGCGCACGGACCCCATCGCACCGACGTGATCCGACGCGTTGTCCGAGCCATCTGTTTGGGACACACTTGGTAGCTGGCGCGCGGCAGGGCGTAGCAGGTTCGGGCGCAAGAACCTGCACAGGTGACGGGCTGCTGACGGCGATCCGGGGTAATTCGTCCGAGCCGGCATCACGACGCGCAACCATTTTGGCGTCGAAGCCGTCTAATGGACAACCACTGACATAGAACTCGCAACGACTGTGACCGCCTCAATTCGTGAAACGATGCGCGCCGAACTGGGCGACGCGTACGTGATCGAGCGAGAGATCGACGGCGGAATGTCGTGCGTGTTCGTCGCTGAGGACAGGGAGCTTGCCCGGCGAGTGGTTATCAAGGTGCTTCATCCGCATCTGGCAGCGTCGGTTTCGGTCGAGCGGTTCAGGCGCGAGATACTCACCGTCGCCGCGCTCCAGCACCCGCATATAGTCGGTGTGTTGCGAACCGGAACCGCCGGCGGCCTGCCGTATTTCGTGATGCCCTACGTGGATGGCGAGTCGCTCGCCCACCGTATAGCCGACGGCCCGCTATCCGTGCGCGACACCCTGGCAATCCTCAAGGACGTGTCGCGCGCCCTCGCGTTCGCGCATGAGCGTGGCGTCGTGCATCGTGATATCAAGCCTGGCAACATCCTCCTTGCCGGCGGTTCCGCTATGGTTACCGACTTCGGGGTCGCGAAGGCGCTGACGTCGGCCCGTCGCACTCTAACAAGCGGAAGCGGCCTCACCACGATCGGTACCGCCATCGGGACAATGCTCTACATGGCGCCGGAGCAGGCCGCCGGCGACCCGGAAATCGACGGACGAGCAGACATTTACTCGCTGGGCGTCACGGCGTACGAGATGCTCACAGGCTCGCCGCCGTTCGCGGGGCTTCCGGCACGCGCGATGCTCGCGGCCCGAATGAGCAGCATGCCGCGCGACCTGTCCAGCGTTCGCGCAGAGGTGCCGGCTGCGTTGAACGATCTGATAATGCGCAGCCTTGCCACGGACCCGGCGGACCGGCCCTCGTCCGCGCAGGAGCTGGTCGACGTGCTCGAGGGGCATGGAATGAGCAGCGGTGAGTTCGGCCAGGTCGCGCGGCCGCGTCGGCGCCGCGGCGTCGCCGCAGTCCTCGCGGCCCTCGGCGTCATAGTGATTGCCGGCGCCGGCGTTGCCACGGGCAGATCGCGCTCGCTTGAGGCGCTCGCTCCGGCTGCAGCCTCGATGGCCATGCCGATGGGTGAGATCGCTGTCGTTCCGTTCGTGGATCTGGGCAGCGACTCCGCGGATGCGCACGTCGCAACCGGCATCACCAACGCCGTTGCCGACAACCTGACCAAATCCGCCCGCTTGCGGGTAATATCCCCAACCGCCGCCGCGGGTCTTGTGAAGGACATGAGGTCGGGCGTCGCCCGGCCCGGCAAGTCGGGTCCGCGGTTGCTCCTTGAGGGAACCGTCCAGAGAGAAGGTTCCCGCCTCCGGGTCACTGCCCGTCTCAGCAACGCAGCCGACGGAGTGATGCAGTGGGCCGACGTCTACGACCGGGACGGACGCGATCTGTTCAAAGTCACCGACGACATCGCGGCCGCCATCGTGGCGTCCCTCGGCCGTCCCGCGGCCTGACATCGGGCTGACAGCAGACTTACGCAGCGCGGCCGTTCCACCAGGCGCCGGTAACACGCTGGCTCGCGTAACTTCGCCTGACAATTCGCCATGTTGCCACAGCGCGGGGCGTGCCTCGAGCGTACCCCGATCAATGCCTCTCAAGAACAAGATCGTGCCGTTCGCCGCGATTGTCGCGTCGGCTGTCGTTTTGGGCTGCGCCACCGCGATACCGAGCGTAAATGGTGTCGCCGGCGCGCCGCCCACCCCCAGCAGTACCTGGACGCCACCGACCCGCGGCGTTGTCCGCGAGCCTGCCAGTAACCCGACGAGTCTTCCACCCGACATACTCGCGCGCGCTCGCTCGCTCACGCTCGGCGACGTGGTCGATCTGGCACTCCGCAACAATCCCGCAACGCGCGTGTCCTGGTCCCAGGCACGGGCCGCTGCGGCCGTATATGGCTCGGTGCAGGGCGCGTTATTCCCATCGGTCGTCGGGTCTGCGACAGTGTCGCGGACGCAGTCAGTGCCCGTGAACGGCGGCTCGTCCGTGCAACGCACTCAGGTGAACCCGTCGTTGTCGCTCAGCTACCTGCTGCTCGACTTCGGAGGACGCAGCGGCACGATCGACGCTGCGCGCCAGACTCTGTTCGCCGCCGATTTCACGCACAACGCGACTATTCAGGCGACAGTCCTTCAGGTTGAAGCCGCCTACTTCTCGTACATGGCGAACACCGCCCTCCTCGGCGCTGAACGCGCCGCAATCGCGGAGGCCCAGGCCAATCTGGCTGCGGCGCAGCAGCGGGATAGTGTTGGGCTCGCCACGATTGCCGACGTGCTGCAGGCGCGCACGGCGCTGTCGCAGGAGCAACTGAATCTGGAGTCCATCCAGGGCAATCTGCAGGCAGCGCGCGGCAATCTAGCCGCGGCCATGGGCATTCCTGCGAACATATCGTACGAGCTCGGACCCCTCTCCGGTGCGGTCCCGGTGCGTGCAGTGAACGTGACTGTGGACAGCCTCATCGCCGACGCCGTCGCCCGGCGCCCGGATCTCGCCGCAGCGCGAGCCGCCGCGGCCGCGTCGGCCGATCAGATTCGCGTGGCGCAATCAGCCGCCCTCCCAGCGCTGACGCTGGGGACGACAGCCGGCCGAACGTACTCCGACCCCACCGTCTACGCGGGTGGTTCGTACGGCCTCACTCTCGGCGTTTCTGTGCCGATTTTTTCCGGCTTTTCGCGGCAGTACGACATCGCTGCCGCCCGGGCGCGCGCCAGTGCGGCGAGCGCACAGGCAGACCTGCTTCGCGAGGTGGTCACCGCACAGGTTTTCACGTCCTACTACGCGCTGCAGACCGCCGGCCAGCGCGTCACCACCGCGGACGACCTGCTGGCAAGCGCGCTTCAATCCGAACAGGTGGCAGCTGGTCGTTACCGCGAGGGCGTGGGAAGTATTATCGACCTTCTTACGGCGCAGTCCGCTCTCGCAAACGCGCGTGCGCAGCAGGTTCAGTCCCGTTGGCAGTGGTACACCGCGCTGGCGCAACTCGCGCACGACTCCGGTGTGCTTGGCACACGTGGCGAGACCGCATTTCCATTCGTGCCAGCGTCCGGCACGCCTTCACCGTCGCAGCCCAATTTGCAACCATGAATTATAGATCCGTCGCGGGGCTGACATGGGCCGCCGCAGTTGTGTCCGTCGCAGCATGCGCAAAGGCACCGCCGCCCAAGACGCCGCGGGTGCCGGTGATTGTCGCGACGGCGCGCCGCACCAGCGTCCCGTACACAATCAGCACGAACGGCGTCGTCGAGCCGATGCAAACGGCCGCGGTTGAGGCGCAGGTCGGTGGCATTCTCACGCGTGTCACGTTCACCGAGGGCCAACAGGTGAAAGCTGGCCAGGTGCTCTTTGAGATCGACCCGCGGCCATACATCGCGGTCCTGGATCAGGGAAAAGCGCAGCTCGCCCGTGACGAGGCGCAGGCGGCCAATGCACGCCGTGATGCCGCGCGCTACGCGACGCTGGTGTCGAAGGATTACGTTACCCGCTCTCAAGCAGATCAGGCGTCAGCCGCGGCAGCGTCCGCCGGGGCCACGGTTGATGCGGACCGCGCAGCGGTGGAGCACGCTCAGCTCGACGTCGCCAACTCGACGATTCGCGCGCCGATATCGGGGCGCACCGGCGGCCTCCTCGTACGCATGGGCAACCTCGTCAAGGCAAATGCTTCGACACCGATGGTCGTGATCAATCAGATACAGCCAATTCTGGTCCGCTTCTCCATTCCGCAAAGCGAATTGCCCGACATCCAGCGATACTTCGGTGCGGGCAAGCCGCTGGCTGTTCAGGCCTCGCTCGCGGAAGGCTCCGGAGTGCCGCTGTTCGGGACGCTCGCGTTCGTCGACAACAATGTCGATTCGACAACCGGTACGGTGCTTCTCAAGGCACGCTTCGACAATCCAGCCGGGAATCTGTGGCCGGGCCAGTTCGTCACTGTCGCACTCCGCCTGTACGTCGATCCAAATGCGCTCACTGTGCCGGCACAGGCGGTGCTGAACGGCCAGCAGGGGACTTATGTGTTCACAGTCGACAGCGCCGGCAACACGAAGCAGCGACCGGTGCAGGTAGCCCGAACAGTGGACACTCTCGCCGTGATCGCCAGCGGACTGAGCCCCGGTGACCGGGTGATAACAGACGGGCAGTCGCGGCTCGTCGCCGGATCCAAGGTAATCATCAAGGCTGCGCAGGCTGGTCGGAAGTCGGTCGCGGGCGATTCATCAGGGATCATGGGCGGTGCGTCCGGCACATCACCTGGCACCAGCAATCCGGGGTCGAGTCAATGACAAGCCTGTTCATCCGCCGCCCGATCATGACAACGCTCGTCATGATCGCGATTCTCTTTTTCGGAGTTAGTTCCTACGAGCGGCTGCCAGTCAGCGATCTGCCGTCCGTGGACTTTCCGACGATCAGCGTCAACGCGAGTCTTCCGGGCGGCAGTCCCGAAACGATGGCGTCCGCGGTCGCAACGCCACTCGAAAAACAGTTTTCCACCATCGCCGGAATCGACAACATGACGTCGTCGAGCCAGCTTGGCTCGACGTCGATCACCATTCAGTTCACGCTCAATCGCAACATCGATGCGGCCGCGCAGGACGTGCAGGCTGCAATCTCGCAGACGCTGCGCAGCCTGCCGCTCGGAATCCTGCCGCCGTCGTACAGAAAGGTGAATCCGGCGGACTCGCCCATTCTGTATCTCGCGCTTACGTCGAACACGCTGCCGCTGTCGCAGCTGGACGAATACGGCGAGACGGTCATGGCCCAGCGCATATCAACAATTCCCGGCATCGCGCAGGTCTCTGTGTACGGCGCGCAGAAGTACGCCGTGCGCGTCCAGCTCGACCCCACGTCGCTCGCCAGCCGCGGGATCGGCATCGATGAGGTCGCGACCGCAATCAACGCGCAGAACGTCAACATGCCGACGGGTACGCTCTGGGGACCGACGCGTGCCTATACGGTGGAGACGAACGGGCAGCTGCACAACGCAGCGCAGTTCAGGCAGATCGTCGTAGCATACAAGAACGGCGCTCCGGTGCACCTCGCCGAGCTCGGGACAGTTCTGGACGACGTCGAGAACAACAAGACCGCGAGCTGGTACGACGGTGCGCGCTCGGTCGTCCTCGCGGTTCAGCGCCAGCCGGGAACGAACACAGTCGCCGTCGCGCAGGGCGTAAAGGACCTGCTCGTGTCGCTGAAGTCGCAGATGCCGCCGAGTGTGCAGATTCACATTTTGTACGATCGGTCGCAATCCATCGAGGCGTCCGTAGACGACGTGAAGTCGACCCTGATCCTGACGCTGTTCCTCGTGGTCATGGTCATCTTCCTCTTCCTCCGAAACATCTCGGCGACCGTGATTCCGAGCCTCGCGCTTCCGATGTCGCTCGTGGGCACGTTCGCGGTGATGTACGTGTTTGGCTATTCGCTCGACAATCTCTCGCTCATGGCGCTGACGCTGGCCGTCGGCTTCGTGGTAGACGACGCCATCGTGATGCTCGAGAACATCGTGCGACACATGGAGATGGGGAAGCCGCCAATGCAGGCGGCGCTGGACGGCTCCGCCGAGATCGGCTTTACGATCCTGTCGATGACGCTGTCACTCACCGCGGTGTTCATTCCTCTGCTTTTCATGGGCGGCATAGTCGGACGCCTCTTCCATGAGTTCGCGGTGACGATTGGCGCAGCGATTCTCGTCTCGGGGTTCGTATCGCTTACGCTCACACCCATGCTCTCGAGCCGCTTTCTCAAGCCGCCGTCACATGAGCATGGCAAGCTGTTCAACGCCTCCGAGCGGGTATATGAACGTGTTGCCGGATCCTACGAACGCAGTCTCGGCTGGGTCATGCTTCACCGATTCGGAGCTCTGATGTTCTCGATTGCGGTGCTCGTGGCAACGGGGGTTCTGTTCAAGCTCGTGCCCACCGGCTTCATTCCAACGCAGGACACCGGACAGATATCTGCAACGACCGAGGCGGCGCAGGGAACGTCGTTCGCGGAAATGGTGAAGCACCAGAAACAGGTTGCCGCGATCGTCGCGAAGGACACGAACGTTTCCGGATTCATGTCCGCGGTAGGATCCGGTGGCGGCAGCGGAAATCAGGGACGCATGTTTCTCGGCCTCAAGCCCTTCGGTCACCGTCTGAGTGCAGATGAGATCGTTAACGAGTTGCGTCCCAAGCTCACCGGTGTGCCAGGTATGAACGTGTTCATGCAGGTGCCTCCGGCCATCCAGATCGGCGGCCGCTCCGCGAAGAGCCTCTATCAGTACACGATACAGGGTCCGAACATCGGAGCTCTGGATTCGGCGGCGCAGAAAATGGAGACGCGCATGCGCTCGCTGCCCCAGTTGCAGGATGTCACGAGCGATCTGCAGATCGCCAATCCGCAAGTGAATGTGACCATCGATCGCGAGCGTGCGGCCTCTCTCGGGGCTACCGCGACGCAGATCGAGACTGCGCTCTACGATGCGTACGGATCGCGCCAGGTGTCCACAATCTACACGACGAACAACGAGTACTTCGTGATAATGGAGCTGCTACCGCAGTTCCAGAAGGACATTCCTTCCTTGCAGATGCTGTACGTGAAAACGTCGCAGGGCGGGCTTGTTCCGCTAAGCGCCGTTGCTACGCTTTCCCAGAGCGTCGGCCCGCTCGCTATCTATCACTCCGGACAGGTTCCGGCCGTGACGATCTCGTTCAACACAAGACCCGGCTCCGCTCTTGGTGACGCAACTGGTGCCATAGCGGAAGCGGCCGCCACAACGCTTCCGCCAGGAATAACGACCAGTTTCTCCGGAACAGCGCAGGCCTTCCAGCAGAGTCAGCAGGGCCTGATTGGTCTGCTGATACTCGCGATCTTCGTCATCTACATGGTGCTCGGGATTTTGTACGAGAGCTTCGTACACCCGCTGACAATTCTCACCGGACTGCCGTTCGCGGCCTTCGGCGCGCTGCTGTCGTTGCTCGTGTTTCACATGGAGCTGGATGTGTACGCCTTTGTCGGCCTCATCCTGCTCGTGGGCATCGTGAAGAAGAATGCGATCATGATGATCGACTTCGCGATCGAAGCTGAGCGCAAGGAGAACAAGGCGCCGGCTGCCGCGATCGTCGAAGCCGCGGTTGTGCGGTTCCGGCCCATCATGATGACAACAATGGCCGCGCTCATGGCGACGCTGCCCATCGCTCTCGGAACAGGCGCCGGCGCCTCGTCGCGACGGCCATTGGGCGTCGCGGTCGTTGGCGGACTCGCGTTCTCGCAGCTCGTCACGCTGTATGTCACCCCGGTGTTCTATACGTACTTCGACGAGCTTCCGGCTAAGTTGCGGGAGATCGTGCAGGGCGCGAAATCCCGGTTGAAGGGTAGGAGCGCCGAACCTTCGGCGCCACCCGCGCCGCGCACTGCGAGGCCCGAATGATGAAAGTGTTACTTCGCACACCGTGCGCTCTCGGCCTGTTCGCGGGAGCCTCAATGTCTATCTGTACCGCCAACGTCGTTGCGCAGACGACGCCGGTGACGCACACGTTGATGCCGTCGCCGAGCACTGTCGCGTGGGGATATTACGACGCAGCGGCGAAGCCGGTGCTGCGCATAAACTCGGGCGACGTAATAGTCGTCGGGACGCTCCTCACTTCCAGCCCGTCGCGGCTCGAAGCTGCCGGCGTCGCGCCTTCGGCGGTCGAGCCGGCGTTGCGCACTATCTACGACTCCGTCACGAACAAGGGACCCGGCGGCCACGTCCTCACGGGCCCGATCTACGTGAACGGCGCAGACTCGGGCGACGTCCTCGAGATCCGCATTCGCAAGATCGACCTCGCGATTCCATACGCCTATAACGCGTTCGGCGGAAAGAGCGGTTTCCTGCCCGAAGACTTCGGCTACTCAAAGATGCGAATCATTCCGCTCGACAGGCAGCGGATGCTCGCGCATTTCGCGGACGGAATTGACATCCCGTTGCACCCGTTTTTTGGCAGCATCGGAGTCGCGCCACCGGCATCCATGGGACGACTCAACAGCGCGCCCCCCGGAATTCACGCGGGAAATCTTGACAACAAGGAACTCGTCGCGGGCACCACGTTGTACATACCGGTACACACACCGGGCGCGTTGCTGGAAATCGGAGACGGACACGCCGGTCAGGGAAATGGCGAGGTGGACATCACCGCGCTCGAGACGTCACTGGTTGGCACGTTTCAGGTGATCGTCCGAAAGGATATGCATCTCACGTGGCCGATGGGCGAAACACCGACGCACTGGATCACCATGGGGATGGACCGGGATTTGGTGGTGGCCACCAAGACCGCAGTGCGCCAGGCGATCCAGTTCCTCATGAGCCGCGGACTGAGCAAGGACGACGCGTACATGCTCACGAGCGTCGCGTGCGACGTCGACGTGACCCAGCTTGTGGACGGGAACGTCGGCGTGCATGTGATGATCCCCAAGGCGATCTTCACCCGCCCGCAAGCCGCGCCGCAATGAGTGCCGGGCCCCCACGGATTCGCTTAGATTCAGACGCTCGGCGTTTTCGGGCGGGTAGCTCAGTTGGTTAGAGCAGGAGCCTTTTAAGCTTCAGGTCGTGGGTTCGATCCCCACCCCGCTCATTGGAAATCGGAACCGGATCGCTCCTTGCCGCCGTCCGCCCGGAACCATAACGTGCTGCGATGAAGGACACCGGTGGACTCGATTCCGACCTGCCCCAACTTCCTGATCCCGGCGGCTCCCCGGTTTCGGAGTTGGTCGCTGAAGTAAACGAGCTTGTGCGGCACCTCTGGAACGTCCTTCACGGGCTCAACGTGGCCGCGCCAGCCGAGCGCGATGAGCTACCGGCCAGTCGCATTATCGTCCGCGATCTCAAACAGCAGATCATGTCTGGTGTCGAGCGGCTCCCTGCGGATTATGCGCGCGTGTACAACTCGGCGGTGATTGCCGTGTACTCCATGCTGAGGTGATGTGAAACCGGATCCGTCGACCCGCTTGCAGCCTGCGCGCTTGCAGCCTGCGCGCTTGCAGCCTGCGCGCTGGCACCGGCGCGCGGTGCGCCTCGGCCTCGCGTGCGGTGCCTTCGTGCCTGCCTTGCTGATTGGCGCGCAGACCACGCCACCGAATCAGGACTCGCCGTCGCGGCACGCAGACTTTCACACAGCAGTTGTCCGCGGCACCGTTCGTGACTCGGCCCTGGGGCCCATTTCATACGCCACCGTCGTATGGGGCTCGTCGCACCAGACCACGCGAACCGACGATGCAGGCTCGTTCGAGATCGGCGGCCTTGCCTCGGGCGAAACGCACTTCACAGTGCGGCGACTCGGCTACATACCCCTCGAGTTCGACCTTACACTACGGAGCGGCGTGACCAGGCCCATCGTGCTCTACATGGTTCCGGTTGCCGCGCCCCTCCCCGGGGTTTCAGTCTCGGCGGCGAGTGACTCTGACGCCGACGCATTTCGCGCCGCGCGGTTCGCGGCTACCGGTTTTTTTGACCGGATGAGGCACCACCCCGGCTATTTCATCCCGCCGGAAGAAGTCGAGCGGCGCAAGCCGGCGTACATCAGCGATCTGATGTACGCCGTCCCGGGTGTGACGATGGTCGGAGCGCCGCGGTCGGGCTCGCTCCGCTATCTCTCGTCGGGTGGGCAGTGCCGCTTACGCTTATACCTGGACGGACAGCCAGTGCCGGACGGCGACGATTTTGTTCCGGGCAGCGATATCAAGGGTGTCGAGGTATACAACAGCCTGCTCAATGTCCCGCAGGCATTCATGCCGTCCCCAGCCAAGGGCTATTGCGGCAGCGTCATTGTGTGGACAAAATGACGCAATGACCCGTTGAGGATCCACTCGGGCGCCGACGCGTAGCCGCGCGCTTGTTGGTGAAATTGCGCGGGGCGTGCGCGTTACGGGAGGACAGCCATCGGAGTCTGGAGGGGAGAGTACCGATCCCCGTCGGGAAACCCACCAAACGTGCCGATCCTTTCCCGATGATGCCCCTGCTCGCCGTGGAAGTACGCAGATCAACTGGCCCCGAATGAACTGGCTTATTAACGCGGCCGAAAAGGCCGGCTGGCAGGCACGCGAAAAACCTGCGATCTCTGCGTCGACGTCTTTGCAAGATGGGTGGCGTCTTGTGTCGCAGGCTTATGCTGTGGCAGAGGTTGACCTTGCGGAGGCGGCGGCGGTTCTCTTCCGGCTGCCCGTGGCCGCGCTCGACGCCGTCGAGCCCCGAGCGATCAAGCTCGTGCCGGAAAAAGTCTCGCGAAAGCACCACGTTCTACCCATCAGGGAGACGCAGAACGAGATTGTCGTAGCAATCGCCGACCCAACGGATTACAACGCCGAGCAGGCCATCCAGTTCTCGTCGGGGCGCCGGGTGGTGCTGCATATTGCCGGCTACAAGTCCATCCTCGATGCGATCAACGCGCATTACTCTCCCGAGCGCGCGATGGAGGGGTTGCTCAAGTCGCTGGATGTTACACTCGGCGACGTGAAGGTGGTTGAGTCCGACTCTGCCGGTCCGGTTGCCGCCGGGGAAGCCGAGGCAGCACCCGTGATCCAGCTCGCCAACATGGTCCTGCACGCGGCTATTTCGGCGAATGCGAGCGACATCCATTTGGAACCGGGGCGGCACCAGGGAATCGTTCGCTTTCGTGTTGACGGAGTCATGCGCCAGTACATGCAGATGCCGCTCGTCGCGCTGACACGCGTCGTGTCGCGCATCAAGGTGATCGGCAAGCTCGATATCGCGGACAGATTGCGTCCGCAGGACGGTCGCACCCGCGTGTCTGTGGCCGGAAAGATGTTCGACATGCGCATCTCTACCGTTCCCACGCGGGACGCGGAGAAGGCAGTCATACGAATACTCAACCCGGATTCGTCCAAATCGCTCGATAACCTCGGCCTCGCCGCGCACGAGCTGGCGCGACTGAAGTACCTGCTCTCGTTCAAGGAGGGCATCGTCATTGTCACGGGACCAACCGGATCCGGAAAGACGACTACGCTTTATGGCGGTGTTCGCGAGCTTGCGGCACAGGCGATCAACATCATGACTGTTGAAGACCCTGTCGAGTACGAGCTCGCCGGAGTCACGCAGATTCAGATCGACCCCAAGCGCGACGTGACGTTCGCCTCGGCGCTGCGCGCGATTCTGCGGCAGGACCCGGATGTCGTCTTCATAGGTGAGATCCGCGACGACGAAACCGCGAAGATCGCGTTGCAGGCGGCCGCGACAGGCCACCTTGTGTTGTCCACGCTGCATACGAACGACGCAGTCGGCGCGGTGCAGCGGCTGATCGATCTGGGTCTGGATCGCGCGGCGCTTGCACCTGCGCTGCGTGGTGTCATCGGGCAGCGTCTCATCCGCCGCCTCTGCAACAATTGTGCGATAGACCAGCCGGTCGAGCGTGACGCGGCGACGGTAAGAATGGAACGCGCATTCGGCGTGAAGCAGAGTCGCCGCGCCGTGGGCTGCAAGGAATGTGGCGAGACTGGTTATCGGGGACGCATCCCGCTGGACGAGGTGCTTGTCAACAACCCGGATTTCCAGGAGTGCATGACGACGAACGCGACTTCCGTGGAGCTGCAGCGGTCGGCGGAGCGGGGCGGTATGCGCCCACTGCGAGATGTGGCGCTCGGACACGTCGTCGTTGGTGACACGACACTCGAAGAAGTCGAGCGAGTACTCGGTGAAGGCGAGGCTCCACGCGAGAAGACGGACGAACGCCAGCGTATCCTGGTAGTCGATGACGATCCAGTAACCCGCGAGCTCGCAGTTGGCGTCCTCAAGGCAAGCGGATTTTCCGTCGAACAGGCTACCGATGGTCAGGCAGCGCTCGACATGCTTGCACACGATTCCCGCTACGCGTTGATGACGCTCGATCTGAGCATGCCGCGCGTCGGCGGCCATGCAGTGCTCAAGCAGATGCGCAGCACGGCATCCACCGCCGGCCTCCCGATCGTCGTGCTGACCAGCACCGAGGGCCACGAGGCGGAGATCGACATCATGAACGACGGCGCCGACGACTACCTTCGCAAACCGCTGGATCCGGCGCGGTTCGTCGCGCGTGTACGTGCGGTATTGCGGCGCTCCGCGAACTGACATACTGGCCGGAGACGTCTAGCGCGCGGTGTAGTCTCCCGATTTTCCGCCGCTCTTGCTCCGCAGCCGCACTTCCCCAATGACCATCCCGCGGTCGACGCTCTTCGCCATGTCGTAGATGGTCGTTAGTGCGGTCGTGACGGCCACGATTGCTTCCATCTCGACTCCCGTCGGGCCGGTTGCCACCACCGTGGCAGCCGCTCGCACGCCCGGCATTGATTCGTCGAGCGCGAGATCCAGCGCGACGCTCGACACGGCGACGACGTGGCAGAGCGGTATCAGGTCCGCCGTCCGCTTTGCCGCCATCACTCCCGCGACGCGTGCGACGCCGAGCACGTCGCCCTTCACGATCGAATTCTCGCGAATCGCATTGAACGCGTGCTGCGACATTGTGATGGTTCCCGAGGCTACGGCGACGCGTCGGGTTTGAGGCTTGCCGCTCACATCAACCATGCTTGCCTTTCCCGAATCGTCCGTGTGGCTCAGCGGATTCGTATTTTCGCGCGGGACGCTCACGCTGGTACGCCCGCCAGTGCATCGAGCAGCGCTGCCGTCGCGAGCTGCGGGCTGACATTGCCATCGGCGCGCGCCTGTGCTTCAATCACCGCGACGACTGCCTTCGAAGCGACGTAAGCGCCGTCTGCGTCTCCTTTCGCAAGCGCTGACTCTGCGCGGTCACGGAGCAGCACATTGAGCGCGGCGAGCGTGTCGCTGAACGCGCCGCGTGCACCGGCTGATCCCTGCGCCAGCGCCTCGGCGTATCGTTCTGCACCGCGGCTCGAGCCAGCATGCAGCAGCTTCAAGGCAGCATTGCGAGCGGCCGATACTGCCGCGACGGAGAGCAGATCGCCCGGCGCCCCACGCGCCAGGCGGACACGCTCGGCGTCTTCACGGGGAAGGTCGAGTGCATCGAGCGCAGCCTTGGCGACCGGCTCGCGCACGAAGGCGAGAACGTCCGTGTCGCCGAGGGGGGCGCACCGGATCGCAACGACACGCGATCGAATCGTCGGAAGTAGAGCGCCCGGCTCGCTGGATGTGAGCAGGATTGTCGTATCGGCAGGCGGCTCCTCCAGCAGCTTCAGGAAGGCATTTGCAGCCTGGTCCGAGCCTTCCTGCGCGACCATCCGCTCAGCATCGCCTACTATGAACACCTTGCGGCGGCCCATGGCTGGCGACATCGCCGCCTTGCCGACAATCGTCAGGGTGGTTGCGAGGAATATTGCTTCGGTGCCCGACGGCCGCGCGTACAGACCGCGTCGCTCCAGCCGTTCCTGATTGGATTCGGAGATGTCCTCGATCACATCGTCCGCGGTTGCATTGGGATCGGTTAGACGCGGCCGCGGATACACCCAGAAAACGTCAGGATGGCGCAGGTCGAGCACACTCCGGCAGGCCATGCATGTGCCGCATGGCGTCTCCTCCCTCTCGCAGACTAGAAGTTGCGCCAGCCAGAGCGCCAGTCGCTGCTTGCCAATTCCACGCGCGCCCTCGAGCAGGATCGAGCCGGGCAGGGTGGACGTCTCTGCCATCCGGCGCAACCCGCGGCGCACACTCTCGTGGCCAAATAGCTGGATGATCGGCATGGGGGGAAATATGGCACGGTGTGTGATGCATTCGATTGCGTTATCGAACGCGCAAACACACTTGAGGATATAAAAAATGGCGGCACGAAAGCTGGAAGGGCGCCGCGTGGCGTTTCTCGCGACTGATGGGGTTGAGGAATCGGAGCTGGCGCAACCGTGGGAGGCGGTGACACAGGCGGGAGCCACGGCGGAGCTCGTGTCGTTGAAGGCCGGCGAGATTCAGGCGGAATCGCACGGCGAGAAGTCACGGAAGTTCAAGGTGGACAGGTTGGTGTCGGAAGCTTCGGAGCACGGCTATGACGCGCTGGTTCTCCCGGGAGGAGTCAAGAACCCGGACAAGCTGCGGATGGACGCCAAGGCCGTTGCATTCGTCAGGTCGTTCATGGACGCCGACAAGCCCGTTGGCGCCATCTGTCACGGCCCGTGGCTGCTGGTTGAAGCTGGTTGCGTACGCGGTCGCACGCTGACTTCATATCCGAGCCTGCAGACCGACATCAGGAACGCCGGAGGCGAGTGGGTTGACCGGACGGTCATCACCGACCAGAAGCTCGTCACGAGCCGTAATCCCGGAGATCTGCCCGCTTTTGGGAATGCAGTCGTGGCATCGATCGCCTCGGGCGCCGAGGAGCGTTCGCTTGACCGAACCATCGAGCAGAGCTTTCCGGCGAGCGATCCGGCACCAGGTCCGAGCTCAATCTGAGGCCGTTTGGCCCGCCTGCTGCTGTCGAGACGACGCACCGGCAGTGCTTTGTAATGAAAAGTACTTGACAAGCACTGGTTCGCACTCCAGACTTACTCCCCGATGACCAAAGTGCTACCCCTTCGGCCGGAGCCCGCCGCCGAGCCACCCGCGCTGCACGTGCGCGCCATGGACAACCTGGCGTTCATCCGCTCAACGATGGAGAACGCGGGCGCGTTCACCGCAGTTTCTGGCTGGGGGATGGTGATGGTCGGCTTCATGGCGATCGCTGCGTCGTTCATCGCGGCCGCCCAGCCCAGTACGGCACGATGGCTGGACGTCTGGCTCGCGCTCGCCGCCGCCGGCATCGTCGTCCAACTATGGGCGATGCTAGCCAAGGCGCGCGCGTCCGGTGTCCCGTTGCTTTCGGGGCCCGGCCGCAAGTTCGTCCTGGCCGTGTCGCCCCCGCTGCTCGCGGGCGCGGTGCTCACGGTCGTGCTCCACAAGGCCGGGATGGCACCGGTGCTCCCGGGTCTCTGGCTTCTACTCTACGGCGCCGCAGTGGCTGCGGGCGGCGCGTTTTCTGTCGAGATCGTGCCTGTAATGGGTCTTTGCTTTCTCGCTGCGGGCGCGCTCGCGCTGTTCACCCCTCTGGCGTGGAGCGACTGGATTCTCGCCATCGCATTTGGGGGATTTCACATTGCGTTCGGAATTCCGATCGCGCGGAGGTATGGTGGCTAAGGTCGGACGCGCTGGCTCCAAGGCGCATTCTCAATCGTCCGCGGCCTCGCCGCCCGGACGTGCAACCCAGGGCGGTCTGGCTCCCGTGGACGGCAACACGGGAGTGCCGATTGCCGGCTCGCTCGACCGTCTCATCCACGAGCGGCTCCGGCTCGGCATCGTCAGCGCATTGGCGGTGAACGATGTCCTCAGCTTCAACGAGCTCAAGGCGCTCATGCGAACGACTGACGGCAACCTCAGCGTCCATGCGCGAAAGCTCGAGGACGCAGACTACATAAGTTGCACCAAGACGTTCGAAGGACGGGTTCCGCACACGCAGTATTCGCTCACGGCTTCGGGCCGCGCCGCGCTCGGTCGCTACCTGGATCACATGGAAGCGCTGATTCGGGCGACCCGGGACCGCTAGACGTGGAAAACGACAGACTCCACGTCGCGATAATCATGGACGGTAACGGCCGATGGGCCGCTGCGCGCGGTCGACCCCGCACTTCCGGGCACGTTGTGGGCGCACGCGTAGTCCGCACGATCGTCGAGAGCGCCGAAGACGTCGGCATCGGCACGCTGACGCTCTACGCGTTCTCGGCGGACAACTGGAAGCGGCCCACCCGCGAAGTGAGCATGCTCATGCGCCTGTTTCGGCGCTATCTGCTGTCGGAAATGGACCGGTGCGTGCAGAACGGCGTGCGCATGCGCATCATCGGACGGCGCGACAGGATCCCCGCCGAGCTGCGTCGCACCGCCGAGCTCGCCGAGGAGGCGACTGTCGAAGGCTCCCGCCTGGAGCTGCGGATCGCGCTGGACTACTCCGCGCGCGATGCCATGGTCATGGCGGCGGAGCGCGCCGGTGGCCGATCGCTCAGTCGCGAGAGTTTCGTCAGGTTGATGAACGACGTGACGCACGCCGGGCGGGTACGCGACGTGGATCTCCTGATTCGAACTGGTGGCGAGCAACGGCTGAGCGACTTCCTTCTGTGGGAATGCGCCTACGCCGAGCTCTACTTCACCGACAGGATGTGGCCGGAGTTCACTCCTGCAGATCTCGCCGTCGCTGTGCGAGAGTATAACTCGCGCGACCGCAGGTTCGGTGGCGTTCGTGAAACAGTCGCGGCCGCGGGCTGAAGCACCCAGGCGGTTCTTAACGTAAGCGTCATCCGCTTTCGGTAGCATGATCGTGCGTGACTCGCTAAGATCACTTTCATGCTCCGGATGTCCCTACGGCCGAGTGTCGTAGCAGCATACATATCTGCGCTTCTGGTCTGTGCAACAGGCTGGTTTGCGTACAGCAGCGTCGCCCGATCCGCATCCTCCGTGTCGCGCTCGCGCGGTGCGCTGCGTGAGATGGCAGCGGTGCGCGCGCTGAGCGACGGCATACAGGACGCAAACATCGCAGAGCGAGATCTTGCGATTACCGGCGATCTGCGATTTGCTGTTCGCTTCGCGGCCGCGTCTGACCGCGCGGTGCAGTCTCTGTCCAACGTACGTGATCTCGCGCCGCCGCTGGGCATCGCGTCGCGTGTCGATTCGCTCGGCTATTTCGTGCGGTTGCGACTCGCTGAGCTGGAGGAATCTGTGCGCGCGGAGCGAGGGCATGCCCCGGTTTCGAGACGCGCCATTCCGGGGATCTCGCGCAGCACACAGGCCGACGAGGCGATCGGCCGTTTTATCGCAGCAATCGGCGCAACGATCGAGCGGCGCGATTCGGGGACGGCCGCTGCGTCCGCCGCAGAAGGGACCGTGCTGCTGCTGATGGTCGGCGCGGCCGCGGTGCTTTCAATTGTACTTGCCCTTTTTGCCAACTATCGGCACGCACGCAACGTTCGCGTCCAGCGGCGACTTGCAGATGAGCTTGGCGCGCAGTCTGCGCAGTTGGAGCTTCAGCGCGGTGAGCTATCGCTTGCCAACCAGCAGGTCGAAAGTGCTCGGAGCGAGATGCTGCGTCAGACAATGGAAGCCGAGCGCAGTGAAGCACGACTGGCCGGAATTCTCGGGTCCGCAACGGACGCGGTGGTGGCGTTCAGCGACGACGAGCGGCTGGTTTATTCCAACGCCGCGGCGCGGCGTCTTCTCAGCGCGGAGCGGCCAGTACCGTCAAGTCCGCGAATCCTTGACGCCGT
>JALYTX010000067.1 GCA_030854055.1 Gemmatimonadota bacterium | reverse complement strand
GCAATAGGAATCGCTGATCGCGTGCGCGCGCTGCACGGGAGCGCAGCCGAGGTGCTGGCTGGGTGATCAGGATCGGAGTAATTGGTCACCGCGGGTATCCGGAGCTGGCGTCGATAGTCGCTTCGCTCTCCGCGGAAGCTGCGTCGCTCGGCGCCGCTCTCGTGTTCGAGCCGGGACTCGCCGATGACTCGAAGGTGCCGACGCTGCTCAGCCCGGACCAGATCGACGTCGTGCTTTCGCTGGGCGGGGACGGGACGCTGTTGCGCACGGCGCGCTTTCTCGCGGGAGCGTCGGTTCCGATCCTGGGCGTCAACCTCGGGAGGCTTGGCTTCCTCACGAGTTGCAGCCCGGGCGAGCTCGGCAGCGCCCTTGCGGCAGTGATTGCCGGAGACTACGACGTGGACGAGCGCATGGCCCTTCACGCCTCCACGTCGCGGGGCGATGGCTCCGCGAGCGAAACCTGGCATGCACTGAACGACATCGTGATGCACAAAGGGGGATTTGCGCGGATGCTCAGCGTCCGCGTGTCGATCGATGGTGAGGCGTTGGGCGCGTACAACTGTGACGGAATCGTTGTTGCGTCGCCGACCGGCTCGACCGCGTACAGTCTCTCTGCAGGTGGTCCGCTTGTGACGCCCTCGCTCGATTCGATAATCGTGACCCCCATCTCTGCACACGCCCTGGCCATACGACCAATTGTGCTTCCACCAAGTGTCACCGTGGTTCTCGAGTCCGTCGATGGCCCGGACGAGGTGCTCATAACCGTGGACGGACAGGCGGGTGCTGAATTGGGTTCAGGCGACAGCTTAACGGTTCGCCGCGCTCCGGACCCAGTGCGCATCGTTCGCTTTCCCGGTAACACGTTCTTCGACCGCCTTCGCGTCAAGCTTGGGTGGGGTGGGCTCCCCGCGCGCGACCAACCACGACAGTGCTGAGCGAACTTCGCATACGGAATTTTGCCATAATCGATACCGTAACCCTGCCGCTGGAGCCCGGGCTGAACGTGCTGTCCGGTGAGACGGGCGCTGGGAAGTCGATAATCGTCGGAGCGCTAGGTTTGCTGGTCGGTGAGCGCGGGAGCGCTGATCTCGTGCGCCCGGGCGCCGAACGGGCGACGGTCGAGGGCGTTTTCGAGTTGGACGGCCGTGCTGACCTGCTCGCACTCGTTGACTCGCGCGGGATTGACACTGAGGGCGGCACGTTGGTACTGAAGCGCGAGATCGCCGCGAGCGGGCGGGGGAGGGCGTGGGTGAACGGCACCCCGGTCACGGCGACGGTGCTCGCAGAACTCGGTCGCGCGCTCGTCAATCTCCACGGGCAGCACGAGGCCCAGACGCTACTGGACGACGGGTCACAGAGGGCAATCCTCGATGCATACGCCGAGGCCGGCGACGCCGCGCGCACCGTCGCGAACGAGTACGCGACAACTTCGGCGATTCGTCGCGCTATTGAGGATCTCACACTGCGCCGCGCCGACGCTGAGCGCAGGGCGGATTATCTTCGCCACGTAGCGCGCGAGATTGGCGACGCGCAGTTGATCGTCGGCGAGGACATCGCGCTTGAGGATGAGGCACGCGTCCTCGAGAATGCGGACGAACTACGTACGCTCGCGGCGAACGTTGTAGCCATACTTGCAGACGATGAGGACGGTTCGCTCACGCGCCTCGCGACGGCGAATCGCGCGCTCGGTCAGATCTCCCGCATCGACCCCAACGCCGCTCGCATGCAGGAGCTTCTTGATACCGGGTTCTACGCCCTCGACGAACTGGCGCGCGCTGCGGCCGACTACGCCGCATCTGTTGAGCTAGACCCGGACCGCCTCGGCCGCGTGCGTGGCCGCCGCGAACTGATCTTTCGGCTGAGCAAGAAATACGGTGCATCACTCGCTGAGGTGATTGCTGCCGGCAGCAAGGCGCAGACCGAACTGGACCTGATCGACTCCGGCGACTTCGATGTCGCGCAACTGCGCAAGCAGGAGACCGACGCCGTACAGCGGCTCGCAAGTGCCGCAGCGCGTCTTACGGCTCTGCGCACGCGGGCGGCAAGCGCAATTGCACACGCTGTATCCACCGAGCTGCCGCAGCTGGGGATGGATTCCGGCCGATTCACAGTCCTCCTGACGCCGCGCGGCGAGCTGTCAGCCTCGGGAGCAGAAGACGTCGAGTTCCGGGTTGCGCTGAACGCCGGCTATGAACCGCGGCCACTCGCACGAGTCGCGTCCGGTGGGGAACTTGCGCGCGTGATGCTTGCGCTCAAGACCGTGCTTGCGGCAGTGGACCACATCCCTACACTCGTGTTCGACGAAGTCGACGCCGGAATTGGCGGACGCGTCGGCTTGCAGGTGGGCGATACGATGCGTCGCGTTGCGGAGCAGCATCAGGTATTTGCGATATCGCACCTCCCACAGATCGCAGCTCGAGCACATCATCACATCGTCGTGGCGAAAGGCGCGCGCGGAGGCGTGACTACCGCTGACATCACCGTCCTCTCGCCCAGCGATCGTGTCACCGAGATCGCGCGGATGCTCGGCGGCGACCCGGAGAGCAAGGCGAGCCGCGCGCACGCGCGAGAGCTGATCCAGGCCGCGGCTACGTAGCTTCGCGCGTGGGGCGCGCTACCTTTCGCGCCGGAGCCTGAAATAGAGGCGTATCAGGATCTGCTCGTTCACGATTTTGGGAACTGCGCCCCCGGTCCCCGTAATCGTCTCGGTGTGGAGGTAGCTGACATCAAAGGGAATGTTAGACTTGCCCTGGCTGACCGCGTGCGCGTTGGAGAATACAATGCCGCCGCCAACACGCTGCTCCGTGAAGTCGCTACCCAGCTCAAGCTCCGGCACCGCGACGCCTCCACTCGTGTACGCGTCTGCCGGCTTGTGCCGGTATAGATACTCGCCGCCGACGGAAACGAAATCGTTGAACACCCACCGCGGCAACGCGTCAAGTTCCAACAGGTTTCCGGTCTGACGAGTCAGGCCGACGACACTCGAAGCCGAAGGGAACGCAACGCCGGGCGCCAGACGAATCGAAATTGAATCTGAAGACACCTTCGCGAAACGCGCGATCCCGGACAGCCAGAAATGCTTGCCGAGCGATATGTCCGCATATCCGCGCAGTAGCACTGCGCCGATGTGCGTGCCGCTTCCAATGTCGGTGAGCGCATTCGCGGATGGAAGCGCACCCGTAGGAAACCGGTAACCCGCTGCCGCGGACAGCCGCACGTTGACGCCGGTCGGGGCGAATCGGGACTCGTTGCGGACTCTGAACGAGTCGAACAGCATAACCTTCGCTGTCAGCTCGGCATCTCCCACGTGCGTACGCTCCACCGTTTGCAGCGGATCCAACCCCACTCCGTAGGGCGAGTTCGTCAACAACGCCTGCAGCGCCGGTGTCGCCAGTGGTACGGGGGCACTCACCACGCCAGTCGCGGTGACGAGCGGGACACCGGAGGCCGGATTCGCAGCGAACGCGTTGAGCGCTCCACGCACGTTTGCGATACGCGCATCTACTGCCGCCTGAATCCCGCTGCCGCGAGTCGGCACTAGCAGGCCGTACGTGTAGAGATTGGAAAGCGAGTTGCCCAGGCCCGTTGCCGAGGCCACGAGCGGCGCGGAGCCGGCGCACTGCGGATCGGCGGACCCGGCGCCCGAGCAGTAGGACCGTACAGCGGCCGCGGAGCTTACCATCTGCTGCGTGAGAATCGAGTCGGTAGCGCGCGCTGTAGGATCGGTTCCCGCCGGGTTCGCCGCGAGATTTGCCAGGTTGGTAGCCTGATTGGCTCTGAAGAACACGCTCGTGCGTGTGTGGACGATCGGAACAAGCGCCGTTATCGAGAGCCACCGCGCGACACCAACTTCGAACGATATCGGCACGCTGGTAATGCGGTTAGTCACCTGGGCCGCGGTCTGACCGAGAGATACGTTCAGGCCGGCGATTCCCGTAATCGCACGCAGACTGTCCTGGAAAGGCCTGAGAATCGGAAGCTGCGCCACCCCCAGACTGTCGAGCGTGAAGCGCCCCCCGAGCGGCCTGAGGACCCCTGCGGCGCCCGGCGCAGGTGAGACGAATAGCTGGTCGTAGTACGACCAGTCGCTCTGGATCTTTATTCTGACGCTTCCGGCTGGTGTGAGCGTCGCATCGTCACCAAGGCCCGTAACGGCCTGTGCACGGGCGCTGGTTGCCCACACGGCGGGGCAAAGCGCAGTCCAAAGCGCGACAATGGCAACTCGTGACCGGCGTGGAGGCATGTGCTCTGAGTAATATCGTTGTAGGCGCGACGCGGGGACGTTAGCATTCGCCTCTCCCCCGTGTCAACCAAAGCTAAGTGAGGCCCGCGCTGCGCACGCCACCAACCATTCCCTGGCAGGTTACCGGGAACCATTGGGTCTCGCTTCCCTGCATCCATCCGGCAGACGGCTCCATACACGCGATCGGGCTCCTCTCTCATGCCCACAGGGGCGCGGTCGAATTCGCCGGTGGGGAAAGATTCGAGAATGGTCAGACGGAACCGCTCCTGAGCCTCCACTTCGAGGTGAACGGCTCCTCCGTGGACCTCGGTACCAGCCGCATGGCGTGGCAGCGCGTCCTCGAGTGGCTTCCGACATTCAATTCAACAGCTGGCGAGCTGGTGATTCGGGGCACCATCTTCGCCCCATGTGGTCGCGCCACTGATTTTCCGGGGTTCGTGTACGCGCTCGCGCTCGAGAACGGCGGCCGCGAGACCATCACAGTCCGCTTTAGCGCAGTGGGCGCGCTCGGACTGCGTCAGCGCCGAGTTCGCACACCGCGCGCGTTTACGGACGCGCACTCGGTAGTTGTTGAACACGACATGGTGAGCCTGAGCGGCACCGAGCCTGGCGCCGAGCTCGCACTCGCTTTGTGCGGCGACGACATGACGGCGAGTATCGGTTCTGCAACGAGTAATGTCGCCCGGTTCAGTCTCGCCCGCGAGGTCACCCTCGTTGGTGGCGAGAAGGCCGATATTGCGCTCTACGTGGCGGCCGGTCCCGAGCGGGACGGCGCGTCTGCAATGGTGCACGGGATGCGGGCACGCGGATGGCGCGCGGCCGCTTCGCAGACGCGCGAGGCGCTCGCCGCGCTTCAACAGTCGACGGGAGTTTCCGCCGCCGACAGGCTCATCAACCGTCACCTGATGTTCGCGTATTTTTTCGCGTGCGGTCGGGCGATCGACGATGCCCGGTGGTACGTCTTCCGTTCGCGCGCGCCGTGGTGCGTGAAAGGCCTGACGGTACGCGACTATGACGCGCTCATGTGGCTCGTGCCCGCGCTTCTTCTTGCGGAGCCGTCTCTGGCACGCGCAATTCTTCTCAGGACCTGCGAACTGCACGGCTACGCACCGGGCCGCGGCGTGAATTACATCGACGGCAGCCCGTTCGACGTGTCGTTTTGCCTCGACGCAGTTGCAGCGTTTCCAATCGCCGTCGATCGCTACGTAGCGCAGTCGGGCGACGACCGAATCGTCGAGGAGCCAGCGATAGCGGATTCGCTGTACGCCGCGCACGAAGACATCGCCGCCGCAAAGCACGCCTCCTATCCGCTTTATCGCACTGACGTTGCGCCGTCCGGAGCTGCGGCCCCGCTGCCGTACATGCTGCACGCGAACGCACTTGTCGCCGATGCGCTCGAAATACTCAAGCAGACTCTGGACGAGAAGACGGCTGAGTCCGTACAGTCGTCCGAGCCGGTGCGGGCGGCTATCATGCGTCAGTTCGCGACCGACAAGGACTCGTCACGCACGCTCCTGCACACGGCGATCGACCTCGCCGGTGCCGCCTCCATGCGCGACGATCCTGTCGGCTCCGTGTACTGGCTACCGTTGTATCACATGCTGACGCGCGACGATTCCGTGTACCGTCGCACGGTGCGCCGCGTTGAGGTGCCAGATGCAGGCGGCGGCAACGTAGAGCTTGCCGAACGTTGTGCGACACTTGTCGGCCCCGACGGCGCCAAGACTCTCGAGTGGTTGCGTCGCGCCGAGCTCGATTGCGGCCTCGGCGCGGAGCTTCTGAATGAGGACGGCGGAGTCGTGTCCAACGGCGGAGACGCGTCGCTGTCGGCGCTCGTGGCATACTCTGTCTGGTACGCCGTAACGGTACTTGGTGTCGCAGTGGGTTGACGCGGTGAGAAGCAAACGCGCCGTATATTGTCGGATGTAGCCGGAGCAGGGAATGCTTCGCTCGGATGGCGAAATGGGTAGACGCGAGGGACTTAAAATCCCTTTCGGGATAACCGAATGCCGGTTCGAGTCCGGCTCCGAGCATTGATTCGCCGCGGCAGCGGTGGTCTTTATGACGAAGGAGAGCGTTCGCCTGAGGCGGAACGCTCCCCTGCGTGCTGCGCCGTTCGCGCGTTATAACGCCGACGCGCTCAACGCCAACACTTTAGAACGGGATCTCGCCCGTCAACGTGAGCTCTCGAGCGCGCGCCATGCGTAAGCCTGCTGTGGATCCTCCACAGGTTTGGCGGACTTGCCGTCAGCGTTTACTTCTACCCAGTTCTGCTCGTAGGAATAAAGCTCGTTACCAATCCCGAACCCGAACCGCGGCGCGCTTGAACGCGTCCGTTGCCGCCTGCTTGTAGTCGCGCCCCGTTCCGACGTCCTCGCGGATCACACCGAGCACTTGCAACCTCGCCTTGAACGCGCACGCAGAATCGGCGTCGTCGCTGCCGTGCAGTTGAGGGAGCATCTCGAGCGTGAGGTCCCATTCGCCCGGTACCACCCCGTCCAGACGCTCGCGCGCCGCGAGCGCCGCCCACACCTCATTTTTCGCCTTGAAGCTGTCCTGTCTCGCAATCATTTCCTTTTCCTCGCCCCAGCCTTGCCAGGGCCCCTTGGTCTGGGCGCTTTCGCGCTCATTGTCCGAACAACCCGCCGAACTGCCGCTACCGCCGTGCAACTGCGGCCGTGCTCACAATACCATCCATGCCGGTCGAAATAGACGAGATGGTATGGAGCATGTCGATCGAGACGGTCCCATACCTTCCACAGTTCCGTTACCGTCGTGTCCGGACCGCACATGAGCCAGGGATCAAGCGGCTCAAACTCATACTCGGGCACCTGCCGCCCCACCCTCGGCTTCACCGGCTTGCTGTGGCTCGGCCGCCGTTGCGACACTTTCACCGCGAACCCCCAACTCGTTGAGGGTTCAGCACTTAGTGTAACTCATTTCGGTAGTTGTTCGGTATTACTCAAGCTAGCGTTTGTCGTGCTTGGAAGCAAGAGAGAGCTGTGGAAAACCGCAGCCTGCAGGCTCGTTGGCCTTCCGTACCTTCGGCTCGTCGCGAGTGGCGCAGGGAATGCGCTTGAGATCGCAGACACCATCCAAGAACGAGGGCACGATGGACCGTGCGAATGACTTTCTGAAGTCGCAGGTGCACAACGCGGCAGGCCAACACTTCCTGTTCGTAAAGTCACTGGAGGTCCACGAGGAACAGGCGGCAGACGCCCGCTTTCGCGACCTGTGCACGCGATACATAGGTGCGATGCGTGAACACCAGCGTATGCTCGAGGACTACCAGAGCGAGCTCGGACCGCCAAGCGCCGGCGTCCTGAAACAATCGGTCGGCCCCACGGTCACGTCGACACGCGATCTGGCCGACGCCGTACGGCAGAGTGATTTTCTCCGCCTGGCAGGCGATATTCTCATGTCTCGGCAGGCCGAGGAAACGTTCCGGATCTTCCGCGAGGCGGGTCGCACCCTTGGACTCCAGCATCTCGCCGAGCTCGGCGACGCGTGCGAGCGCGGTCACGACGCATACAACCGCGATGCAACTCGCCTGCTACAGCAACTGTTCGTGGATACGGCGCGAGATCGCGACATCGGTACGGTGACCCCAGGCGCTGTCCATCCCGGGAGCTAGTAAACGCCGCGTTGAAGCGCCGTCCACGCGAGCCATCCGCGCTGGCGCTCGCACGGCGCCCGCACCGCGCCCGAGCTACGCTCGCGCTATGCTCGCACGGTACTCGCGGGGGCGCTAACTTGCGCGCATGACGGACGTCGTTGCCCTCGCGGCGGAGCTGCTGTCCATACAAAGTTTCACGCGTGACGAGGGCGCGGCGATCGACTTTGTCGCACGGTGGCTCGTCAATCGCGGCTGGAACGTATCTGTCCAGGAAGTATCGCCTGGCCGCGGAAACGTGTGGGCCTCACGCCGCGGCGGAGGCGTCACGCTATCCACTCACCTGGATACTGTCCCGCCGTTTCATCCTCCGCGTCTGAGCGGCAACAGGCTTTACGGTCGCGGTGCGTGCGACGCAAAGGGAATCGCTGCCGCGATGATGGCCGCCGCTGAACAGCTGCATGATGCTGGCGAGAGTCGAGTCGATCTGCTCTTCGTCGTCGGCGAGGAAAAGGGCTCCGACGGCGCGCGCGCAGCCAACAACCTCGCGGCCACAAGTCGTTTCCTCATTAACGGGGAGCCGACCGCGAGCAGGCTCGCGAGTGGCTGTAAGGGGTCACTCCGGTTTATCGTCCGAACGCGCGGCCGGGAGGCGCACTCGGCATACCCTGAGCTCGGCCGCTCCGCGATCGAGCCGCTCATTCGTCTGCTTCCCACGATTCACGACGTGCCTTTTCCTTCGGACGCGGTTCTCGGAGCAACGACGGTTAACATCGGTACGATCGCCGGCGGTAGCGAGGCCAACATCATACCGGGCAGCGCGGAGTCGGAGGTGATGCTTCGGCTGGTGAGCGACGTCGGTCCGGTCAAGGATCTTGTTTCCGCGTGGGCCAGGGCCGGCGATGCCGAGGTTGAGTTCGGCTCGACGATTCCCGCACAACGCTTTCACGTCATCGACGGCTACGAGACAGCACCCGTGTCGTACACGTCTGACATCCCGCTGCTCGGTCGCTGGGGAACGCCACTACTTTTCGGACCCGGCTCGATTCACGTCGCGCACACACCCGACGAATTCGTCGACGTGGACGAGCTTCGAGCGAGCGTCGGAGCCTACGCGGCCCTGGTCGCGCAGCTCCTCGGCCCGTGAATCCTGATCGCCCACGGATGAGCATTCCCGTCGCGATCCTGGGAGCCACGGGTGCCGTCGGCCAGACATTCGTACGCCTCCTTCGCGCGCACCCCTGGTTCCATGTTGCGGAAGTCGCGGCTTCCGAGCGTTCCGCGGGAAAGACATACGCGGAGGCGACCCACTGGCTGGACGACACGCTGCCCGCGAACATTGCCTCGATGCAGGTAAAGCGGTGTTCCCCAGCATTCGTCTCTTCGCCGATCGTGTTCTCGGCTCTCGATTCGAGTGTAGCCGGCGGCATTGAGGTGGCCTTTGCGATGGACGGGCGGACCGTGTGCAGCAATGCGAAAAATCATCGCATGGATTCCGACGTTCCGCTACTGATCCCGGAGATCAACGCGCACCATCTGCAAGTGCTGGGATCACAGCGTAGGCGCGCGGGCTGGAACGGCACGCTCGTGACCAACGCCAATTGCGCAGCGACTGTCGCGGCCCTTGCGCTTGCACCGATCCACCAAATATTCGGCGTGTCCAAGCTTTTCGTCGCAACGATGCAGGCCGTGTCCGGCGCCGGCTACCCGGGTGTCCCGTCGCTGGACATTCTCGGCAATGTCATTCCGTACATCACCGACGAAGAAGGGAAGATCGAGACGGAGATCGCAAAACTCCTGGGTGAGGTGAGCGCCGCTGCTATCGTTCCCGCTCATTTGCACGTCACCGCACATGCAAACCGCGTCCCAGTGCTGCACGGACACACAGTGTGCATGTCAATCGGTCTGCGTACCGCGGCCAGTCCCGAGCAGGTGACAGCGGCGCTCGCGGATTGGACGGGTCGAGCCGAGGCTGCGTCCCTGCCATCGCGACCGCTGCATCCGATCGTGATACACGAGGCGGCCGACAGGCCGCAGCCGATGCGCGACTGCAACGTTGGTAATGGAATGTCCGTCAGCGTGGGCCGGATCCGCCGCGACGAGCTTCTCGATGTGCGGCTGGTTGCAATGGGGAGCAACATGATACGCGGCGCGGCAGGTGGTGCCGTGCTGAACGCGGAGCTGCTCGTGGAGCAGGGTTACGTGACGGTCCCGTGATAGTGATGAAGTTCGGCGGAACTTCTGTCGGTGACAGCGACGCCATCGAGCGCGCTGCCAGCGTCGTCGCGGGGCGGCTCCCTCGCGCGCCGTTGGTCGTCGTATCCGCGGCCGGCGGGACCACATCTCAGCTCCTGGCGCTCGCGGAGCAGGCTTCGCATGGTCACCTGATAGGCGCAGTGCGAGCCGTGGAGAACATTCGCGAACGCCACCTCGGCATGTGCGACTCTCTGCTCGGCAATGCGCCTGGCGGCGCGGACGTCATCGCGGAAATCGGGGCAATGTGCGACGAGCTAGCCAGTCTCGCAGAAGCGCTCGCGACACTCGGCCACATAACGCCACGGAGCCGCGACGCGGTCGCAAGTTTCGGCGAGCAGATGTCGTCGCTGTTGGTGACCGAGGCCTTCCGGGCTCGCGGCATTCCCGCGCAGCATGTGGACGCGCGCGACGTGATGGTGACAAGCGACCACTTCACTGAAGCCGAGCCGATCCCAGACGCGATTGCCGACAGAGCGCGCGACAAGGTGGCTCCAATGATCAGGGACGGTAGCGTCCCGGTCGTCGGTGGATATATCGGCGCCACGGCGGACGGAATTACTACCACCCTCGGGCGCGGAGGCTCCGACTATACCGCGTCGCTCCTGGGAGCTGCGCTCGGTGCAGAAGATATCGAGATCTGGACTGACGTGGATGGAATGCTCACCGCCGACCCTCGTGTCGTGCGCGACGCACACCTCATTCCCGAGATTCGCTTCGACGAGGCCTCGGAGCTCGCCTCATTCGGCGCCAAGGTGTTGCATCCCAACACCATCGCGCCCGCCGTTCGTCGCGGCATTCCCGTGTACATATACAACACCCGCAACCCTCTGCACTCAGGAACACGGATAACGTTCGATGCGCCCCGCCGCCCGGTAACGGCGATCGCCGCAAAGAATAACGTTACGATGATCAAGGTCAGCGCGCCTCGCATGTTGCTCGCGCACGGATTCCTCCGTAACACATTCGAGATTTTCGAGCGGCATCGAACGTCGGTCGACGTAGTCGCAACTTCCGAAGTCTCCGTTTCCGCAACGCTCGACGACGCCGACAGACTGGACGAGCTGATCATCGACCTCAGAATGCTCGGCGACGTCTCGCTGGAGCGCGACCGCGCGGTCGTCGCAATAGTGGGATCCGGGATAGGAGATGGCGGTGATTGCATGGGCCGCGCATTGCGCGCGCTGGGCGACACGCGCATTCACATGGTGTCGCTTAGCGCCACGGGCATCAATCTGACCGTCGTGGTCGACGGGGCCGCCATGGACGACGCAATGCTCGCCCTGCACGCCGAGTTCTTTTCCGGAGCAATCAAGGAATGACTGTGCTCAGGGTTGCCATCATTGGCCCCGGACGGATGGGCGCCGCAGTGGCCGATCTTGCGAGGTCGGCCGGAGCGGATGTCGTCGCCACCTTGGGATCGGGGCACGCCATCAGCGTCGAGTCCCTCGCAGGCGCGGATGTAGCCATCGAGTTCACCGAGCCGTCCGCTGCAGTCGCGAATATTCGGGCCTGCGTTCGCTCGCATTGCCCGGTCGTCGTCGGAACGACGGGATGGTACGACGAGCTCCACGCTGTCAAAGGGTTCGTCGAGTCGGAAGGGGGCGCGCTTCTCTGGGCGCCCAACTTCTCGCTAGGCGTCGCGGCGCTCACGGAGATTGTGCGCCGCACCGGAAATATTGTGGCGCGCGTACCTGCCTTCGACGCTGCTATAGTGGAGACGCACCACGCGGCCAAAAAAGACGCGCCGTCCGGAACGGCGCACATGCTGCAACAGCACTTCGAAAGCTGCTCGGGGAGGCCCGCGCCCATCAGCAGCGTTCGTGTCGGCTCCGTTCCGGGAACCCACACGCTTGTCCTGGATGGCGCGTTTGAGCAGATACGGATTACGCACGAAGCACGTGATCGGCGCACCTTCGCGGAAGGGGCGCTCCTCGCTGCCAGATGGCTGGTGGGGCGCGCGGGTGTGTTCACGCTCAGCGACGTGTTATCCACGGAGGAATCGCAATGAGCCGCACCACGGCGACATTGAAGGGAGCAGGCACCGCCATCGTAACCCCGTTCACCGCTACCGGTAGTATCGACGAACACGCGTTGCGGAAATTCGTTGCGTGGCAGGTGGACGAAGGTATCGACTACATCGTCCCGTGCGGGTCCACGGGTGAAGCCGCGACCATGACACCGCAGGAGCAGCGCAGAGTCGTCGAAATCACTGTGGAGGTCGTCGGCGGCCGAATTCCGGTGGTTGCGGGAGCAGGATCAAACGACACTGCGCGCGCGCTCGAAAATTCTCGCATGATGCGCGATGCCGGCGCGTCGCACTTGCTACACGTGTCGCCGGCGTATAACAAGCCGCCGCAGCGCGGCATTGTCGCACACTTCCGTGCGCTCGCGGATACGGTGGATCTCCCGATCGTCGTGTACAACGTTCCCGGTCGCACCGCCAGCAACCTGACCGCCGAGACGACGCTCGAGCTTGCGGAGCACCCGAACATCGTTGCGGTAAAGGAGGCATCCGGCGACCTGGCGCAGATCACGCAGATCATTCGTCACCGCCCGCCCGCGTTCGCGGTTCTGTCCGGCGATGATGCCCTCACCCTTGCCATCATGGCCGCCGGCGGCGATGGCGTCACGTCGGTTACATCCAACGCCTGCCCGACGCTGGTCGCGCGCCTTTGCGCCGCGCTGAACCGCGGTGAGTACGACGACGCGCGAGCCATTGATGGCCGTCTGGCCGCGTGGACCCGCGCTGCATTCGTTGAATCGAATCCCATTCCTGTGAAGGCTGCACTCGCGATGATGAACATGATTGATGATCATCTCCGACTGCCGCTCGTACCTCTCGCGCCGGAACACCGTTCCCTCGTTCGCGCCGCGCTTGAGCAAGCTGGAGCGCTACCCGGGTGACGCCACCTCGGCGCGCGTTGACCGAGTTGGAGACGTTGGTCGATAAACTCTTCGCAGCGCCGGACACGCCGCAGGCAGACGCGCGCGGGGCGGTCGCAGAACTTCTGGACCTTCTCGAATCGGGCGCGGTACGTGCTGCGGAGCTCGGCTCGGACGGAGAATGGCGAGCCGTGAACTGGGTGAAGCGCGGCATCCTGCTCGGCTTCCGGGCCGGCGAAATCGTGGACATGTCGCTGCGCGGCGCGGACCCGAATGCGACGTCACTCCCCTTTTTCGACAAGGATACGTTTCCGCTGCGCGCGCTCGGACTGCGCGATAACGTGCGCGTCGTGCCCGGCGGGTCATCCATACGACGCGGCGCTTATCTCGCACCGGGCGTCGTGTGTATGCCGCCGAGCTACGTGAACGTCGGTGCGTATGTAGGAACGGGAACGATGATCGACTCACATGCGCTCGTCGGCTCCTGTGCGCAGGTAGGCGAACGTGTTCACATCAGCGCGGCGGCGCAGCTTGGCGGCGTGCTGGAACCGGTGAACGCGGCTCCGGTCGTGATTGAGGACGACGTCGTCGTGGGTGGTAACTGCGGAGTGTATGAGGGAACGGTAGTGCGGAAAACGGCGGTTCTTGGCGCAGGCGTGATACTCACGCGCAGCACGCCGGTCTTCGATGTGGTTCGAGAAACCGTGTATCGAGGCGGGCCGGCCGCAGCGCTCGTGATCCCGGAGGGCGCAGTGGTCGTACCCGGCGGCAGGCGAATGCCGTCAGGGTGGGCTGCGGACATGAGCCTCTCGGTCGTCACTCCCATCATCATCAAGTACCGCGACGAGCGCACAGACGCGGCCACCGCGCTGGAGATGGCGCTTCGATGACGCGCGCCGAGCCGGTGGTCATCGCCGTTCCAGGCGACAAGTCCATCTCCCACCGGAGCCTCATGCTTGGCGCGCTGTCCTCTGGATCGGGCACCATTCGCGGAATTCTGCGCTCTGACGACGTTGCCAGCACCGCTGCGATCATGCGCTCCCTCGGTGTCACGATCGATGATGACGGCGAGACCGTGACGGTGCACGGTCGGGGGCTGCGCGGTCTTCGCCCCGCGACAGCGGCGCTTGATTGCGGGAACAGCGGCACCACGGCGCGGCTCATGACGGGTGTGCTCGCTGCCCACACGTTTGAGAGTACGATCTGTGGCGACGTGAGCCTCAGTCGCCGGCCCATGCGTCGGGCCACCGAGCCGCTCGAACGGATGGGCGCACACTTCACTTTTCTCGAAGGGCGTGACGGGTTACCGGTTACGGTTCACGGCGCGTCGCTTCAGAGCATCTCGTGGTCAAGCAGCACCGCCAGCGCGCAGGTAAAGAGCGCGATACTTCTCGCGGCGCTCAATGCACAGGTCGGTACCAGCGTTACCGAGCCCGTACGTTCGCGCGATCACACGGAGCGAATGCTGGCTGCGCGTGGCGTCCCGGTGCTGGTGGACGGTACTACCGTCACTGTTGGCGCCGCTGCTTCCATGGAAGCCCTCGACGTCGTGGTGCCGGGCGACCCGTCTTCGGCGGCGTTCTTCATTGCTCTCGCAGCGCTACTTCCGCTTCACCCGGTGCAACTCACCGGTGTCTGCGTCAATCCCAGTCGCACCGGTTTCCTTGAAGTTGTGCAGCGAATGGGTGCGATAGTCGCGCTCGATAATCCGAGTGACGTTGGCGGCGAGCCTACTGCGACAATCCGCGCCTCTTCCCGCGGCTCGCTCCGCGCTGTGTCCGTCGGCGCCGCGCAGATTCCGTCCATGATCGACGAGCTGCCCTTGCTGGCATGTATCGCGTCCCGCGCGGAAGGCGAGACCGTTATCACCGGCGCAAGTGAGCTGCGTGCGAAGGAGAGCGACCGCATCTCCGCGGTGGTCGCAAACCTGCGGGCGATTGGCGTCGATGCGGACGAGCGGCCGGACGGGATGACAGTGCAGGGCAGTGACCATCCACTCAACGGACGCATCCGCACCCACGGCGATCACCGGCTCGCGATGGCCTTTGGCGTTCTCGGCGCACTTCCGGGCAACGAGATCGAAGTTGACTATCCGGAATGCGTCGCCGTCTCGTACCCCGAGTTCTGGCGCGATCTGGCCCGCGCCGCGCGCTGACATGGTTATCGCCATCGACGGTCCAGCCGCTTCGGGCAAGTCGTCGACCGCCTCGTGGGTCGCGCGGGAACTGGGCTTTCGCCACCTCGACTCCGGCATGCTCTACCGGGAAGAGACCGCACAACGACTCGGAATACAGGATCTGAGATCGCCAGCGGTTACTGCCGCGGTATCGGCGGTGGCGCAGCTACCGGAGGTCCGGATGTCGGTGAACGCAGAGCTACGCCGCATCGCCGAAATCGAAAACGTCGTAGTTGACGGGCGCGACATTGGGAGCGTTGTCTTTCCGGAGGCGGACCTCAAGATTTTTCTCATTGCCGATCCGTGGGAAAGGGCCCGCCGGCGCCTGCACCAGCGACTGGGCCGCCCTGCCGCCGACAGCGAGATCGCTGACGAGACGCGGCTGCTCGTCGAGCGCGATGCGCGGGACGCCACGAACACGCAACAGGCACGCGACGCGGTGCTCATCGACACCACGTACTTGACGCAGGAAGAGCAGGTCCAGCGCATTGTCGCGTTGGCGCAGCAGGTGTAGCCCGCCCGCCATTACGTCGCTACTCACAGAGTTGCTTTCTGACATCCTTAGAGTAGATTTCGTTCACGCCCCGCAATTTGGGGGCGTTTTCAATGTGGGGTGGTCCCCCGCATTTTTTTATTCGTAGAGGCCAGTCAGAAACCACATGAACCCTGCTCTGCAAGACGTTGTCGTCCAAGCGATTGCGCCGTTAGGGTTTGATCTATTCAGTGTCTTGCAACGGGGTACCCGAAGCCGTGCCGTGCTCGAGGTGAGGATCACCCGACGCGACGGTGACGGCATCACTGCCGGAGATTGCGCACGCGCATCACGCGCCATCGAGGAACGCCTCGATGCGGGCGGGATGCTCGGCGAGTTCTACACGCTCGAAGTGTCGTCGCCAGGTATCCGCGATGATGCGGAAATCAACTGGAAGAGGTAGTAACAATGGCGGTGGAATCCGGCAACATTCTGACGGCGATACGCGAGCTGACGAACTCCAAGTCCATGGACAGTTCGGAGCTGCGCGATCTGCTGCAGGACGGCATCCTCGCGGCGCTCGCCAAGAAGCACGGCGGCCCCGTGCAGGCGGAGGTGGACATCGACGAGGAGCGCGGAGCGATTCGCATCGTGCTTCTCAAGACCGTCGTTGAAAAGGTCGAGGACGCCGCTCGCGAGATCTCGCTCGAAGATGCGCGGTTCGAGGACCCGGAGTTCCAGGCTGGCGACGTAATGGAAATTCCGACCGACTTTGCCGAATTCGGCCGCTCCGCGGTTCAGGCTGCCAAGCAGCGAATCCTTCAGCGCGTACGGGAAGGTGAGCGCTCCAAGATTCGCGACGAGTTCACTTCGCGTGTAGGCGAGCTGCTGAGCGGCGAGGTACAGCAGATAGAGCGTGGCAAGCTCGTGATAATGCTCAATCGGTTCCGCGAGGCCGAAGCGGTAATGCCCTACCGCGAGCAAAACCACCGCGAGCACTACCATCAGGGTGAGCCCATCCGCGCCGTCCTCAAGAAGGTCGAGGAGACTCCAAAGGGGCCGCGGCTCGTCCTCAGCCGCGCCGACGGGCTTTTCGTGCAGGCCCTGTTCAAGCTCGAGGTCCCCGAGATCCAGGCGGGAACTGTCGAGATTCGATCTGTCGCGCGCGAAGTGGGCAGCCGCACCAAGATCGCGGTGTTCTCGCGCGACGAGGCGGTTGATCCGGTAGGTGCCTGCGTCGGCGTCAAGGGCGCACGCGTTCAAGCAGTCGTCAACGAACTGAGCGGCGAGCGCATTGACATCGTGCCGTGGTCGGGCGATCCTGAGCGTTTCGCGCGGCTCGCTCTCGCGCCGGCCAAGGTTGCACGCGTGTTCAGCGACGCGACGACCCGGACCATCCAGGCCATCGTGGACGAAGATCAGCTGTCGCTCGCAATCGGCAAGAACGGCCAGAACGTGCGGCTTGCGTCTGAGCTCACGGAGTGGCGGATCGATCTTTATTCCAGTCGAGAGTGGATGGAACGTGCCGCCGAGACGTTGCCATTCGCGCCGCTCGAAGACTCGGCCAATACCACCAATCCCAAGCTGGCCGACATCGAGGGACTTCCGCCCGCGACCGTAGCCATCCTTGAGAACGCAGGCTATCGTCGTCTTGACGATATCATCGACCTCGAGCGCGAGGATTTCCTCAAGCTCGCAGGTATCATGAAGGACGACGCCGACAAGCTAATGGCGACGATAGATGAGCTGACGACCGACGCTGCAGACGACGAGCCCTCGCCCGGTGCCACCGACGCCGACGGACCGCCCCGGTCGGACG
>JALYTX010000004.1 GCA_030854055.1 Gemmatimonadota bacterium | reverse complement strand
GCACAATTATCCAATTCCGGCTTTCGCGGGAATAGGGGGTGCGGAGAGGCCGCTTCGCTGGCGCGGCCACCCCGCGGTCGGTTACTTTACGGCCTGCACCAAAGCGCGCGCGTAGCTCAGCTGGATAGAGCGTCGGCCTCCGGAGCCGAAGGTCGTGGGTTCGAATCCCGCCGCGCGCACTGAAGTACCCTGCCCCTCCAAACCGCCCCTCCCCCGCAGGCTCGAACCCGGCAATCCTCCCCGCCGTATGCCCCGCGCCGAAAACTGGCACCAACTCAAAATCGGAATTGTTGTCTTCATTGGGATCGTCGCGTCGGTGGCCGCGGTGATGCTGTTCGCGCGCGTGGGCGCTCTGCATGGCGACACGACGCGGCTCTACATGGTCACGGACATGGCGGCCGGCGTGCTGAACGGAACGGAGGTCAGACTCGCGGGACAGAAAGTCGGACTCGTTCGATCCGTTGCGCTGCGGCCACCTGCCAGCGACACGAGCGAGCGCGTGCTCATCGCGATGGACATTCTGAACCCGTATCTCAAGTACATCCGCCGCAACTCCGACGTCCAGATCGCGCCCGGCGGCCAGCTCATCGGAAGTCCGGTGATCTACATCACGCCGGGTACCCTGAAGGCGGAAGCGCTGGATGACGGCGATACTCTACGAGCGCGTGCGCAGATGGAGGCGCGGTCGGGAATCGCCGATGCGTCGTCGCTGGGAGACAGCGTCACGGGGATCGTAGCCACGGCACGGACAATCCGGTCGCAGTTCGACACCACGCTGCAGGACGTCTCGTCGCTGGCGTCGCTGTCTCGCAAACAGGCAGAGGCCGTTCGCGGAGCGCTCGGCAATCTTTCGAATCGGGCGAGGAGCTCGCGTGGAACGTTGGCCGAGATCATGCGCGACACATCGCGACTGAGAGCCGAGTCGGCGCGGTTGAGCTCGTTGGCGGATTCGATTCACGCTGCGTCTAGCGGCGGGGGCGAGATTGGCCGCTTCCGGCGTGACTCAACGCTCATTCGCCAGGCGCACGCCACAATGGGGTCCGTTAGTGCGCTGAAGGCGCAAGTGGCACGTTACACCGGGAGCACGGTCGGAGGCACGGAGATGGCGGCGCAGCTCGCGCGTGCGCACGCGGAGCTCGACTCCGTGGTACAGGACGCCAAGCACCATCCCTTCCGTTATCTGCCGTTCTGAGCAGTTCACGCGATCAACAGACACCGGTAACACCGACTCCTTGTGGAAATAGCTGAGCTCAAGCGGCAAACAGTAAGAGAATTGAAGGGCATGGCGGACGGTCTGCACGTGGACCATCCGGAAGGGATGACCAAGCCCGAACTCATCCTCAAGATCGGGCAGAGCCTCCTGGATTCCGGCGTGTCGTTGCGCGCTGAGGGGGTGCTCGAGATACTTCAGGAGGGCTACGGATTCCTGCGTAGCCAGGACTGGAGCTATCTCGCGGGGCCCGATGATGTGTACGTATCGCCGTCGCAGATCAAGCGGTTCGACCTGCGCACGGGGGATGAGATTTTCGGTGAAGTGCGGCCGCCCAAACCGTGGGAAAAGTATCTGGCGCTGCTGCGCGTGGAGCAGGTCAACGGCCTGGAGCCGGACACCACCAAGAGTCGCGCTCCGTTCGATTCGCTCCGGCCGCGCTATCCCGACACTCGGCTTCGGCTGGAAACGTCGGACGGCGACCTGAGCATGCGCGTTGTCGATATCATAGCGCCCATCGGCAAGGGGCAGCGCGGGTTGATCGTCGCACCGCCCCGCGCCGGAAAGACAATACTGCTCACCAAGATGGCGAACGCGATCTCGGAGAACCACCCCGAGGTGCGCATCATCATGCTGCTTATCGATGAGCGACCGGAAGAAGTCACCGAGATCAAGGCGACGGTGCCGCGCGCGGAGGTCATAAGCTCGACCTTCGACGAGGGCGCCGCGCGCCACGTGCAGGTGTCCGACATGGTGCTGCAAAAGGCTCGGCGTCTCGTGGAAGCTGGACACGATGTCGTCATACTGCTCGACTCGATAACGCGCTTCGCGCGCGCACACAACACGGTTGCGCCGACGACAGGCAAGATACTTTCCGGTGGTGTGGAGGCGACGGCGTTGCAGAAGCCGAAGGCGTTCTTCGGCACCGCGCGCAACATTGACGGTGGCGGATCGCTCACGATCATCGCGACGGCGCTCGTTGAAACCGGGTCGCGCATGGACGACGTGATCTTCGAGGAGTTCAAGGGCACCGGCAATATGGAGCTCGTGCTCGACCGCAAGATCGCGGACCGACGCATCTATCCGGCAATCGACATATTCAAGTCGGGCACGCGCAAGGAAGAGCTGCTGCTGGATCAGAGCGAGATCAACCGGACGACACTGCTCCGCCAGTTTCTTGCGGACATGCCGGAGACGGAAGCGATCGAATTTCTTCTCAAGCAGCTCGCGCGTACGAAGAACAACGCGGAGTTCTTTCGCAAGATGGCCGAAGGGTGACGCGGGGACGGCTGCTCGCGGTGGATTACGGCGAGAAGCGCGTTGGGCTCGCGATCAGCGACCCGACGGGCACCATTGCGTCGCCGGCAGGCTTCATCGAGCGGCGTGCAGGGAAACGCCCGCCAGTAGCGGAGCTGATGCGTCGCGCAGAAACGCTTGAGGCGCGTGGATTCGTGCTGGGATTACCGCTGGATGGTGCGGGCGAGGAGACGGCGCGCTGCGCGGAGGTTCGGGTAGTGGGTGCGGCGCTTGAAGCGCGCACGGGGCTGCCAGTTCGGTATGTCGATGAGCGGTACACGACGTCCGCCGCGCTCCGCAGCGTGCGTGAGATGGGCGGCACCACAAGAGGTCGGAAGGGTGATGTCGACTCGATGGCGGCCGCGATGCTTTTGCAGTATGCACTCAGGCTTCCGGAGTAGCGCGGTGCGCACCGCGCGGATGATAAGCCTCGTGAGGACCACGAGCATTGCAGCGGCGATTTGCGTCGCGATGAGCGTCGCGGCGTGCGGCGGCCCGCATGGGGCGCCGGTGCGCGTGATAGTCCCGCGCGGAGCGACGTTCCGCGTTGCGGCGGAGTCGATGGCGTCCGCCGGCGTGATAGGATCGCCGCTGGGATTTCGGATCTACGCCAGGATGCATGGGCGAGACAGGCAGATTCAGGCGGGTACGTACCTGCTGCGGCCGGGTACGCCCTGGGGTGAACTGGTCGGCGCCATGAATGGCGGGGTCGGCATCATCAATCGCGTAACGATTCCGGAAGGTTTTACAATCGCGCAGATCACGCCGCTGCTCGTGCGGGCGCTTCACGCGTCGCCGGACTCTGTAACTGCGGCGGTGCGCGACTCAGGACTGCGCGCGCGCCTCGCAGATCCGGCTGCGACGCTGGAGGGCTATCTCTTTCCCGACACTTACGTCTTCGCGCCCGGCACGTCGGCGCGCGAGGCGGTCACAGAGATGGTGCAGCGCTTCGAGCGCGAATGGAAGCCGGCGTACGACAAGCAAGCGTCCGCGATGGGCCGCAGCCGGCACGAGATAGTGACGATGGCGTCGATCGTGGAGAAGGAGGCGCGCGTACCGGAAGAGCGTCCCGTGATCGCGGCCGTGTACTACAACAGGCTGAGACTGGGCATGCCGCTTCAGGCGGATCCGACGGTGCAGTTCGCGATGGGTCACCACACTGATCGAGTTCTGTACCGCGACCTGGCCATCGATTCGCCGTACAACACGTACCTGCATCCCGGTCTTCCGCCGGGCCCCATTGCATCACCCGGTGCGGCGAGCCTGCGTGCGGCGCTGGAGCCAGCGAAGGTACCGTATCTGTATTTCGTCGCGGCTGCTGATGGGCATCATGAGTTCCGCGAGACCATGGCGGAGCACGATGCGGCGAAACGTGCCGTGCGCGGAAAGCCGCCGAAGTAACTGCTTTTGGTGGTCGAACCTCAGGTCCGTCGCGGAACCCTGTTCTTCCCGCTATCGGCGGGTGACGTCTCACGCCATCTGAAACGTACGTCGGGCGCGGGATCGCGTTTGCCACCGTGCGAGCGCCGGTGTGTCGCGGGTTTGTGCTCGAGAGAGCCCGCGCCGCGCATTTCCTCGCGGATCCGGTCCTGGATGGGCGGTGCCATGAAGAGGTCCACGAGCTCGGGATCGAACTGCGTGCCGCGCCCTTCGCCGATAGCCGTCATGCCGACTTCCAGACTGCGGCCCGGGCGGTACCGTCGCGTGTGCGTGATCGCGTCGAAAGTATCGGCAATGGCGACGACCCGTGCAGCAACGGGAATCGCCTTCCCCGCGAGTTCGCTTGGGTAACCAGTGCCATCCCAACGCTCATGGTGCGCAAGCACGCCCTTGGGAAGCTCGGGGTAGAACGACGCGAGCGGGCCGAGCACCGTTGCGCCGCGCGCAGCGTGAGTGTTGATCGCGCGACGCTCCTGGGGAGTGAGCTTGCGGTGGTCGTGTATGACGTCGAACAGTGCTTCGTGAATCTTGCCGATGTCGTGGAACAGCGCGACGCGCTCGATGGTGTGCGCGGCGTGCTCGTCGGCGCCCATCGCGTCCGCGAGAACGAGTGCGTAGCGCGCCACGCGTCGCACGTGCCCACCCGTCACTGGATCGTTCGCGTCAATGGCGTTCAGCAGCGTCTCGAGCGCCGCGGCACCCAACCGCTCGAACTTCATGGACGTGTTGCGTTGGCGGGTGAGCGCGATGGCCGCGGCTGCGGTGGCGGCCGCGGCTGGAATGACGAGGAGCCGCGGCGAGCTCCACTTACGTTTCGATTGTTTCATCTACCTAATCATAAAGCAAGAATCGTGTACTTTGCGCAATGTCTCCGAGCAAGGACGGCGCGGTGGCCGCGGTTTCCGCGCGAGGGGCGCAGCGGTGGCAGAGCGGCCATCCCTGGATCTTCCGGAGCGACGTCGCCAGCGCTCCGTCTGTACCGGCGGGTACCGTTCTCGTCCAGGACCAGCGCGGGCGCCCACTCGGCGTCGCTCTCTGGAGCCCGCGCTCGGAGATCTCGCTCCGGCTGCTCGACCGCGATCCGGAAGCGGTAATCGACTCGCGATGGTGGTTGCGACGCATCGGGGAAGCCGCTGCTCGCCGTGCCGTGCTCGAGCGTCACACAAACGCGTGGCGCGTGGTCCACGGCGAAGGAGACGCCCTGCCTTCGCTCGTGGTCGACCGGTACGAGCGATACCTGGTCGTGCAGCTTTCAAGCGCAGGTCTGGAAGCGTGCAGGCCTGACATCATTGCGGCGCTCATCGAGCTGTTCGAGCCGGCGGGGATGCTTGCGCGGAACGACGCCGGCTCCCGTGAGCGCGAGGGGCTGCCGCGCGAGAGGGTGCTTCTTCATGGCGAGGTGCCGGAAGAGATAGAAGTACGTGAATACGGCGTTCGATACGCTGCCGCGCCGTGGGCTGGCCAGAAGACCGGCGCATTTCTGGACCAGCGCGAGAACCGGAATCTCGTCGGCTCGGTCGCTCGGGGTGAGGCGCTCGACTGCTTCAGCTATCACGGATCGTTCGCGCTGCACCTCGCGCGCAATGCGCGGCACGTCACCGCGATCGACGCGTCGGCGCCGGCACTGGAACGGGCCGCCGATAACGCGCGAAGGAACGAACTGTCAAACGTGGATTTCGTGACGGCTGACGCGTTCGAGTTCCTGCGCGAGCGCGATCGTGACGGGACGCGCTACGAGACAATCGTGCTCGACCCGCCGGCGTTCGCAAAGAACAAGCCGGCTCTGCAGGCCGCGATCCGGGGCTACAAGGAGATCAACATGCGTGCGATGCGTCTGCTGTCGCCCGGCGGGCTCCTGTTCACGGCGAGCTGCAGCTTCCATCTCACGAGGCCGCTGTTCATCGACATGTTGCGCTCGGCGGCAGCTGACAGCGGCCGCCGAATGATCCTGCGAGAGCTCACGGGTCAGGCTATCGATCATCCGGAAGTCCTCACGATCCCGGAGACAGGTTATCTGAAAGGTGCATTGCTGGAGGCCGCGGGTTGATGCTGCATTGCTCATTGCGCACGAATGAACGTGCGCGAGCCCTTGCGCGGCGTGTCGTGCACTCTAGCTTCCCATCCTGATGCCCCGACATCCGCAGAGATCACTTCGCCACCAGTACGAGTTGTACGTCGAGAACGAGATCGAGACGTACAAGGAGTCCTTGCCGCGTCGCACGCTCCTCAAGCTGGGCGACGAGGCCGTTGGCGCGCTGTGTGACGAGCAGCAGCTTGCACTGACGGAGCTGGTGGTCTGGGAAGAGGTGGATCGGATAATCTCGAAGCGACTCCGGCTTGTGAGCTACGAGACCTGGCGCCGCAAGCGGCTCAAGGAGCAGCGCGAGCGCCAGCGGCCGGAACACTGGGGATTCTCGCCGGATTGCGCGCTCGCGCGCGAGGTGCGGCCGCCTGCGGAGTCGAACGTGCTGGTGAGCGGCGACGATAACGAGCGCGTCGCGTGTTACCTGGCGGCGCACGGGTACGAAGTGTTCGCCGTGGGAAACGAGCGCGCGGCAATCCAGCGAATCGTGAACGCCGCGGAGGAAGCCGGCCTGCTCGACCGCGTGCATGGCTACATCGCCGACCTGCGGCAGTGGTCGCGTGAAGTCGAGCTGAGTGCCGTGGTTTGCTCTCCAAGCGCGTTTACGGGGCTGTCGGAGGACGAGCGTCGCGAGGTGATTGGACTGTTGCAGGACGTGACGCGCGACGGCGGGGTGCATCTCGTGAGTGCGGGTGGCGACGAGCAATCGGTAATCGAGCTTTCCACTCAGTACTGCGGCTGGCAGGTGTCGGTGGAGCACGAAGGCTCCGCGCCGACCAATTTCGTGGCGCGGAAGGGCGCGGCGTAGGGCGGATGGCGCACGGTACTATACGATGAACGGCCCGTGTCACTTCGACACGGGCCGTTCGTTTTCTGTGTGTCCAATCGTATGCGTGCCGTTTGGGCGGTAGTAAGGGAAAAATTCGTAAGCCGTTACGCGCGAACGAGTTGTCATGCCGGCGAGTCGAGCGCGGAACGTGGCCCCTGCCCTGCGTTGTTGACGGTGATGAAGGAGACAATCAACATGACCCGAAAGAAAGACCTGCCGCGTTCGGAAGAGCCGATCGGCATCATCATATCGAGTGGCTCACGCGAAGAACCCAGACCGGTTTTCTCGACCTACGTCTGGGGACCTGCGCCGGACATCTCGGACGACGCATACAAGGCAGCGTAAGGATCCAGAAGCGAGAGTTTGTGGGAGCCCCGAGCGATCGGGGCTCTTTTTTTTGGGGCGCTTCGCTGAATGCAGGGAGAGTGGAGCAGTTTGTCATCCCGGCGAAGGCTGGTGTCGAAGGACATCGTCGTCCCGCCGAAGGGATACGTCATCCCGCCGAAGGTTGGCGTCGAACGACATCGTCATCCCGACGAAGGCTGGTGTCGAAGGACATCGTCATCCCGACGAAGGCCGGGATCCATGGACGAAGAGTCGCGCGTACGTCCCAAGTTTGCAGGTGTAAATGATCTCCACATGGACTGTCGCCGTTGCGTTTGGCGTGGTATCGCGCGCTGCTCGTTGCATTGCCTGTGCGCCGCCACGC
>JALYTX010000046.1 GCA_030854055.1 Gemmatimonadota bacterium | reverse complement strand
CTCCCTGTGCCGGGATGCCGCAAGCGGGACCGGCACTACAAGGCTCCGTTCTTCAACCACGTCGCGAGGGAATGGGAGGCGGCTCATTTGCTCTGCCATTGGCTCTGCAAGACCTTTCCAGCCGCCGTACTTGAGACCGTGAAGCATGTCGCCCGCCGTTCCGCCCGGCACCCAGCACACCGATCTCGCGGCGCGCACGAAGGGTGGAAGCAGGTCGCACCACCGGCACGACCCGGTCGCCAAGGGGTGGCCGCACCTCTGGCACTGGGGAGCCGGAAGGCGGGCGAGTCGGGATACGCACGTGATGCAGACCAGTGGATCGGAGGCCGAGTCGAGCGGCGAATCGCAGCAGACGCAGCTCCTCGGAAGTGCGAAGTCCAGCGTTGCCGTCAGGGCGCGGTGCAAGGACGCTCTAAAGCCAGCGCTCAGCCCAACGCGCCCCACATCACTTCCCGGTTCGGCTCGACGCCCAGCCAGCGGCGAAACGAGCGCGCGGCCTGCTCGACGAGCATCGGGAGGCCGTCAGAGGCCGGATGACCGGCGTTCCTGGCAGCGCGCACCCATGGCGTCTCGCCGCGCCGGTACACAAGGTCGAGGACCGGGCACTTCTTCGGGAGCAACGGAATCGGGATCGGCTGCTCGTCGTCCGCCATACCGATCGGTGTCGCATTGACGACAAGATCGGCACCCTTTACCGCGTTCGACAGTGCAACTTCAACGCGCGCGCGAGCGTATCGTTGCGCAAGTGCGGCAGCCTGGACTGGGTTGCGGCTCCAGATGACAAGCTCCGTGCCCTCCCAATCGTCAATCGCGGCAGCGACCGCCGCGGCCGCGCCCCCGGAGCCAATGACCGTCACGCGCTTCGGAGTGTCCGCGTGCGCACTCTCGAGCAACTCGCCCACGGCGAAGTCGAAACCGGCAACATCGGTGTTGTCACCAATGAGGGAGCCGTCCTGCACCCAGAAGGTGTTCACGGCGCCCGCGCGCGCCGCAATGCTTGTTACATGATCGCACAGCTCGAACGCGGCCTGCTTGAACGGAATCGTAAGATTGCCTGCGCCGCCCTGACCGCGCAGCGTTCGGAGCGTCGAACGCAGTTGCGAGGGCGCGATGTCCATCGCAACGTATTGGAGGTCTATGCCCGCCGCGTGCAGCGCGGCGTTGTGAATTCGCGGAGACAGCGAGTGCGCCGTCGGATTGCCCAGCAGGACGAGTCGGGAAGGCCGGTTCACGACGTGCCGGTCGCACGCTCTGACATGAGGCGATCCAGCACTCCGTCAAGCATCTCCTCAATCGCATCCGCCGCGGCCCGGTAGTCGCCCAGATCCCCGCCGTACGGATCGGCGACGGGTCGCACAGAGGCGCCGTGCGACGCATACTCATCGATCAGGTAAACGCGCGCGTCCGGCACCATGGAGTGCACACCCGCAAGATGTCCCGACGCCATGACGAGCACCACCGTGTCAGGCCCGACGGCCGCCGGAAGCAGCGGGCGGCTCCGGTGTCGCGAAAGGTCCACGCCGCGCTCGAGCCCAACCAGAATTGCGCCGTCGTTCGCAGGCGAGCCCAGCGCCGCCCCGATGCCGGCGCTCGTGAACGTGACATCGAGTCCGCGCCGCTGAGCGCTGCGGCGCGCGAATGCCTCTGCGAGCGGGCTCCTGCAAGTGTTGCCGGTGCAGACAAAAATTACGTTCACTCGCTCACGCCGTCGGTACGAGAGTCGGGGCGGCTGATCTCAACGTTGCTGCTGAAATCGCGCCTGGGCGGATGATACGCGGCCGCTGCCCCATGCAATCTACCACGGTGGAGGGTTCGGACTGCTCGAGCGTTCCGCCGTCAAGCACCCGAAGTCTCCCCGACGTTATCGCATCCCTCCAGTCGCGAACGATCGTCGCTGCGCTATCTGCCGGAGGGGTACCGGGCCTGTTCGCGCTCGTCGAAGTGATCGGGTCTCCATAAGCGCGGATCAGCCGCGCCAGCGACGCATGCGACGTCCATCGTACAGCGACGCCGCCCTCAGGTCCGCGCAGCTCGGGCGGCACGCGCTTCTCTCCGCCTGGAAGTACGAGAGTCAGCGGACCGGGCCAGAAGCGCGCAGCAAGCATCGATGCTGCGTGCGTCAGGCGCAGGTCCAGCCGCGCCAGCATATCCACGCCGGCGACGAGCATGAGAAACGGTTTGCCGGGAGGCCGAGACTTGAGCGCGACGAGATTTCGTACCGACTCGAAATCTGCGCCTCCGCCAAGCCCGTACACAGTTTCGGTCGGATACGCCAGCACTCGCCGGTCATTCAGATGCGCGATCGTGGCGCGGAGCGACGCGTCCACTTCCGCCGCAGACCAGAACGGCACCGCGAGCGAAGGTATGCTCATCGTGTCAGAACACTCAAGAGTTCAGCACGCTCAAAATCGGCTTCGGTCGTAATCTTCATCGCCGTCTCGCTGCCGGTCACGACCACCACACGGTATCCGTAGTGCGTGCAGAGAGCGGCGTCGTCCGTCGCGACGAAATCGTCCCTGTTCGCTCTGCGCGTTGCGTCGTCAATCATATCACGCGGAAATGCCTGCGGTGTCTGTGCCCGCCAGAGTCCGGTACGCGCGACGTGTTGGGTTATCTCGCCGGTATCCGCAACCCGCTTGAGCGTGTCCACCTCCTGAATAGCGGCGACCGCACCCGCACCGCCGCGTGCAGCTTCGACTGCCGCATCGATGGTGTCCTCCCTGACAAAGGGGCGCGCCGCGTCATGAATGACGACAATGCGAGCCTCTGATGGGAGATCGTCGAGTCCGTTGCGAACGGACGCTCCTCGGTGCGCGCCGCCGACACCAATGAGCAGCCTGCTCAGGTCACTCTGGAAGATCCAGGGGGGCGGGTCCCCGGCGTACTGCTTCGGCAACACGGCCACCACCATGCACACGTCCGCGCGTCGCTGGAATAGCTGAATACTGTGCAACAGCATCGGCTTTCCGGCTACCCATCGGAACTGCTTCAGCTCCGTTGACCCGGTGCGCGATCCGGTACCGCCCGCGACGATGACCACGCCGACGTCCTGTACCGCGGTCACGCGAACAGCCGCCGGAACATCTCACCCACCGTCGCAACTCCTGTAGCGTGTACACCTTTCGGAATTCGGCCCGCCGCCGATTTCTGCGCGATGAAGGCGTTTGTCATCCCCATTTTCGCCGCTTCCGTCAGGCGTCGCTCGGTCTGCGCCACCGGGCGAATCTCGCCGCCGAGCCCGACCTCGCCGATGAAGACCGCGTCCGGCGGCAGCGCGCGATCGTACACACTTGAGGCGAGCGCTGCAGCAACAGCGAGATCTCCAGCCGGCTCACGCAGCTGCACGCCGCCTACGACGTTGATGAATACGTCGAGCGAGGAGAATGCGAGCCCCGCCCGCTTGTCCAGTACCGCAAGGAGCAACGCCAACTTGCGTCCGTCAAAACCGGTCGCCACGCGCTGCGGAGTTCCGTAGCCCGCCTTGGCAGCAAGCGCCTGGACTTCGATGAGTATCGGGCGGGAACCTTCGAGGAGCGCTGTCACCGCGCTACCCGACGCGATGTCATGGCGATCGCTGAGGAACAGCTCAGACGGGTTTACCACAGGCTCGAGACCGTTGCCATGCATTCTGAACACGCCGATCTCGTCCACGCTTCCGAAACGGTTCTTTGTCGCCCGCAATACGCGGTGATCCAGCGTCCCCTCTCCTTCGAAATACAGCACGGTGTCAACGATATGCTCAAGCGTCTTCGGCCCCGCGATACCACCGCCTTTCGTGACGTGGCCAACGAGGAACACACTCGTGCCGGATGCCTTGGCGAAGTGCATGAGGCGCGCTGCGGACTCGCGCACCTGTCCCACATTGCCGGGCGCACCTTCCAGATCCGAAGTGAAGACCGTCTGAATCGAATCGACGATCATCACAGCCGGCGCACACGACGCTGCAGTCGCGAGTATCGTCTCCAGGTTCGTCTCGCTGAGGAGCGCGACATTCTGCGCGGAGTCACCCAATCTGTCAGCCCTCAGCTTGACCTGCAGTGGCGATTCCTCGCCTGAGACGTAAAGAACTTCATGGTTGCCGCCCTGCAATGTCGCCGCAACCTGCAGCAACAGTGTCGACTTGCCAATGCCCGGCTCTCCGCCGATCAGCACCACTGAGCCCGGCACGATCCCGCCGCCCAGCACAAAGTCGAACTCTCCAATTCCGGTCTTCCAGCGGCGCGCTTCCGAGCCGTGCACGTCGCGCAGACGCGGTGCACTCACGACCGCACCGCCTGCGGACAACGATGAAGCGCCGCCACGACGCCGCGCAGCGGCTCCGCTCGCCGAAGCGGGCGCGGAGACCATCTCCTCGACGAGCGTGTTCCAGTCGCCGCACACCTCGCAACGGCCGGCCCACTTGGGATGATCGGCGCCGCAGTTGGTGCATCGGTAGATAGTCTTCGCCTTTGCGGTCACTAGTTCCCCTGCCCGCCTCCGGTGCTGCTCCCGGATTGCCGGCCGGAGTAATTCTCGAAGCGGGTGTATTGGCGGTTGAAAAACAACGTCACGTTCCCGGTCGGCCCGTTTCGCTGCTTTCCAACAATCACCTCGGCGAGCCCCTGCGAGGTCTTGCCGTCCTTGTCCGGTTGGCTCGGATCCTTGCCTTCGAGAACGTCATAGTACTCCTGCCGGTACAGGAACATCACGACGTCGGCGTCCTGCTCGATGGCTCCGGACTCGCGAAGGTCGGAAAGTTGGGGACGCTTGTTGTCGCCAGCGCGCTGTTCAGGTGCGCGACTCAGTTGCGAAAGTGCGATTACCGGCACGCGCAGCTCGCGCGCGAGCGCCTTGAGCGAACGCGAGATCGTGCTTATTTCCTGCTGCCGGTTTTCCGACGAGGGCGGCCCCACCATGAGCTGCAGGTAGTCCACAATTATGAGTCCGATGTCGTTCTCCGCTTTCAATCGTCGCGCCTTGGACCGCATCTCCAGCAACGAGATGGCCGGAGTATCATCGATCCACACCGGCGCCTGACTGAGCAGCCCAGCGGCGCGGCCCAACTGCACGAATTCGTCGTCACGCAGCTTGCCCTTGCGCAACCGCTGTGCATCTACCCGAGCCTCGCTCGTAAGCATGCGCTGCAGTAGCGACTGCTTGCTCATTTCGAGCGAGAAAAATGCCACCGGAGTCTTTGCGTCCAGCGCAGCGTTCTGCGCGATGTTGAGGCAGAACGCCGTCTTTCCCATCGACGGCCGCGCGGCAACGATGATAAGCTCCGACGGTTGGAAGCCCGCGGTAATCTCATCCAGATCACGGAATCCACTCGGCACACCGGTCACCGACTCGCCCGCGAGGTGGAGCTGCTCGATGCGCTCCATCGCCTCGTACATCAGCTCCTTTACTCGCGTGAACCCTTCGGTGCCGCGACTCTGGTTGACCTCGAAGATGCTGTGCTCGGCTGCGTCGAGCAGCTCGGCCGCAGGCAAGGGCGATTCAAACGCCTCGGTCACTATAGCCGTCGACACCTCGATAAGCCGCCGACGCAGTGCCTTCTCGCGCACGATCCGCGCGTGGTATTCGACGTTCGCGGCAGTCGGCACGACGTCCACCAGGTACGCGACGTACTCGCGACCGCCGGCTGCTTCAAGCTCGTTTCTGCGCGACAGCTCCTCGCTCAGCGTGAGCGGGTCGATTACCTCGCCACGCTCCGAGAGCGACAGCATCGCCCGAAAGATCCGGCGATGCGACTCGCGGTAGAACATCGACTCGTCGACGAACTCCGTTGCGCGCAACATCGCGTCGGCGTCGAGCAGCATCGCCGATAGCACGGCCTGTTCCGCCGCTTCCGAGTACGGTGGCGTCCGATCGCGATAGGGATCGCGACCGGACGTCACTTCAAGACTTCGAGGTATCGAGTACGTGTCTGGCGAGCTTGACATCTTCCCAGGTTGGGCGCTTCCAGGCCGGATTGCGCAGCAGGGCGGCCGGATGGTAGGTGACGATGAGCGGAATCCCGTAATAACGGTGCACCGAGCCCCTGAGCTTTCCGATCGGCGTCTTTGTCTGCAGTAGAGTTTGCGCCGCGAACGTGCCGAGCGCCAGAATGACTTTTGGCTGGACGATCTGAATCTGGCGCACCAGATAGGGGCTGCACGCCTCTACTTCGTCTGGCTGCGGATTGCGGTTTCCCGGGGGCCGATGCTTGAGAACGTTGGTGATGAACACCTGCTCCCGCGTCAGATCGATCGCGGCGAGAATCTTGGTGAGAAGCCCTCCCGCCTGCCCCACGAACGGATGTCCGGTTTCATCTTCGTTGGCGCCTGGAGCCTCGCCGACGCACATGAAATCGGCGCTCGAATCGCCGTCGCCGGGCACTGCGCAGCGCGCGGTCAGATGGAGTGGACAACGGGTGCAGCTGGCGATCAACTCGGCGAGCGCCCCCAACGACGTAACGCCCTGAAATGGATTCTGCTCGAACAGCGTACCGTTCGCGTGTCCGACCACGATGCCCTGACTCGGCGTAAAGTTCGTCGCCGCGGCCGTCGGATCACCTTCAACTGCGGCTGGTGCGCTGACTTGCGCTGGTGTTGGCGGATTGTCACTCGTCCGCAACTGGGCGGTCGGCAGCGAAGGCGACTTCTTCTGCGCCGCCTCGATGGGCTCACGCGGCTCACGCGGCTCACGCGGCTCACGCGCCGCACGCGCCGCACGCGGTGGCGCTGAGCGAGCCGGCCGCGAAGGCGACGAAGCGCGAAGTTTGTCGATCGCACCCAAGGCATCCTCGATACTCATTCCGTCCAGCACGAACTCGGACTCGCCGAGCTCACGCCGTTGCTCCAGATACGCGCGCAGCCGCGCCCTAGCGTCCATTCAACATTCCTTCGATTCGGTCGAGCAGCGTCTCCGCGACCGCAGACTTGGTCAGCAGCGGCAACGCCTCGTCGCCGGTCGCGGTCACGAATGTCACGCGGTTGGTGACTGCGCCCAATCCTTCGCCAGCAACACCGGCGCGATTCGCGACTACGATGTCGAGCTGTTTCGCTCGAAGCTTCGCTCGGGCGTTGTCGAGCAGGGCGTCGGTTTCCAATGCAAACCCGACGACGATAGCTTCGGGACGCCGCTCTGATTTCGTCGAGGCTAGAATGTCCGCTGTTGGAGCGAGCGAAATCGATTGTGGGCCGGTCGCTTTCTTGATCTTTCCTTCCGCGACGTCAGCCGGCCTGAAGTCCGCCGGTGCGGCGGCCATTATCAGCACGTCGGCAACCGCCAGCGAGGCCGACACCGCGCGCAACATTTCATCGGTAGTACTGACGGTAATCGCTTTCGGCCCGACTGGCAGCGGAACCTCAACGGCTCCGACGATAAGCGTCACGTCGGCGCCGCGCGCAAATGCCGCGCTCGCGACGGCGATACCCATTCTGCCGCTGCTGGAGTTGGAGATGAAGCGGACCGGGTCGATCGGCTCCCGCGTCGCGCCCGCGGTGACGAGCACTCGCCTGCCTGCCAAACTGGAGCTTCCGCGCAGCAGCCGACCCAGCTCGTCCGCAATCGCATCCGGTTCCGGCATCCGTCCGGGCCCCTCACCCTCGTTAAACGCAAGCGGACCGACGTCGGGCTCCATCACATGGTATCCGATGTCACGGAGGTGCGCTGCATTGCGGGCCGTTTGCGGATGCGCCCACATGCGATCGTTCATCGCCGGGACAACAAGGATCGGGCAGCGCGCGGCGAGTAGCAACGCCGTCAGCAGGTCGTCTGAGCGTCCCTGCGCGGCACGAGCCAGAAAATCGGCGGTCGCGGGCGCGACTACGATCACCGCGGCGTCACGTGCCAGTCGGATGTGGGAGAGCGCGTCGCCGGCTTGAAAAATATCGCTATGTACGCGTCGCCCAGTGACGCCCTCGAAGGTCACAGGCCCCACGAACTTCTGTGCGCCCACCGTCATCACGACATCCACTTCCGCGCCGGCCTGTGCCAGAAGGCGCGCCAGAGTCACCGACTTGTAGCTGGCGATGCCTCCGGTGACGCCAAGGACGACTCGCCGCCCCCGGATCTCGCGCAGTGCTACTCCTGCCGGCGGCGCGGAACCACGTGGTAATCGATCTCACCTGCAGCGAGCTCGTCCAGCGCGCGCGTGGTGAGCTTCTTCTCGCCCGGTGCGGACCGGTCGCGCGGGAATTCGTTCAGGACGCGCGCGAACTTTGCCGCGACAAGAACGCCAAGATACTTGTTGGTCGCATGTGCGGCGACGTCGTCCGGTGTGTAAACTCGCATTGAGCTCTCTGTTAGGAGTGAGGCAGTTCTGCCTGGAGGGCAGCGATCGTTTCGGCCGCGACGCGGGCACTCTCCGGCGAATTCACAAGCCGGAGACATTCCGCGTCGATGATACTGCAGACCTGCATTACTGCGCGATCGAGTTCGTCATTTACGACGACGTACTCGAACTCCCGCAGCACGCCGATCTCGCTGATCGCGTCGCGCAATCGCGTCGCAACCGTATTCTGGTCTTCGGTCCCGCGCCCCGTGAGACGACTGATCAGCGTCTCGCCCGACGGCGGCAGGATGAATATCCGCACCGCGTCAGGGAATGCCGCCGCAAACTGCGTCGCACCCTGAACATCTATATCCATCACCACGTGGCGCCCGGTTGCGATCACCCTCGCAACCTCGCTCCGCAGCGTGCCATACAAATTCCCGTGCACCCGCGCGTACTCGGCGAACTCGCCCGCGTTGACGGCTTGCCCAAACTCGTCCTCACTCAAGAAGCGATAAGCGATCCCGTCAACCTCGCCCGGTCTCGGTCTGCGTGTCGTCGCCGACACCGAATATCCAATGTCCGTCCTGATTTCCAGCAGCCGTCTCGCGATCGTCGTCTTGCCTGCGCCCGATGGCGCGGAGAGAATGACCGGAAATGGTGTCACTCCACGTTCTCGCTCTGCTCGCGCAGTCGCTCGAGCTCTTCCTTCATCACTACTACGTCGGCAACAATCGCCGAATCGTTCGCCTTTGCACCCGCCGTGTTCGCTTCCCGAAGCATCTCCTGAATCAGGAAACCGAGCCGCTTCCCCACTCCCGCGGCCGATGAGTCAGCAAGCGCAACGCGGAATGCTGCGATGTGCGCTGCAAATCGGTTCAGCTCTTCCGAAAGGTCGATCCTGTCGGCGAGAATCGCTATCTCCTGCGCCAGCCGTTGCGGATCCACCGTCACGCCTTTCGCCAACTCCGCGACCGAGGTCTGCATACGCCGCTGCTGCTCGACCAGCCGTTGTGGCGCACGCTGCCTGACTCGTGACAGCGCCTGCTCGATGATCACAAGGTGCTCTTCCAGGAACTGTGCAACGCGCGCTCCTTCGGCATCGCGCATCAAGTCCAGCCCGTTCGCGGCGCTGTTGGTGATGGCCAGAAGCTCGTCCACCGTTCCCGTATCGTCGGCGTCGTAGTCAGGCGATGATAACACGTCCGGGAGTCGCATCACTGTCGCCAGATCGACCTCGCCGGCCAGTCCAAGCCGTTCCTTGAGACCGCGCAACTGCGCGACGTACTCCGAAATCCGATGCTCGTCCATTACGACTGCACGATCCGAATCGGTCTCGACACGCGCGGAAAGGCTTACATGCCCGCGGCCGAACCGCTTTCGCAGCGACTCGCGGATGTCACCCTCCCACTGCGACATGCGGGACGGAAGTTTGATGGCCGGATTGAAAAATCGATGGTTCACCGCGCGAATCTCCACGGAGACGCGTCGCGCGCCAACCGTGCCTTCCGCAGCCCCGAATCCGGTCATGCTCTTGATCATGTGCAGCCTACTAAGTTATTGCCGCACAACGACTTTGTCAAATTTGGCGATCGCGCAGGTCAGTTGAAGAAGTACCAGCGCACTCCGTACACGTTCACCGGTCGGGGCATCAGGTACCCGGGGACCTGGTCATAGATGGCGCCGAGCAGGTTCCGGCGCTGGAAGCTCAGCACTCCTCGCAGGATTCGTAGCTCTACAAGGAGCGATACGGCCCGGCTCGGCATGGCGAGCCTGTTACCGCCGGATTCCGGAAACGGCGCGGCCGTCCGATAGTCGATTCCGGGTTGGAACAGAAACGAAAAGTTTCCGGTTGGAAAACGCGATAACCATTCGGTGTAGAAACGAACGTCTGCGTGCGCCTCGGTTTTCGGCGTGTACGGGTATAGCTGCTTCCACTGGATCGCCGTCGCATCGATGCTGAACCCTCGGCCCACGGGGCCGTGCAGGCCGACTGTCGTGCCGGTTTGACTGCCGACAGGCACCGCCACGAAGGCGGTGTCCCAGAGCGCCGACGGCACCAGAACCGCGGTGTCACGGGTTACGACGCCGGCGGTGAGCCAGAGACCGGCCGGCACTATTCGGAGGCCCGCCTCCACTCGCGCGCTCCGAGAGGTAGGCTGCGCAAGAAAGCCCGGCGCCGGCAGGCCGAACGGCGAGCGCTGGCCCACGTAACCGAGTACTGCAATAAACGGAAGCGGTGTGAGCCTCGCCCCGGCCTCCACGCGCGTGAGCCCCGCATACCCGTCGCGCTCCGCCATCGCATTGGCGGAGAACCACGCGTTGGTGAGGTCGAACGTCGCGCTCGGCGAACTGTATGCTTTCCCGAGTCTGGTCCGGTATCGCTCGATGAGCCGTAGCCGGCCGCCGCCAGCGTCGAATCCCGCGGTCGCGATGTACTGCGCTACGGATGCGAGCGAGTCCACGGTATCGGACGCGAAGCCGTACTGCCGCGCGGTGAGCGAGTCATAATGCGGGCTGCTCTCCTTCAGAATCTGCGTGGACGCGACCAGCTGAAGGAACGGCCCGCTACCCTCGCGACCGATCGCCGCGCGAATGTAGGCAAGCGTGCTCGCAGCGCGGTATCCGGGCATGGCCTGGCCAAACAGGTAGCGCGAAGTGACGATGCGCGAGTCGTTCGCTCTGGTTGCAGTGACATCCAGACTCCAATTGGGCCGGCCGATTCCGTACCTGACCATTCCGCCGAAATCCTGGCCACCGCCGCCGTTGCGCGCGTCGGTAACGCCGAACTGTTGCAGCGCGACCTGGAGGGCCGCGCCATTGTAGAAGCGCTTACCGTAGAACGCGCGGTACAGATTTGTATTGAGATCGCCTGTGAGTGCGTCGATACGCGTGTAGGGCGCGGTACCGTCGTACTCCCAAGTTCTCAGATCGACGCGCAGCTCGTTGGCGCTGCGCGCTAGCGACAGCGTCTGGAGCATCCAGATCGGAACCGTGCTGAGGTCCGGTGCGACGCCGTTTCGCGGCTCGAGATCGTCGCGCTCGATTCCGTCGATAAAAATGCGAACTCGCGAGAAGTCACCTCCAACCGCCGCCGCTTGCGGTGCGGCAAGCCACCCGGTCCGAAATGTCGTGAACGCGGGGATTCGGTCCAGCAGATCGCCCAGCGTGATCGCGCCACTCGCGAAAAGCTGGTCGCGGTCGTAAGTGAACGACTGCCCGATCTCGAGCGATGGCGTGACGGCGTCGCGCCCAATCCGCGCCTGAATGCTGTCCTTGCGTTGCGCTTTGGGCGCCGCGTCTTCCGCGGGAGTCGGTAGCGTGTCACGCGTACCTGCCTGCGCCCCCGCTACAGCGGAGGCCGCGCACATGAGCGTCAGTGCGAACGCGGTCGCGGAGCGCGCGTCCGAGAGAGTAACGCGCAAGCGACGCAGCGCCATCAACTCTTGCAGCGGGCTCGAACGAACTCGACGAACGTCCCTACTGGCACACCGGTCGGTCCCTTTGGAATGAAGCCGAGGTCAGTCTCCGAATACGCCGTGCCCGCCACGTCAAGGTGTACCCACGGGTAGTCTCCGGCGAACTCCTTGAGAAAAGCCGCGGCAGTAACAGCTCCGGCGGCGCGGCCGCCGGAATTCTTTATGTCCGCAACGTCGGACTTGATCAGCTCCGTGTAGTCATCCCACAAGGGGAGCTGCCAGCCGCGCTCGCCCGCGCGCTCCGCCGCAACGAGCACTTCATCGACCAGGGCCTGGTCCGCGCCGAAAACTCCCGTAGCCGTGTGCCCCAGCGCGATGACGCACGCCCCAGTGAGAGTCGCCGCGTCGATCACGGCCGCCGGGTTGAATCGACGCACGTACGAGAGAAGATCAGCAAGCACGAGCCTCCCTTCCGCATCCGTATTTACAATTTCGATGTACTTGCCAAGCTGGCTGCGGACGACGTCGCCGGGATTCATCGCACTCCCCGACGGCATGTTGGTCGTCGCTCCGAACACGCCGACGACATTGATTGGAAGTTTCATCGCGCCGATGGCCTCCATGGCCCCGATAACACCGCCGGCGCCGCTCATATCGAATTTCATCCACTCCATTCCGGCGGCGGGCTTTATCGATATCCCGCCGGAGTCAAAACAGATTCCCTTGCCAACCAGCACGACGGGCGAATCGCCGTCGGCCCCGCCGCGATGTTCGATGGCCACCAGCTTCGGGTCCTGCGGCGTGCCCTGCGCAACAGCGAGGAACGAGCCCATGCCCTCGGCTACGAGTCCGGCACGGTCGAGAACGGTGTACTTCATACCGTAACGGGTTGCAACGTCGCGCGCGGTGGACGCGAGAAGATCCGGTGTGCAGATGTTGCCAGGCGTCATGCCAAGCGTGCGCGCGAGCGACGTGCCTGCGCCGATCGCGTTACCGAACGACAGCGCGGCCGCGTTCTCGGCACTGCTCTCCGCCACTATCATCGCCGATGACAGCGTTGCTCGCCGTTCAGCTTCCGGTGGAAGTGTCTTCGTATCCAGATAGTGCCACGCGCCAGAATGAAGACCTGCGGCGACGGCTTCCACGTGCGTGGGTGATTGTACGCCCGCGCTAATCGCGATCGTCGTTGCGCCCAACTTGCCCGCCGTTCTCGCTGCGAGTGCGGCGGCGCGGCGAAGGGCATGCACCGAGACCGGTGTCGCGCCAAGTCCGATAAGTGCGACGCGGCGCGGACCGGAACGCGGGCCGCTCAGAAACAGAATCTCATCGCGCGCGCCACGAAAGTCGCGCTGCGCAAGCGCACTTTCGATGGCGCCCCCCATATCAGCATCGAGCGCGGCGATCGAGGTATCTGCGTCGACCGCCGACCCGGTTCCGGCGGGGAGCGCGATGAACAGAATCGTCGCATCCGGGGCCATCAAGTCGGCACCGAGCCTGACCGTGAAAGGCCGGCTCACGTTTCGCTCCAACAAGTGGGCGTCACGCGTGCATCCCCCTGATGATCGCATCTCCGAACCCGGAAGTCGAAACTTCCGTCGCGCCCGGCATCTGGCGAGCCAGATCGTAGGTCACCGTACGTGACTTGATCGCGCTTTCCACGCCGGCGACGATCAGCTGCGCGGCGTCGTGCCAGCCCATGTGCTCCAGCATCATTACGCCGGAGAGTATGACGCTGCCGGGATTGATCTTGTTGAGCCCTGCGTACTTGGGTGCCGTCCCATGTGTCGCCTCGAAAACCGCGATCCCGTCGCCGACGTTGCCGCCGGGCGCGATGCCGAGCCCTCCGACCTGAGCGGCCGCGGCATCGGAGAGATAGTCCCCATTCAGGTTGGGCGTGGCGAGCACCGAGTATTCGGCGGGCCGGAGAAGTAGCTGCTGGAACATGGAATCGGCGATCCTGTCCCCAACTACGACTCGGTCAGCAGGTCTGTCGCCCTTTACCTCGCTCTCCGCGACAGTTTCGGCGCCGAATTTATCGCGCGCGACTTCGTAGCCCCAGTCTCGGAATGCGCCTTCCGTGAACTTCATGATGTTGCCTTTGTGCACGAGCGTCAGCGACGGCTTCCGGTTCGCGACTGCATATGCAAGCGCCATCTCGACGAGCCGCTGTGAGCCGAATTTGCTCATCGGCTTGATCCCGATCGCGGAGTTTTCCCGGATGTTCGCGCCGAAGGAGTCGTGCAAAAAATCGCGCAGCGCGTTCGCCTCCGTGGAGCCGGCCTTGTACTCGATCCCCGCGTACACGTCCTCGGTATTCTCACGAAAGATCACCACGTTCACCTTTTCGGGCTCCTTCACGGGCGCACCGACACCCTCGAAGTACCGGACCGGCCGGATGCACGCGTAAAGATCGAGCACCTGCCTGAGGGTCACATTCAGCGACCGGATCCCGCCGCCGACGGGAGTCGTGAGGGGCCCCTTGATCGAGACACGAAACTCCGCGAAAGCGTCCACCGTCTCGTCGGGGAGCCAGTTCCCGAAATTCTTGAACGCCTTCTCGCCGGCGAACACTTCCATCCAAGCTATGCGTCGCTCGCTGCCATATGCCTTCTGCACGGCCGCATCGAAGACGCTGACTGACGCTGCCCAGATGTCGGGGCCGGTGCCGTCTCCCTCAATGAACGGTATGACCGGATTGTTCGGGACTTGGAGCTTGCCGGCAGCGTAGGTGATTTGGTCGCCGCTGGACGGCACCGTGGCGTGCTTGTACGTGGCCATTCTCGGATTCGTGGTTCAGGGAGGTTGAGCCCGAGAAAGTTACGCCGGTGCGTTGTCATGGGCCAGCCGAGCATGACTCGAAATGGCCGCGGCGCGCGCCGGCCTTTAGTTTCTCTGCATGCGCGCAGCTTTGGTGGTGGCTATCGCCGCGTCAGTGCAGCTCGGGCCGGCCGCGGCACGGGCGCAGGACGCGTGGGTAGGCATCGGTGCGATTGGTGGTGCAGCGATGTTCATGGACACGACCTCAATCGTGCGCACATCGTCGCTCCGGACCGTCTGGGTGAAATCGATAGATCCGAAGCCGCGGCAGTTTCTTGCCGGTGGCGACACGTTGACGTTCGACACCGTAGTGGGTAGAAACGAGTTCGACTGCGTTCACCGGACCCGAAGAGTGCTTTCCGTGCAGTACCTGCTGCGCGATTCGGTTGTGCTCAACGTCCCCGTTACCCACGACGAGCCCGCGAGAGTCGACACCAGGAGTTTCTTCGGAGCTATCTACGCCGACCTGTGTCGCCCCGCTCGCTGAGGCAGCGCTCAGGGCCGGCTGTCACGTCGCGGGCCTGAAGGCCTCAAATGGCGCAATCCCCAGCCGAAGCTGCATGCTGTACGCAATTCTGTGTGCCAGCTCCTTCATCAGCGATGCAATCGGCCCGTCGAACCGTGCATCCACGACGCGTTCAAGCGTCGCCACCCAGATCGCGAAGTGCTCCGTGTCGAGTCCCGGCATCTCGAGATGTGGACGGAATGCGTTACCGGTGTACTGTCGCGTGTGAAAGAGAAGCGTCGACCAGAACGCGACGATTCGCGGCATGTGTTGAGCCATGTCCAGCGTTTCGAAGTAGGGGCGCAGGAGCGGTTGCTCGGCAACGCTCGCGTAGAACGATGTAAGCGTATCGTGCAGATCTGCGTCGCTGATGTCCCGCGAGTGCGACATCGGTGGAATCATGCTGGAGTCATGACCCATTCATGCGGGAGGGTCGGCATGCGAACCGCCGCTCGTGCTCGTCCGGACGACAGTGAGAAGAAAGACGCATCCAGTGTCCGAAGTTGCCGAATGCTCCACATTCGCCGCGAACATCAGAACGTCGCCTTTCGACAGCCAGTACTCGTTGCCGAGCGCGCGGAATACGACCTGGCCATCGGTAACGTGGATCGTCACGGGCTCGTCGGTGCTGTGCGCCGGAAGATCACCGCCGGGCGAGAGCGCCATCAACACCAGCCGCATCGGCCCTTCCTTTATGAGCGTGCGCGCCGAACGCCCGCGTGCGGCGAGAAGCTCGCGGTCTATGGTGAGCTCGTCCTGTGACAGATGCTGCACCAGCACCTCGCCATCGATCGTGCGATTCATCGAGCTCATTTCATTTCCAGGGAAGACTGTTGGCGACGCTACCTGTGTTGTAATGAATCAGTATGCAAAATGGTTGTCAATCTGACACGACGCGCCTGGCGTGCACGCAGTCACGAACGAACGCCAATGTCTCCGAGGCTACGCGGTCCCAGTTGAAATGGGTTTCCACCGATTGGCGCGCGGTCGAACGCATGCGCGCGCGGAGCGCACCGTTTCCCAGAATCTGGCGCACCGCCTGCGCTCCAGCGGCAACGTCGGTTGGCGACACGACGAGACCCGTTTCGCTGTCGCGCACGGCCGATCTGACGCCGCCAGAATCGCCCGCGATCACCGGCAGCGCGCTCGCGGATGCTTCGACGAATGATATTCCGAATCCCTCGACGTTGACGTCGTTGTCGAGCCGCGACATCCCGATGTAGGCCGTCGCGCCGGCGTATGCCTCTGCAAGTTCCGCATCGGCGAGCTGACCGACAAGATGCACGCGCCCACTGACTTGAAGTTCGGCTGCCAACGAGCGCAGTCTCGAGCCGTCGTCACCCTTTCCGACCACGACAAAGTGGAGGCTTGGATATTCGCCCGACAACTCGGCCAGAATCCGGATTGCTGTGTCCTGGCCCTTGTGCGGCACCAGGCGCGCGACACACAGTAGCATGGGCGCGTCGCCAACTCCGAGACGCGCGCGAAGCGCCCCCGTCGCTTTGGACGGATGGAAGTGTTGCGGATCGGTCCCGAGATCGATCGCCGCCACCGGCGGAGGATCGGCAACTCCGATCTCGGCCATGACGTGGCGAGCGAGTGCCGCGGTCCAATCCGAGTTGGCGACAACGCCGGCGGCGCTACCCATGATGCGAACCGCCGCGACGCGTTTGCTCCAGTGACGCGCAGCCTTCTGGCGCTCGCGGAGAAGGTCTCCACCATTCACGTAGATCACATACGGAACGCGTGCGCGCGAGTGCGCCCACCACACAGCGTAGCCGGTGGGCCGAATCTCGCCACAGTGAATCACGCCCGCGTGCGACATGCAGTGTGACGCCAGCCAGTGTCCCCAGCGCACCTGATTGGGAAAAAGCTTTGCCGTGTTCGCGGTAAAGCCTTGCCTGTAGATCCGATTGCCGGAGTACTGATCAGGGTTGGATGGGTCGCATCCAGCTACCGTGGACACATCCATGGGTTCCGCGTAGCGCGCAACCAGCTCCGCGTGGCGGCGCGACATGCCGCCGCTTTCAGGGGGGAAGTTCTGTGTGACAAAGATGTTGCGCAGCGCTGCATTCATTAAGAAAAGGGGTCGCGCTGCTCGTCACACGAACGAACGTCACCATGGCGCAAGTGCCCAGAGCGAGACTCGAACTCGCACGATGTTGCCATCGGGGGATTTTGAGTCCCCTGCGTCTACCGATTCCGCCATCCGGGCTGGATGCAATGCTACTTCGGTATGCGGAAGATAACGCGACCCGCACACGTGTGGGAGCATCGCCCTGTTGCTCGCTGAACCGCGTCAGGCTCGTCCGAACAGCCTGCGCAGAGTTGCGCCGATCCCGTCCCCGCCCTGGCCAGCTTCTCCCCACTCCATAGTGTGGACGAGGGCGGCGCCATCCGCCGGCCTCAGCTGAGGCTCCTTGGAAAGGCATGTCATCACGAGCCGGCAAAGCCACGCCGGAGCGCTGGCGGAATGCGCCGACAAAGCAATCGGACGCTCGGCGATCTGCGCGGCTATTAGGCGTTGGACAGTGTGCGCCGTCGGAAAAGGGTGGTGGCCGGCGATAGTTTCGTACGCAACGACTCCCCATGAGTAAACGTCGGTCCGCGCATCGACCGCGTCGCCGCACGCCTGTTCCGGCGCCATGTATCCCGGCGTGCCGAGCGATGTTCCAAGCCTGGTCAGGGTCGGGTCGTCTGACGCGTCAGTTCGCGCCTCATGTATGGCGTGCGCAATTCCGAAATCCGTTACCGACGCCGCACCAGCAGTCAACAGAATATTCTCCGGCTTGATGTCGCGATGCACCATCTCGGCTCCGTGCACCGCGGCAAGCGCGCGCGCAACGTCGCACAGTAGTTGCACAGCCTCCGGATACGGCACGCGGCCGCGCTCGAGGCGCGAGCGCAGCGTCTCGCCATGCACGAATGGCATGATATAGTACGGAATCTCGTCCGCTGTATGGCCGGCCGAGAGCACCGGCACGATGTGCGGGCTTTGAAGCACCGCGGCAGCGTGCACCTCCCTCGCAAACCGCTGCGCGGACACGTCGGTGGCGAGCTCTGGAAGCAAGGCCTTCACGACGACATCCCGCTCGAGGCTTGTATCCTGTGCCACGAAGACGCGCGACATCCCGCCGCCACCTAGTTCCCGATCAAGCGTGTACGCCGAGCCAAGCGCGGTTTGCAACGACTCACGCAGTTCAGTCATCAACCGGAACAGCAGGGGCGGACAAGCGGATACAACTGGTTGATGAAGTGCGTTCGGTCGTTCGTGTCCCCAAGGCGACCCCGGCGACGATTATGTTCAACGCGTCAGCGCGCCAGACGCCGTGTCGGAGCGGCGCTGGCGCAGAACTGCGGTACGGTATCATTGTCCGGTAAACGATAGCGTTGGAGTACGTGACGTGTCCGCTGTAGCCGCAACACCCACGGCCTTGAGCTTCTTTACGAGCACCTGCTCGGCCTGCTTGTACGTCGCACGAAGATCGCGCTCGGAGTTCAGCACTTCGCGCAGGTACGTATCCGCCCGGTGCACGGCCAGATCAGCACCGCCCGGCCGGAAATCGCTGGCCTGTATCAGATTCTGGAACCCGCTGCGGCTATCCTCACGAAAACGATCCTGCAGCGTGTAGGTGAGCGAGAGCGCCGCCACCGTTTCGTAATCGAGATGCGTGAGCGCACCCGTTGCGATCGCCGTCTGCCATGCAGTTTGCAGCAAAGACGGGGGCCTCAATCCATCGATTCCGATCGCACTCTGGAAGTCGGCCTGCGTATGAATGGAATGTGCGGCTTCTACTTGTTGAAGATTTGACTGCAGAGCCTCGTGGTACGGCAGCACATCGTCCATCCGAAGCTCATTCTGGTGGATTTCAGATACGAAATTCTCCATGGATTCGCGCGCCAGGTTCCGTTCGGTCCTACGCTCTTTCCACTGGCCTACCCAGAGGGCAAGCAGGATGCTCACTGTCACGGCGATCGATTGTACAATCACCTCCGCCAGCCACTCAGGCTTTCGCATCAACGTTCGCTGTCAAGCGCGCTATTTAAGCGGATAGCCGGCATCCGAAGGCAACTTGCCATCAATGCGAATCACTCGAGCGTCGGGGGGCACCGCAGACGCGGCGACGAACGTGATCGACCCGGGAATGGCGCCGACGAGATTCATCGCCATGTCCGAGCTGTAAACTATCTTTGGCCCTCCAGCCACCTCCGCGCGAAACATCTTGCCGATCCAGTACTGCCTGAATTGGTCTTCATCCATGCGGTAGATCTCATCGAGCACCACTGCCCTCTCGTGGGACACGGGAGCTCGCACGAGCAACGTCACCTTCGAGCGGTCCGGCCAGAACTGTTCCTGGCCGAGAAATATTCGACGCAACTCGGCGAACGAGAGATCGCTCACACTACTCTTTCGGTTTACCACGATCGCGACAGCGTGGCCACTCGGCGACTGGGCGTGCGCAGCAGAAGCATGCAGTGCGCCGCAGGCACAAAGCGCGACCGCGACGGCCGGCACGAAGCAGCTGCGGCGGTCGAAGAACTTCGATAGTGTCACAGCTGCCCCGCGTTGTGATCGCCGCCGCCGAGGTCAGGCACGGTGAAGCTTGCCTGTACGTACGCGCCATTCGACCAGTTGAAGCCTTCGAATCGCTCCCGACGATATTCTGCTTTCAGCGCCGCGAACGGGTTGAAATCGTAGCGTATTCCGCCGATCCCACCCTTGTATCCGAGTGCGAGTGGCGCGAAAATGACATCGTTGGAAGCGATGTTCGTCTGTTCCGCACGTGCATACGGCTTAAACTGGTGCGCCGCGCCCGGCAATCGGTACGCGAGCTGCACGTAGCCTGCCTCGTCATGAGCGCTAGGACCGCCGCTTGTCGGAGTATGATCGAAGTGAACGAATTCCGCGATGAACTCCGGTCGTTCACGCTGCCACGCAAAGTACGCAGACGATATCCCTTCCACTGCGGCAGCAGCTCCACCGAGTGGGGTAACGCGGTCACGGTAATATCCCACGCCGAGCTGAGCCCCGAACAACGCCGCAGGCCGCGCCGAGATGGACGCAGTCCATGCGCGACTCCCGTTGACATCGCCCGCGTCACCCGCTCGCGAGATGGTGCTGCCGCGACCGTTGCCGACGCCGGCCATGTATTGAAGGCCCAGATCGCCTGACGGGAGGTTGCCTTCTGCGAACGCGCCCACAAAGTGGGTGGGAATAAGCTGGCTTCCGAATTTCACCATTTCCGGCCGCGACACCGTCGTCTGCAACCACGCGCCGTGGTGAAAAGCGGTGTTCCAATAGCCGATCGGAGTGTGGTAGCGGCCGGCCGAGATCTTTACGGCGTCATCGAAGTCATAGCGCAGGATCGACCGCTCGACCTCAAACGCGTATCCGGTCGGTTGGGCAGTAGCGGTGAACTCGCCGAAGTAATTCAGCCGATCGTTGAAGGAAACTATGATGTGCGCAACGGCCTGCCCCATCTCGAAGCCGGACGGAATCTTTCTGTCCGTCTCCAAGTACGAAACGTCGCCGAACAACATCGCGTGCACTACCGGCAGCTGCGATGAATCCTGTGCTGGCAGTACGCGGGCGGCGGTCAGTGAGGCTGCAAACGCAGCTGCCGTTCCTATACGTCGCATGCTTTTGTGGCCGGGGGGACGCCTTACGACGGCGGGGTTGCGACCACAAGTTACGACAGTTGGGCGTGCGAGTGCAACACGGGCGCTTACTCAGCCGAAAGCGCGGAACAGAATACACACGTTTCCGCTCGCCCCCGCCCGGTAATTCGAGCGGCGGGGCAGCGCCAAAGGCTACAATCCGCTGAGCCGATCTACCTCCCCGTCAGGGCTCTGTTCCCTGCAGATCGGCGCCCTGGTCCTGCTGCTTCATCTCGCGCATCTTCTGGCGGATTTGCGCCTGGAGTCCAACGTACTGCGCCACCTGAACGGGGGTCATGAAAGTTGAAAGCTGCTGCTGCTCGGTCTGCTGCAAGGCGAAGCGCTTCGCCTGCAGCCCATGCGCGTCGCTCAGCAACTGCGCGACCCGTGCCTGATCAGCGCCGCTCCCCTTTGCCATCTCGTCGCGCAGGTCGAGTCGCACCGACCGCTCCTGCTGGAGCAGTGCGTTCCGCTGCGCGCCCAAACTCCCGTTCACGGCGCGCAGGCGCGCGACCTGATCTTCATTGAGGTTCAACTTCTCGCGTACCACCTGCTCGCTACGCTGCCGGAACTGCTTCTCCAACGCCTGACGACGTGGCTGCATGACGCCGGCCTGTGGCCGTGGCGGGCGTGGGCGCGCCGCTTTCTGCGCGCCGGCACTCCCCGCGGTGGCTGATGTGAAGACACAGAACACAAGCGCGGACGCCATCGTCATGAGTTTCATGCCGAATCTCCCGGACTCGACGGCTGGGTTGTTCCGTCCGTTGCAGCCTCAAGCGCCGCTGGTGTCACAGTCTCGGGATCCGCTGGGGGAAGTGCCTGAAGCTTGTCAAGGTCGCGCGTAAGCTGGGCCAGACCGTCGTCCGAAAGATCACTGGTGCTTACCAGCACAAGTCCAGACGAGGCGGCGCCGACCGACGCCTGGTGCGTGGCGGAGCTGTGTACCGCGAAAGCTGAGACACCGATCGCTCCCACAAGACAGGCGGCGGCCAGCTCCACATAAACGCGCCTGATTCCCATGGACCGACGGCGATACGGCGGAATGGCAGCCGATATCCGGGACACGTCAACGCTCACTGCAGGCGCAACGGCGAGCACCGCGCGAATGATAGCGAGCTCCGCAGCGCAATCGCCGCAGTCCGTGACATGATCCTGCACGCGCGTACGCGCCGGCTCCGCCAGCACACCGTGAACCAACTCCGGCAGCGCCTCACGTATCTCCACATTCTGGCAATCATTCATCATCGAGAAACTCCTTTACCGCTCTCATCGCGTTGTGATAGTGGACGCGAGCTGCGCCCTCCGTGCTGCCTACCAGTTCCGCGATCTCCTTGTACGAAAGTCCCTGCTCCAACCGGAGCGTGAACACCTCTCGCTGCTTCAGCGACAACGCTGCAACCGCGCTTCTCACTCGCAACATCGACTCGTCGGCGACTATCGAATCCAGCGCGTCAAACGAGGTGACCGCGTCGCCCTCCTCGACAGTGGCAACCACCCTGCTCCGTCGCTCCGACCGCCGCCGGTCGAGGATCAGGCGGCGTGCAATCGTGAAGAGCCATGTTCGGAAGGCGCTGTCACCGCGGAAGCTGTCAATCGCACCGAACGCACGAACAAAAGTGTCCTGAACGACCTCGTCAACCGCGTCCCTATCGCCCTCGCCCAGTACGAAACGGCCCAGCGCGGGCGCGTGCCTTTCAACCAGCCTCGTCGCCGCCGTCCCGTCGCCAGCCCGCCATCGGCGGATCAGTTCTGCGTCGGACGGCTCCTCTAGTGCAGGCTGTCCAGGCTGGGCGGCGACTTCCACACGCTAAATAGACGTTATCCGCCCACGTATGTTAAGTAGCAGCAGTTGACGGATTTACCTCGGCGGCCTAGCTTCACTAGAACGACCGTTCGAGTACACGCTTCAGGCCCGTATCACTAGGTAATGCACATGACTGACGAAACGCCGACGTCCGCATCCGACGCCCCGCCACCGCCGAGCTCAGCCGCCGCGCGGCCGCCCAAACTTGAAACTCTGCTCAGCGCTGCGGCAACCACCTTCGCTACGCGGGGCTACAGCGGGACGAGCATGCGCGACATCGCGCACGACTCCGGGATATCGCTGTCCGGCATCTATTACTACACTCGCGGCAAGTCCTCTCTGCTCTACGAGATCCAGTCCCGAACGATCGACGCTCTGCTCGCGTCCGCTGCGCAGGCACTTTCTCGCGTATCGCGCCCTTCGGAGCAGCTGCTTCAGTTCGTTGAGAACCACGTCTCCTACACCAACGACCATCCTGCGTTCGTGCGGGTGCTGTCGCACGAGAACGCGCCGGACGGCTCGGACGAGAGGCGCGCCATCGTGGACGCCAAGCGAAACGAATACGTACGGGTCCTCCGTGACATACTCGACCGAGTAGCTTCGGAGAGTGCCGCGCCAGTCACAACTGCTTTCGCCGCGGACATGCTCTTCGCGATGATGAGCGGCCCGCGCCAGTGGGGAGTCGTCGACACTGAGCTCAACGTGGGAATCGCGTCGCGCATGATCTACGACCTCTTCGTGCGCGGGTTCAGCGATGGGCGGGAAAGCGCATCGGTGCGGTAGCCGAGCACATCGAACATCGTCGGACACGCCGGACGGCCGGGCTCTCTTCTTGGACCGTGGGCTGGGCTTGCGGAGGAGGCGCATTGTGCCACAACTTCGGTAAACGCTCTAAACATCGAGGCCCTGCTTCAAATGCGACCGACTAGTCTGACTCTTCTGTGCTTCGCCGGCATTGCGTGCGCGCAAAACCGCCCCCCCGCTACGGCCGCTTCGCCGGCCGGTTCGCCAATGACGTCGGCGGACGGAGTCGCGGCGCGCGGTCCGGCCAGAAGCGCACACGACAGCGCAGGCGCACCTGGCGCAGGCGCAGTCTCGCTGCCGAACTCGAATCCGTTTCCGAGTACGTACGCACCATTTCCGTCGCGTGCGACGTTGATCCGCAACGCGACGATCATGACGGCTGCAGGTCCCACGATGCAGCAGGCGTCGATCCTGCTTCGCGACGGGAAGATTGTAGCCGTCGGCGCATCCGTTGCGGCGCCGGCCGACGCGGTAGTGATCGACGGGACCGGCAAGTACGTGACACCGGGGATCATCGACGTTCACTCGCACCTGGGCGTGTACGCGGCGCCGGGCGGTGGGGGACTTAACGACGGCAACGAAGCGACCAACCCAAACACTTCGTACGTCTGGGCAGAGCATTCCATCTGGCCACAGGATCCGCAGTTTCCGCGCATCCTCGCGGGTGGCGTAACGACCATACAAGTATTGCCGGGCTCCGCGAATCTTTTTGGCGGACGCAGCGCGATACTGAAGGTTGTTCCATCGCGCACCGTTCAGGGGATGAAGTTTCCCGGTGCGAAGTACGGGCTCAAGATGGCGTGCGGTGAGAACCCGAAACGCGTTTACGCGTCGCGCGGCCCGTCAACAAGGATGGGAAATGTTGCAGGTTATCGTACTGCGTACATTCAGGCCGCCGAGTACCGCCGCAAATGGGACGAGTGGAATACGAATCACAAGGGGGCACCGCCCGCGCGCGACCTGGGGCAGGAGACCCTCGCGGAAGTTCTGCGCGGCGACATCCTCCCACAGATGCACTGCTACCGTGCGGACGAGATGGCGCAGATGCTGGACGTAGCAAAGGAATTCGGATTCCACATTCGCGCGTTCCACCACGCAGTTGAAGCGTACAAGATCGCTGATCTACTGCGCGCCAATGGCACCGGGGCTGCGATGTGGGCCGATTGGGGTGGGTTCAAGGAAGAGGCGATGGATGGCATCCGCGCCAACATCGCTCTCGTTGATGCGGCGGGTGTACGAGCGATGATCCATTCAGACGATCCATCCGGGGCGCAGCGGCTCAATCAGGAAGTCGCCAAAGCTATGTATGCCGGTCGGGCGGCGGGTATCAACGTCACGGAAGACATGGCGGTCAAATGGATGACGATCAATCCCGCTTGGGCGCTCGATCTGGACAGCAGGATCGGTTCGCTCGAGCCTGGCAAGGACGCGGACGTCGTGCTCTGGAGTGGAGATCCGTTCAGCATTTACTCAAAGGCGGAAAAGGTATGGATAGATGGCGCGATGCTATTCGATCGCGACGATCCGGCGCAGAACTGGCGCACGGACTTCGACCTCGGCTTCGTGAAGGGAGGGAGCCGCTGATGACGACGCTTCCCTTCCCCAAGCTTCGCGCGGCCATCGCGTGTGCGCTGGCGCTGACCTCTGCGCTTGCGGCGGTTTCCGCGCGTGCCCAGACTATAGCGATCGTCGGTGGGACGGTGTATCCCGTGAGCGGCGCACCCATACCAAACGGAACCGTTCTCATTCGCGACGGCAGGATCGCCGCCGTTGGCGCTGACGTTGCCGTACCCGCCAATGCGCAGCGCGTGGATGCGAGCGGCAAGATTGTGACTCCTGGACTCATCGACGCAGGTACGCAGCTTGGCCTGGTGGAGATCGGTGGCGAGCCGGAGACTCGTGATGCGAACGCGAAAGGAACCGACGGGATCGCGGCATCGTTTCGCTCCTGGGACGGTCTGAACTCCGAGTCCGTACTGTGGACTCCAGCGCGCAACGAGGGGATCACGAGCGTCGTCGTCGCGCCAGCGGGCGGCCTCGTCGCCGGCCAGGCATCAATTGTCGATATACTGCGCGGTACGGCCGCTCAGATGATACGCCGTGCCCCAGTCGCGATGATCGCGCAGATCAACAATCCCCGCGGCGCACAGACGAACGCGCGGGGTGAGCTGATCGCCAAGCTCCGCGGGCTTCTTGACGATGTGAAGTTCTACGAGTCACATCGGGCGGACTACGACCGTTCCGCCGCTCGCAGTCTCACCGCGACGCGCGCAGATCTTGAAGCGATGATCCCTGTGGTCAACGGAAAACTTCCGCTCGTCATTCAGGCCGAGCGGGTTGACGACATTCAGGCTGCGCTGCGGCTTGCGAAGGAGTACAACCTCAAGATAATGATCATGGGCGGCGCTGAAGCGTGGCTTGCCGCGGCCGACCTGGCGGCAGCCCACGTACCCGTCATCGCCGGAGCGATGAACAACATTCCGATCAACTTCGAGACGCTGAACCAGCGACAGGAAAACGTTGGAATACTCAGCAATGCCGGCGTATCCGTCGCAATCATTGGCAACAACGGCGATGGCGACGAGGAGCTGTTCAACGTGCGCAACGTCAAGTACGAAGCGGGGAACGCGGTGGCGTACGGAATGTCGCACGACGCTGCGCTGCGCGCTGTTACGCTTACTCCGGCCGAGCTGTTCGGAGTTGCGGACCGGGTCGGCTCGCTTCAGACTGGGCGCGATGCGAACGTCGTCGTCTGGAGCGGCGATCCGTTCGAGTTCTCGA
>JALYTX010000144.1 GCA_030854055.1 Gemmatimonadota bacterium | reverse complement strand
TGCATGGTGAATGGCTTTCGCTGCAAGATCCTGCACAAGAAGGCGAGTCTCGCGCTGTTGAGCGACGAAGCGAATGCGACATTGTTCGACAGAGCGGAACTGGCCGCGATCACCGCGCACGTACCGTGGACGAGGGTGGTGGAAGAACGCACGACAATGCACGAGGGCGTGCGGATAGATCTGCTACCGTTCATTGCGCGTGAGCGCGAGCGGTTGGTGCTCAAACCCAACGACGAGTACGGCGGTACTGGAATCGTGCTTGGCTGGACCGTCGACGATACGGAGTGGCAGGCCGCCATTGGTACCGCGCTTGCGTCGCCGCACATCGTGCAGGAGCGTGTTGCCATTCCGTTCGAGCCGTATCCGAGTTACGTGGACGGCCGGGTGCAGCTGATCGACCGGATGGTCGATACCGCGCCCTTCATATGCAACGGCGCGTACAGTGAGGGAGCGTTGAGCCGGCTCTCCACTTCTCCACTGCTCAACGTCACTGCTGGCGGCGGAACGAGCGTCCCCACATTCATCGCTCAACGGAGAACGCCATGAAGCCCCCGTCGCTCACACTCGGCGTTGAAGAAGAATATCAGATCATCGATCCTGAGACTCGCGAGCTGCGATCGTACATCACGCAGCTGTTGCTGGGAGATCATCGCGTTCTGACGCAGGTGAAGCCGGAGCTGCACCAGTCGATCGTCGAAGTCGGGACCATGGTGTGTGAGACGCCGGCCGAAGTGCGCGCGGAGCTGGTAGGACTGCGGAAGGGGGTAATGGAGCTCGCCGCGCGGAACGGGTTGAAGATTGCGGCGGCAGGCACGCACCCTTTCGCCAACTGGGCCGAGCAGGAGATCACACCGCTCGAGCATTACGTGGGCGTGCGAGAGGACATGAAGCAGCTGGCGGAGCAGTTGCTGATATTTGGAACGCACGTGCACATAGGAATCGAGGATCGCGAGTTCCTGATCGACGCCGCGAACGTGGCGCGGTACGTGCTTCCACACCTGCTCTGTCTTTCGACGAGCTCGCCGTTCTGGATGGGGCGTGATACGGGACTCAAGTCCTACCGGAGCATCGTCTTCCGGAGCTTTCCTCGCTCGGGGGTTCCGCGCATTCTGAACTCGTGGGCCGATTACGAGCAGTACGTGGAGACACTCGTGTTGAGCGGGTCGATCCCGAACGGTTCAAAGATCTGGTGGGACGTACGGCCGCACTGGAAATACGGAACGCTGGAGTTCCGTATCTGCGATGTGTGCACGCGAGTTGACGAGGCCGTGTGCATCGCGGCGATCATTCAGGCGCTGGTAGCCAAGCTGTGGAAGATGCGTCGCGACAACACGACGCTTCGTCTGTACAGCTCCGACCTGATCGACGAGAACAAGTGGCGTGCGGCGCGATACGGACTCGACGGCAAGCTGATAGACTTCGGCAAGCAGCGTGAGTTCCCCGCGCGCGAGCTGGTGCGCGAGCTTATCGAGTGGTTCATAGGCGACATGGTGGACGAGCTGGGGACGCGCAAGGAAGTCGAGTACGCGTATCGGATCCTGTCCGAGGGATCGAGCGCCGACCGGCAACTCGCGGTGTATCAGAGGACCGGCAGCCTGCGGGCCGTCGTGGATCATCTGGTCGCGGAGACGGAAGAAGGGGTGTTGGACTAGTAGATGCATAGTTCCACCTGGCCGCGCAGCTGATCCATATCACGATCTCAAGGATATTCATGCAATCACGACCCGTCATCGGCGTCACGACGCAGACTCAGGAAGCCATTCCGAACGAGCTTCCCAAGTGCTGGATCATGGGGCAGCGATACGTTGGAGTGCTCACGTCGTTCGGTGCGGTGCCATGGTTGATACCGCTGCTCGACGACGAAGCGACACTACGCGCTATCTACGAGCGCCTGGACGGCGTATTCCTTCCGGGCGGCGCGGACATCGACCCGTCGAGCTATGGTGAGGAGAAGATCACTGGTTGCGGACGCACCGATCCGGCGCGAGACAGGACGGAGATCGCGCTGGCCCGGTGGGCTGCGGAGGATGGAAAGCCTGTGCTCGCAGTGTGTCGCGGTGAGCAGATTCTGAACGTGGCAGCGGGTGGAACATTGTATCAGGACCTGAGTGCTCATCGGGAAGGTTCGATAAAGCACGACTACTTTCCGGTCGAGGGTGGATTCACGCGAGAGTTCCGCTCGCACAGTGTGCGCGTGTCGTCGGGCACTCGTCTGAGCGAGCTGGTTGGCGACGAGAACGTCGAGGTGAACAGCATGCACCACCAGGGGATCAAGGAACTTGCCCCGACTCTCGTCGCGTCGGCGATTGCCCCCGACGGTGTGATCGAAGGTGTGGAGTCCGCGAATGGACACTTCATGATCGGAGTGCAGTGGCACCCCGAGAACCTTGTCGACCTGGATCCGCGCATGCATCGGCTGTTCGCCGGTTTCTCGGAAGCCGCGGTGGAGTTCAGCAAGTCGCGGGTGTAGGGCCCACGAATCCACCGTGCTGCGTAATGCGGCCGTCCTCCCTCTTCACGATTGGTGCGGCTATACTACACCGATATGTCACAATCCCGGGCGGCTCCGCTGCGAATCACGGTCTTGATGGGCGGGGCTTCAGCCGAGCGTGATGTATCGCTTGCGTCCGGGCTGCGGATTGTGGAAGCGCTGGCGGCTCGCGGGCACTGTGTAACTGCGCTGGATCCTGCGACCGGTGTACTCTCGGCCGCGGATATCGGAGAACTGCACGCGCGCAACGTGGGTACCGAGCCACCCAGCCTCGAAGCGCTGGCGGGTCTGACTGACGGACGTCTGATCGACGATCTGATTGCGATGCCGGAGATTCGAGATGCAGATGTCGTGTTTCTGGCGCTACACGGCGGTCAGGGCGAGGACGGTACGGTTCAGGCGCTGCTCGACATGGCGGGTGTCAAGTACACAGGGAGCGGGCACATGGCCAGCGCAATCGCGATGGACAAGGATCTGTCCAAGATTCTCTTCCGTGCGGCCGGCGTTCAGACCGCCGACTGGCTGATGGCTCCCCAGCCTGCCGCGTTGGTCGAACAATCGCTCGGCCTGCCCGTGATAGTGAAGCCGTCCAAGCAGGGTTCGACCGTGGGTCTCTCGATCGTGCGGGACGTGGCCGACCTGGACGCGGCGGTTGCCGACGCTTTCAGGTACGACGACGAGGTGATGATCGAGCGGTTCATCGCGGGTCGGGAGCTTACAGTTGGTGTGTTGGGTGAGGACGCGTTGCCGGTGGGCGAGATCAAGCCGTCGAAGGAGATCTACGACTACGAGTGCAAATACACCGCGGGCATGGCGGTTGAAGAATTCCCGGCGAATTTGTCTCCAACTGTTACTAAAAAACTTCAGGAGCAGTCGTTGCGAGCCTTTCGCGCGCTCAAGCTCCGGGGATACGCGCGAATAGATTTCCGACTGGACGAGCGGGGCGAGTGTTTCTGTCTCGAGGCGAACACGTTACCGGGGATGACGGCTCTGAGTCTGATTCCACAGGGTGCCGCCGCCGCGGGGATAGCTTTCGACGAGCTGT
>JALYTX010000118.1 GCA_030854055.1 Gemmatimonadota bacterium | reverse complement strand
TGATTGCGTTTTCGACTGCGTCGTCCGAAGCAGCGTTGCCGCTCGCTATGGAGCGCATGGAGCAGATGGGCGTGCCAGCCCGCATCGTGGCGTTCGTAATGCCGACTGGCTACTCGTTCAACCTCGACGGCAGCGCGCTGTACCTGGCGGTCGCATCGGTCTTTGCTGCGCAGGCCGGCGGCATCCACATGACTATTGGGCAGCAGGTGGTCATGATGCTGACCCTGATGCTGACGAGTAAAGGGGTCGCAGCGGTTCCGCGTGCGGCCCTTGTTATCCTTTCAGGCGCGCTCGCAATGTTCGGGCTGCCGCTACAGGCGGTTGCTGTCATACTGGGGGTCGACGCGTTCATGGACATGGCGCGAACGACGATTAACCTTATCGGGAACTGCCTGGCCAGTGCAGTGATGGCCAGATGGGAAGGCGAACTCGGGGTCCCGGCGCCAGTCGGAGAAACTGTCAGCGCATAGCCTGCCCGGGAATCCGCCCCGGTTGTCAGGTCGTGAGGACCACCTTTCCAATGTGCGACGTCTCGACCCGCCTGTGCGCGTCCGCCGCGTATTGCAGCGCGAATGTCGAATCGATTACCGGAATGATCAGGCCGCGCTCAAGCACCGGCCAGACGCGCAGCATTAGTTCCTGCGCTACGATCGCCTTTTGCTGCGAGGGGAGTCTGCGCATGGTAGACCCGGTGATAGTGAGCCGCTTCTGCATCACGGGTATGAAGTCAACCGAGACGCGGCTGCCGGCCATGTAAGCGATATTCACCAATCGGCCATCCATGGCCAGCGCTCGAAGATTGCGTTCGATGTAGTCGCCGCCGACCATGTCCAGGATCACATCCACTCCCCGCCCGCTGGTTCGGTCGAGCGTAACCGTGGGGAAATCCGCCGCGGTATAGTCGATCGCAACCTCGGCGCCGAGCCGGAGGCAGACCCCGCATTTTTCCGCCGATCCCGCGGTCGCAAACACGCGCGCGCCGATCGCGCGCGCCATCTGGATTGCAATCACTCCGATACCGCTCGTCCCACCGTGCACGAGCAGAATCTCTCCCGCCGATAGCTTGCAACGCTGAAACACGTTATACCAAACCGTGAAAAGCGCCTCGGGGAGTGCAGCCGCCTGAACCATCGAAAAACCTTCCGGGAGCGGCAGGCACTGCGTTAGCGGCGCTACGCATTCCGTTGCATAGCCACCGCCGTCCACCAGTGCACACACCTCGTCGCCGATGTTCCAGATCATCGCGGCCCGCTCACCTGCGGCCGAAACGTATCCCGCGACTTCAAGCCCGAGCACGGCGGACGCGGTGGGCGGAGGCGCGTACCGTCCCTCGCGCTGGAGAATATCGGCGCGGTTCACGCCCGCAGCTGCGACGTGTATGCGCACGTCGTCCGCGCCTACTGACGGGACGGGCGCGTCGACGAGATGCATCTCGTCGGGGCCGCCCGGTCGCTCGACTTCGATCTGCCGAATCGACCCCGGTCGCGCGAATGGAAGCGTCATCGCACTCAGCGTGCGACGAGAGCGAGACGCAGTGCGAGCTTCACCGCACCACGCGCGGCGTCGACTTCTTCGGTACGGAGCGCGGCACCGGGCAGGGCTCCGCGCAACCTTCGCTCCATACGCTTGCGAAGCAGCGAGCCCCGGTGCATCAGGCCACCTGCAAATGCAAGGTCGAAGGCTGAGCGGTCGTCGAGGAACAGGCGCCGCGCAAGCGCCCGCACGTGGAGTGTCAGTTCCTCGACTGCCATATCAACAATGCTGTTCGCGCGCACGTCTTCCTGCATCGCCATGGCAAACACGGAGGGCGCAAGCGCAGCAATGGATTCGCGGTCGGCCGCAATCGCCCACGGTATCAACTCTTCCGGCTCGTTGAGCTGCGCTGCCGTCAGGATGGCGCCGGTGAGAGCCGTCTCTGGCTCACGGCCGTCGTGGGCGGCTGCAACGACGCTGAGTGCGCGCCGGCCGATCCATGTTCCACTTCCCTCGTCGCCAAATACGCTGCCCCAGCCACCGCACCGCGCGAGGAAGCCCGAGGGCCCGCGCCCGTAGGCGATCGACCCGGTGCCCGCGAGAAGGAGGATGCCGGATCCGTCGCCGAACGCATCTGCGAGTCCTATGCTCGCGTCGCTTTCCACGACTGTCTCGTCCGCAATGTCGCGCTGGATCAACGCATTCTGCAGTGCTGCCTGCTCCACCTCACGTCCCGCACCGGCCGCCCCGACGTACAGAACGCGCGGTGTGACGTGGGAGCATTCGGCACTCGCAAGCGCCGTTCCGACCAGACCCGAGATGACGCCAGCGCAATGCTCGGCATTCCCGGGTACCATCGCCGCGCCACTGCCCAGGTGTTCCGCGAGCACTTCGCCACCGGCCGCGGAAACCAGCACTCGGGTCTTGCTTCCGCCCGCGTCCACACCAACGACTATGTCCCGGTCGTTCATCATCCGGTTTCCACCTGGGTTCGTGCGCTTCTGTTCGGGAAGAGCGAGGTGATCATGCCAACGCCAACCGTGACGAGTGTTCCGATCAACACATACCACGGCCACGCAATTTGTCCTACAGGCGCGAGTGCGGGGATCCAGGTGGAGAGTTGCTTTGCGAGTACCACCACGCTCATCACGAGTATTCCTGTGGTCATCCCTGCAATGGCATCGCGTTGTTGTGCGCGCGCCCACAGGATGCCGAGCGCGAAACCGCCCAGCAATCCGCCATATGTAAACGACGTGATCTTCAATGCCACGATCACTACTGGAGTGCCATTCTGCCTGTAGAGCAGCGCAATGACAAGTAGCACCAATCCCCATGCAAGGCTCGCAAGTTTTGCGATCCGTAGTGTTCGAGCATCGCTTGGGTCCCGATGCGTAAGCGGAAGATAGATATCCTGGACCGTCGCGGCTGCGAGCGAGTTGATGGCGCCGGAGTGGGCACTCATCGTCGCAGCAAGAATCGCAGCTACCAGCAATCCGATCAGTCCGGTCGGCATCGCGGTTACAATGAACGTCGGGAATATGTTATCCGGTGAATCAAAGTGCCGGACGCCGAAGTACGCCCACAGTCCGGTACCAATCAGCAGGAACAGCGCAAACTGGAAGAACACCGCGAAGCCGCTTCCTATCAAGGCGCGACGAGCGTCGCGCAACGACGAGGCAGTCATCAGGCGTTGCACAATCACCTGATCCGCGCCGTGCGATGCCATCGACAGGAACGCGCCTCCAAGCAGGCCCGCAAACAGAGTCTGGTCGCGATCCAGGCCGGTGTATAGATCAATGAAGTGCAGCTTGCCCGACGCACCCGCCGAGTGAACGATCGTGCTCCAGCCTCCCGTCACACCGCGGCCGATTATCACGACCGCGGCTGCGGCGCCAATCAGGTACACGATTGTCTGGATAACATCGGTCCAGATCACAGCGCGCACTCCGCCCTTGTAGGTGTAGATTAGCGTGAGTGCGCCGAGTACAATGATTGCTGCTGGCATCACTACTCTGGCCGGAAGAACCGGCTGGAGGATCAGCGCGATTGGGATCGCCGTCGCAAACACGCGCACCGAATCGGCAAAGGCGCGTGTGAACATGAATACAACAGACGCGTACCGCCTCGTCGCGACGCCGAACCTGCGCTCCAGCAACGCGTACGCGGTGACGAGCTGTCCATCGTAGTAACGCGGGAGCAGCGTGTAGGCGACAACAATCCGCCCGATGATATAGCCGGCGGCGATCTGCAGAAATCCCAGGTTCCCGATGTATGCGAGGCCGGGAATCGATATCACTGTCAGTGCGCTCGTCTCTGTGGCAACGATGGAGAAGAGGACGGCCCACCAGGGGATCGTATGATTCGCGACGAAATAGTCGCGGGTGCTTTTCTGGTTCCGGCCGAGGTAGACGCCGAGGAATGTGGTGAGACCGAGATACCCGACGAGTACGATGAGGTCGAGGGCGGTGAATGAGTTACGCATTCACCGCCCTCGGTACTGCATGAAGCACAAGGCTAGGCGGAGAAGGACGATCCGCAGCCGCAACCGCCTGTGGCGTTCGGGTTCTTGAAGGTGAATCCTGAACCCTGCATCGAGGTGACGTAGTCGATGGTCACGTTGTTTACGTATTGCGCGGAGAAAGGATCGACGAAAACGCGGTACCCGTCCTGTACCAGAACGAGGTCGTCCTCTGCAGATTTGTCCTCGATCAACAGCGAATACTTGAATCCGCTGCAGCCGCCGGGCTGGATACTGACCCTGAGGCCGCCCTCGTCAGGCGAAACCTTCTCCATCTCCATGAATTTCTGGACTTCTACCCCCGCGGCTGCCGTAAGGGTAAGATTGATTTCTGGTTGGCTGGAAACGGCCATGACTCACTCCTTGGTATAGCTGAAATATAAGCAAGAAAATCGGAACTTCGTCGCCCATCCCGCGTAGCGTAGTGGCAGAATGGCGCTGCACTTGCCATTATACCCTTCTTCACAACTTCCGGACTCCCACGTGATGCCGCGATCGCTCGCAAGCCTGCTGCGCAGGCCGCTTTTCGTGCTGCTGCTGCCTGCCGCGGGCTGCACCGTGATTTATCACCGGATCGACGATCCCGAAGGGCTTCCCGAGGCGAACGTGCGGCCCGGGATAAGCGTGCTGCTGAGCGACAGCATCGCTCTGATCAGCGGGAAGCGCCTCGCGATAATCACGAACCGGGCCGGCGTGGACGAGAGGGGGCGACGCGACATCGATCTGCTCAAGACCGACAAGCGCGCGACGTCCGCACAGGTCCATCTCGTCCAGATCTTCTCTCCGGAGCACGGGCTCGGAGCCACCGAAGACCACACCGATGTGGGCTCAACCGTGGACAGGGCGACCGGGTTGCCGGTCATGTCGCTTTACGGCGCGCAGACCATCCCGCCGCCCGACTCATCATTGCGGTCAGTGGATGCGTTGTTGTTCGACCTCCAGGACGTCGGCTCGCGCACGTGGACGTACGACGGACTGCTGGTGTATTCGATGCGAAGTGCGGCGCGGATGCACCGGCCTTTCATCGTGCTCGACCGGCCGAACCCGATCACCGGCTCTTTCGTGGAGGGTCCCATGCTCGACTCGGCGCTGTCGAACTCGGACGACCCTGCACCGGGTCATTCCGGTCTTGCCTGGGCGATGTACCCGATACCGCTCCGGCATGGGATGACCATCGGGGAGCTCGCGCGCATGTACAACGACCAGTTGAAAATTGGCGCCGACCTGCACGTCATACCAGCTCGGCGCTGGTCCAGGGAGCTGTGGTTTGACCGCACGGGGCTCCCTTTCGTCCCGCCCTCGCCCAACCTGCAAACGTTCCAGGCTGTGATGCTGTACCCCGGTCTCGTCGCATTTGAGGCAACGAACGTGTCCGTCGGGCGCGGCTCGGCGACACCTTTCCAGCTGATCGGCGCGCCCTGGATGGATCCGGCCAGAATCGTGTCCATACTCCGGGACCGTCCGATCCGCGGGGTCCGGTTCATCCCTACTGATTTCACCCCGGCTGCCCCAGGCGACGGCAAGTATCCTGGTCAGCTAATCCACGGGCTTAAAGTCGAAGTAACAGCGCGGGCCGAGCTCCAGACGAGCCGCCTCACCGCAGGACTGCTTGCGGCGATCCACCAGGCGTATCCAGGCAAGCTTACAATCGACTCCTTGCGGTTCGATCGACTGTTCGGGTCGCCATCGGCGAGACGGGCGATTACCGCGGGCGCCGATCCGGACGCCGTGATCGATTCGACCTACGCACCCGCATACGCGTTCCGTATGAAGGTGGCTAGATACCTGCTGTATTAGCCACTTGCCGGTCAGCTGGGCGAGCGCGGGCCGGCGCTCGCATGAACCCGTTCCGAGGAATTCGATGAAGCGATTTGCGGCGTTGCTCATGCTCACAATTGCGGCGGCGTGCGGGCCCCGCCAAGTCGAGGTGCGCACCGGCCCCCAGCCGATGAGCGAAGTCACCTTGCGCGTCACGAACAACCTCTCGCAGGCAGCCAACATCTACGTCGTCAACGGCGGGAGCGACCTCTTCCTGAAGCAGGTGGGGGCAAACAGCACGGAGTCGATGAATGTTCCGGGCATCGCGGCCGGAGCAACCGTCGGCCTCAAGGCGACGCCAGTGGACGGGTCAAGGTCATACACGCGCGACAATGTGATGCTATCCGGCCTTTACCAGTGGCAGGTTCCGTAGCCGCGTTCGCGCCAAGGTCGTCGCCAACCGAACCACCTAGCCCAGGTGCCTCTGTCCGGCTAGCTTCCACGCCGATGAAGGCGCTATGGGAAGCGATCAAGGCCGGGTACCTGAGGGTCATAGAGCCCGCCGCGGATTTTCTCGTTCGGCGGCGGGTGAATCCGAACGTGATTACCACGGTCGGAACGGTCTGTACGCTGACGGGGGCGGTTGTCTACGCGACTGGCCACATAATGACTGCCGGCTGGATAATAGCGCTCACCGCGCTTTTCGACGTTCTAGACGGAACTGTCGCCCGCCGGACGGGGCAGTCAAGCGTTTTCGGTGCGTTCTACGATTCGACGCTCGACCGCGTGGCGGATGGCGGCGTGATGGCCGGCCTCGCGGTGTTCTACGCGTCGTCGGTCGTGTACCACAACGTGTACATGGTTGTCGTCTGTCTCGTTGGAATCATCGGGACATTCCTCGTCTCGTACACGCGCGCGCGGGCCGCGGCGCTCGGCATTGATGCAAAGGTCGGCGTCATGCAGCGACCCGAGCGCGTGGTGTTATTATCAGTACCACAGGCTTTTTTCGGCCTGGCGCTGCACGGGTGGATTCTCATGGCGATCATTGTGCTGCTTACCGTGACGGCGTGGATAACGGCGGTCCAGCGCATAAGCTTCGTTCACCGAGCAACGTCCAAGAAACCCCTTGTGAATGTCTAACAATCCAGCTACTCCAACCGTCGCACCAGCTTCAGGCAAGCTCGGTATTCTCACGCCTGGCCTCGGCGCTGTGGCGACGACCTTCATGGCCGGCGTCGAGAGCATTCGGCGCGGGCTCGCAAAGCCCATCGGGTCGATAACGCAGACAGCGACGATCAGGCTGGGCAAGCGGACGGAAAACCGCTCTCCGCTGATCAAGGATTTTGTCCCGCTGGCGTCGCTGGACGACATTGTCTTCGGTGCGTGGGATCCTATCCCGGACGATGCACTGACCGCCGCGCGCAAGGCGGGCGTACTGGACGAACGCGACATCGCACCAATCGCGGACTTTCTGGCGTCGATCAAGCCGATGCCCGCGGTGTTCGACAACCACTACGTGACGCGCATCAACGGCAAGAACGTCAAGAGCGGCAAGACGAAGCGCGATCTCGCCGAGCAGCTACGCCAGGATATTCGAGACTTCAAGGCGAAGAACAAGCTGGACCGCGTCGTCATCGTGTGGTGCGCATCGACTGAAATTTTCATCAAGGCGGGCCCGCAGCACGCGACGATCGAGCAATTCGAGCGGGCGATGGATAACAACGACGAAGCAATTGCGCCGTCGATGCTTTACGCGTATGCCGCGATAATGGAGAACGTGCCGTTCGCAAACGGCGCTCCGAATCTTTCGGCCGACATTCCAGCTCTGCTTCAACTCGCGCAGCAGCGTGGCGTGCCCCTCTCCGGCAAGGACTTCAAGACCGGACAGACGTGGCTCAAGACCGTGATCGCACCAGGTCTCAAGGCGCGCATGCTGGGTCTGGCCGGCTGGTACTCGACCAACATTCTCGGCAACCGGGACGGCGAGGTTCTCGACGACCCCCAGTCCTTCAAGACCAAGGAAGAGTCCAAGCTGTCGGTGCTGCACACGATCCTGCAGCCGGACAAGTACCCCGATCTGTACAAGGATTTCTCGCACGTCGTGCGCATCAATTACTACCCGCCGCGCGGCGACAACAAGGAAGGCTGGGACAACATCGACATCTTCGGATGGATGAACTATCCCATGCAGATCAAGATCAACTTTCTCTGCCGCGACTCGATTCTGGCAGCTCCGCTCGTGCTGGACCTGGCGCTGTTCAGCGACCTGGCGCAGCGAGCCGGGATGAAGGGTATCCAGGAATGGTTGTCGTTCTTCTACAAGAGTCCGATGACCGCACCCGGGCTCCAGGCCGAACACGATCTCTTCATCCAGCAGACCAAGATGAAGAACACGCTGCGCCATCTCATGGGCGAGGACCAGATAACGCACCTCGGTCTGGAGTATTACGCGTAATGACGCGACGGGCGCTGATGCACTTCGCGGTAGTGGCGTCGGCATCGATGTGCGTCGTCGCGTGCGGCGGTAATGACCACTCCACGGAAATACGGCAGTGGACTGACGACATGGCGTTCCGAATAAGCGTCGCACCTGCGCCGCCTGTGTCGGATGGCATGACCGTCTTCAAGGTCGTCGTTTCCGACAAGGACACGGGTCAACCCATCCAGAACGGTCAGGGGCGCATCTTTGCGACCAGCCAGGAGCGGGCGCAGACCGGAGACGGACTCGCCAAGGGCCCCGAAGTTGGAACGTATTACGGACACGTCCGCTTTCCGGTTTCCGGCGACTGGGCGGTGGGCCTTCAATTCAGACGCGACTCGGCAAGCAAGTTGGAGCGGACGCAGGACTGGCAGCAGCAGGTACTGCCTGCGCCACCGTTGGGGCAGCCGATTCGCGATACCACGAAACACTAACGATGCGCCACTTCTTCAGATCGCACCTCAAGCCCGACCAGGTGCTTGCGATTGCGGACAGCTTCTTTCCCTCGATCCAGGAAAATCCTACCGCCAGCGCACGTCGTTCGCGCGGGTTCGCGGGTCCTCTGGGATCGCTCGCGCTCAGCGTAAGAATGGAGGGCGGACACTACACGTTCGTTCAGATCGACACGGATCAGACTGGCGAGAGCCGTCTCGACCGCAACGCCAAGAAGTTCTTCGTCGAGCTGCACCGGGCTGAAGATCCGGCGTACCAGCTGACGGCTTCCTACTAGACACCACCCATGGCGTTGACGCGCGAGCAGAAGCTCGAGCTGTACTACTACATGCGGCTCACGCGTTCTCTCGAAGAGCGCCTCGTAAATCTTTATCGGCAGACGAAGGTGATCGGCGGCCTTTTCCGCTCGCTCGGACAGGAAGCTGACGCGGTTGGTGCTGCATACGCGCTGGACAGGTCAAAGGGTGATCTGCTTTCCCCGCTCATTCGCAATCTTGGCGCGATGCTGGTTCGGGGCGCGCAGCCGACCGAGGTGATTCGCCAGTACATGGCCAAGGCGGACTCGCCCACCCGGGGAAAGGAACTCAACATTCACTTCGGCGGTGTCGAGCGAGGTTTCATCGGCCAGATCTCGCATCTCGGTGACATGGTACCCGTGATGGCCGGTGTCACACTGGCCGCGAAGATGCGCGGTGAGCATCGAGTGGGTCTCGTCTTTGTCGGAGACGGTGCGACTTCTACAGGCGCATTTCACGAAGGCATCAACTTCGCCGCAGTGCAGCGCTGTCCGCTCGTGGTCGTCGTCGAGAACAACGGTTACGCGTACTCCACTCCCGTTTCGAGGCAGACTGCGGCGAAGTCGTTCATAGACAAGGCTCCCGGGTACGGCATCCCGGGCGAGAAGGCGGACGGCAACGACGTGCTCGCGGTGTATGATGTCACTAAGAGGGCCGTTGACCGAGCGCGCCGCGGTGAGGGCGTGACACTCATCGAGCTGGTGACGTATCGGCGTAAGGGGCACGCCGAGCACGACAACCAATCGTACGTGCCCGAAGGCGAAATAGAACAGTGGGCAGCTCAGAACGATCCTATCGACAGGTTCGAAAAGGTACTGCTGGCGCAAAAGGTGAAGGCGGGCGAGCTGCGCGCGATCGATGCACGCATCCTTCAGGAGATCGATGCATCGACGGATGCGGCTGATGCGTCACCGATGCCGGAGCCGCTCGAGGCATTGCGCGGTGTGTATGCGGGAGCCGAGGATGTGCGTCCGCTCTGGTTCCGCGAAGACGTGAAGACCGCCGTCGATGAACACGAGCGCGCCGCGGGTTGGGGCACCTTCGATGCCTGAGGTAACGTATCTCGAAGGAATCCGTCAGGCGCTGTTCGAGGAGATGGAACGCGATCAGAATGTGTTCTGCCTGGGCGAGGACATCGGTGCGTACGGCGGCGCGTTCAAGGTCACTGACGGACTGCTTGCACGGTTCGGCGCGTCGCGCGTCATCGATACGCCGATTTCGGAAGTGGCTATCGTTGGTGCTGCCGCCGGCGCTGCGCACATGGGTATGCGGCCGGTCGCGGAAATGCAGTTCATGGACTTCGTCTCGAACGCATACGACATGTTGACCAACTACGTCGCGACGGCGCGTTACCGAATCGGGTTGGGGTGTCCAATGGTGGTTCGCGGGCCGAGCGGCGGGTATGTGCGTGGGGGCCCGTTCCACTCGCAGAACCCCGAAGCGGCGTTCTTCCACACGCCGGGTCTCAAGATCGTCAGTCCGGCGACTGCTTCAGACGCGAAGGGCCTCATGAAAGCGGCAATTCGCGATGATGATTGCGTGCTGTTCTTCGAGCACAAGTATCTGTATCGCCGTATCAAGCAAGAAATGCCTGCCGGCGACCACATCGTACCGATCGGCAAGGCCAGGACGGTTCGGCCGGGCACCGACGTTTCGATAATCACGTATTCGGCGACTCTCTGGAAGGCGCTCGAAGCCGCGGAGATCATGCAGGCTGAAGACGGCGTTTCAGTCGAAGTTGTGGATCTACGCACACTGCTGCCGCTCGACGACGACGCGATAATCGAGACTGTCCGGAAGACAAACCGCGTCCTGATCGTGCACGAGGATACGCGGACCGGCGGCATTGCCGGCGAGATCACGGCGCGCATAAGCGAGACATGCTTCGAGTGGCTGGATGCGCCCGTGCTCCGGGTCACCGCGGCCGACGTTCCGCTTCCGTACTCGCCTCCGCTGGAGGATTACGTTCTGCCGCAGACCTCGGACATCGTGCGGGCGCTGCGCCGTATTGTAGCTTACTGATGGAACCCGCTCCCGCCGAAAGCGGCCGCCCTTCCATAGGCGCCTTTCTTGGGGCGGGCTGCTTCTCGGCGATTGCCGGATTCTTTGGCGGCGGGATGATTGCGGTGTTGCTGGCCAAGATCGTCGGGTCCGCACGTGGCTGCCAGCCGCCGGACGGGATCCCGGCGTGTAACTGGGGAGAGTACGCGTTCGCCGGGATGATTGCGGGCGTTGTCATACTCCCGCTGGTCTCGGTCACTAGACTCATGAGTCGGAGGTCATAGATGGCGCGTGTAGACGTTACAATGCCGCAGATGGGCGAATCGATCGCGGAGGGAACGCTTTCCAAGTGGCTCAAGAAGATTGGCGACACGGTGAAGCGCGACGAGCCCATTTTCGAGATCTCGACTGACAAGGTGGACGCCGAAATCCCGTCGCCGACCGCCGGGACTCTCGCCGAGATCCTGGTGCACGAAGGGACGACCGTAGCGGTGCAGACGCTCGTTGCTCGCATCGAGACAGCTGCGGCGTCGGCGGCGGTTGCGGCGCCGTCACTTGCAGTCGCGCCTGCAAGCGCACCCGCAGCGTCGGCGAGTCAGTCGTCGGGCGCGGCATCAATCGCAGCACCGCCGTCGCCCGCGATCGCGACTGCAACCGCGGCTTCCGGTAATGGCAACGGGTCGGATAACCAGCCCGACACCGGTGCCGACAACTCGCTCGAAGGCCGGCTGCGCTCGAAATCGTCGCCGCTCGTGCGCAAGATGGCGGCAGAGCATGGCGTCAACATCTCCGCACTGAGTGGCAGCGGAATCGCCGGACGCGTGACCAAGCGTGACCTGTTGCAACATCTTGCTGCCGGTCCGACGCAGTCCGCGACACCGTCGATGCACGCGCCTGGCGGCGTGGACTTCCACGGTCCCTTGCCCGAACCGTGGGCTGGCGACCGCGTGGAGACAATGTCCAAAATGCGTGCGCTCATCAGCGACCATATGGTCGCATCGCGCCGCACGTCCGCTCACGTAACTTCGTTCATGGAGATGGACTTCACGCGCATTGCAAAGATCCGCGCGGCGAAGCGTCGAGAATTCGAGGCGTCGACGGGAGAGAAACTGTCGTTCATGCCTTTCATAATCAAGGCGACAGTCGACGCAATCAAGCAGTATCCGATAATGAATTCATCGGTGTCCGGAACGAATGTCATCTATCGCCGATCGATCAATATTGGAATAGCTGTCGCGCTCGACTGGGGCCTCCTCGTGCCGGTTATCCGCAACGCCGACAGCCTGTCGCTGACCGGCCTTACGCGCTCGTTGAATGATCTCGCCAGCCGCGCGCGGGCGAAGAAGCTTGCGCCACAGGAAGTGCAGGAAGGCACATTCACAATCACCAACCCGGGTGTGTTCGGCTCGTTGATGGGCACGCCGATAATCAATCAGCCGCAGGTCGCGATCATGGGCGTCGGGGCCATCGAAAAACGTCCAAAGGTCGTTCCGGGAGCGGATGGCGAGGATACAATCGCGATCCGCACGTGCGCTTATTTCTCGATTTCGTTCGATCATCGCGTGATCGACGGGGCCGTCGCCGATCAGTTCCTTGCCCAGGTCAAGCGCAACGTCGAGTCGTTCCCAGAGAATGGGGTGATGTAGCGTGTCGCAATCGCTCACTATCCAGCGGACGACGATCCCGCCAAGTGAGCGTGGGCGATACCTCGAGCGCATTGCCGAACGTTCCGCTCACTACGAGCGTGCAAATTGTCGGTTCTGGGTTTTCGAGGATCCGGGCCTGCGAAATGCCTTCGTCGAGTTCACCGTTGCTGATGATCCCGCAACCCTCGCCGAAGCGATAGCCACAGCGCCGGAGCCCGGTTCCGGGCCCCTGCGCATCTACCAGCGAGTGGAGATCTAAATGCCTTTTCGGACAGTGACGGTCGGCGATACTGCGTGGAGCGTTCAGCCCTGCGGGTACCTCACGCCCAACACGAAGGATGAGTTCGCGCTTATTTTCACGCGCGGTGACGGCGTCGCGCGTGAAACCCGCGTCGTGCGGTACTCGCCCGTCGGCGCGCGCTGGCGCGAGCAGTCGTTCGCATCGCTGACCGACGACGATCTTCGCGTGCTTCTCGCGCAGTCACAGCCGAGCGCTACGTCTCCGGAAGCATTCTACAGCCGATGATCAGCAGCAGCGCGCAGAGTGGCGAAGAGCGTTACGTCGATCTGCACGCGCACTCGACTGCGTCTGACGGCGCCGTCGCACCTTCCGGCGTCATCGAGGCGGCAAAGCGTGCCGGACTCGAGGCGATTGCACTGACAGATCACGACACGATAGCGGGCAACGACGAGGCGGTCGCAGCGGGAGACGCCGTCGGTATCCGTGTCGTCCGCGGATGTGAGCTCAGCGCATACGACTCGGATTTCGAGATCCATCTGCTCGCGCTGCACATACGCGACGCAAGCGCGATCGGCCCCAGCCTGGACGGATTCCAGCGCGAGCGCGTGGCGCGAGGGCACGCGATTGTCGAGCGCCTGTCGCTTGCGGGCGCACCTGTCGACATCGACGAAGTCCTTGCGGAGGCGGCGGGCGCCGCGCTCGGCAGGCCCCACATTGCTCGCGTGCTCATTCGCGCGGGTCACGCGGTGGATCATCGCGAGGCGTTCGACAGATATCTCGGAGCGGGAAAGCCCGGCTACGTCGCCAAGCCGCGGCTTGAAATCGCCGATGCGATCGGACTCGCGCACGCCGCTGGCGGTCTTGCCGTATGGGCGCATCCTGGCCGCGATGGTACGCGCGAACGCCTATCGCGGCTCGCCGGACATGGACTCGACGGCGTGGAGGTGCGCCACCCGGGTCACACACCTTCGGATGTCGCGCGGCTGGGCAAGCTTGCGGATGAACTTGATCTGGTGCCGAGCGGCGGTTCCGACTGGCACGGCGCGACGGACGGCTACCGCACGCTCGGCAACATGCACGTACCAGCGGCGTGGCTTGACTTGCAGGACTTGCGCATCGCGACGCGCGTGCGCTAAACCAGCATGGAACTCACGCGGCGCGTTGCGCTTGTCACGGGTGGTGCGCACAGATTGGGCATGGCGCTGAGCACCGCGCTGGCGACCGAGGGGATGCGAGTCGCTATCCATTACAACGCCTCGAAGGTCGATGCCGCGGCCCTCGTTTCCGAACTCTCGTCGCAGGGTTGCGAGTGCCGCGCCTACCAGGCGGATCTCCGCGATCGCCATTCCCCCGCGTCGCTCGTTGCCGCAGTGGCGCAGGATTTTGGCGGACTGGATGTGCTCGTCAACTCAGCGGCCGTCATGCAGCGGACGCCGTTCGCGGACATATCAGTGGAGGAGTGGGACGACATATTCGCGCTGAACCTTCGCGCCCCGTTCTTCGTGTCGCAAGCAGCCGCACCGTGGTTGCGCCGAGCACGTGGTTGCGTGGTGAACATGGCGGACCTCGCCGCATTCGAGACGTGGCCGGAGTTCATTCCGCACGGAATCAGCAAGGCTGGCATTGTGCAGATGACGCGGGCGCTCGCGCGTACGCTGGCGCCTGAGATACGAGTGAATGCGATCGCGCCCGGCGCGGTTTTGCTGCCCGCCTCATGGGACGAGGCAGCGCACGCGCACTTCGCATCGACCACACCGCTTCGACGCCTTGGATCGGCTTCTGACGTTACTGCGGCGCTGCTGTACCTCCTCAGGGCGGAGTATGTGACGGGAGAGACGTTGATCGTTGATGGCGGCCGCCATGTCCGTGCGTGACGAGAAAGAGTACGACGCGATCGTGGTTGTGGGCGGCGGTTGCTACGGATCGTACTACGTTCGTCAACTGGAGCGCGCTCGTGCGGCTGGGGCGATCCAATACAATCGCATTCTCGTCGTCGACCGTTCGACGCAGTGCCAGGTCGCCGGTGAATCTACGGGCGCGGAGCTCGTGGTGTCGGAATGGCGCGATTTCTTCTCCAGCTATCTCGCGAGCGCGAGCGGCGACACCCGCGACGCGATAGTTCCGTCGCCCCTGATGCCGCATCTCATGTACGGATGGTTACTGAACCGGGCGAGCGCGCGATGGCCTGGGCGTGTCGTAGCGACCAGATCGTTGACCGTTGTCCCCGAAACACCGTGGCAAAGTAAAGCGCCTGACGGCACGCACTACGCGAGCTATGCGGCCTGGACGTGCCCGATCAACTGCATCGAACCGCGGCGGTGCCCGCACACGGGCGGCGAACGTTACTGGACGATGCCTGCGGCCGCCCGTGACGTCATCGCGCGAGCGCAGACAGGCCCGGAGCCGCTGCAGGGGCCCGTTATATTTCACTGTACACACCGCGCCTTCGGCGTCGGAATGTTCGATACCGGAGACGTCGTTGCGGCCGACAAGTTCGTCAAGAGCGTCGTCGCGCAATCGGGCGCCAACGTGCTGGTCGGGACCGTCTCGCATTGCCACGGTGCATTCAACGTGCTGCATGTCGGCGCCGCAACTTCTTAAAGACTCATGGCTCAGACTTTCGAATACGACGTCATTATCGTAGGCGCGGGGCCAGCTGGCATGACCGCAGGGATGTACGCGGGGCGCTCAATGCTGAAGACGGTCGTGCTGGAGCGCGGCGCGTCAGGCGGTGAGCTGCTCAATACCGAGATAATCGAGGACTATCCCGGCTTCGAGCGCATTGAAGGGTGGGACCTTGCGCAGCGCTTCGAGAGTCACGCGAAGAAGTTTGGCGCAGAGTTTCGGCAGGGCGGTGTCACCGGCGTGCGCAAGCTTCCGGATGGCGCGTTCGAGGTGGAGACGGAATCCGGAGACCTGTATCATGCGCCGACAGCAATTGTCACCGCCGGCGGCACGCCGATCAAGCTCGGGATACCGGGCGAGGTCGAATACGCGGGAAAGGGCGTCTCGTACTGTGCCATATGTGACGGCGCGTTCTTCAAGGGACACACTATTGCCGTCGTTGGCGGTGGTGATGCAGCAGTCGAGGAAAGCGACTTCCTCACACGCTATGGCGAGAAGGTGTATCTGATCCACCGGCGCGGCGAGCTCCGCGCATCCAAGATTCTGCAGAAGCGACTGTTCGAGAATCCCAAGATCGAAGTCATCTGGGATACACTCGTGGAGCGAGTGGAGGGCGACGCACAGGGCTTTGTGCACAATCTCAAGCTGCGCAACGTAAAGACGGCTGAAAACAGCGATTTGGCCGCGACTGCAATATTCGTGTTCGTCGGTTTCCGCCCCAATACGGGCATCATCGAGGGACACGTTGATCACGACGAGATGGGCTACCTCCTCACTGACACGAACATGGAGACGTCGATTGACGGACTATTTGCTGCCGGCGACGTAAGGTCGCAGCTCACACGTCAGGTGACAACCGCGGCGGGTGATGGTACGACCGCCGCGATCGCGGCGGAGAAATATTTGGCATCGCTGCGCGACTCCACGGTCGGGCGCATCGTGGCGACGGGCGGGTACGCAGTGTGAGAGTCGCGTCGCGCACAGTCGGCCCCTTCCACGAGAACACGTATCTCGTCGTCGACGACGACACCGGAGAAGCGGCAGTGATTGATCCGGGCGATCAAGGGGACGATATCATTGCGATGATCGACCAGAGCGGCGCGTCACTTCGCGCAATCTGGCTCACACACGCGCACCTGGACCACATTGGCGCGATTTCCGCCCTCCGGCGCAGATATGGAAACGTGCCGGTTCACCTTCACGCGCTCGATCAGCCGGTGTATGCAGCAGCATCGTTCTTCGCTGCACAATACGGGGTCCCCTTCGAGCAGCCGGAAGCGCCCGATGCAGAATTCGCGCACGGCGATGTCGCAAGAATTGGTAACCTCCAGTTCGACGTAATCCACGCGCCGGGCCATAGCCCGGGCCACGTTATGTACTTCGGCCACGGCGTTCTGATTGGCGGCGACGTCCTATTCGTCGGCTCGATCGGGCGCACCGACCTTCCGCTCGCCAATCCGGCTCACATGCAGGAAACTCTGCAGCAGCTCGCGACGCTGCCGCCCGACACAGTCGTTTATCCCGGCCACGGCGAGCCCACAAC
>JALYTX010000112.1 GCA_030854055.1 Gemmatimonadota bacterium | reverse complement strand
TCTGATACGGCGTCGCGCACCTTGCGGCCGACCAGTTCTCTGAAACCCACCAGCTGACGGTAAGCATCGTTTGCCATCTCGATCACGTGCTCCGGACCACGCAGCACTGCAATGAACGCCGGTGCCTGACGGAACAGGTCCGTCAGTCGCGATTGCTCCACTCGAACCGATGCCAGCGCATCCCTGGTCGCCCCAGCCTGCTCCTGCAACAGATCGTGCGTCTTCTTCAATGCGGTGTGCGCGCTCTGTACCTCGGCGCTTGCACGCTCACGCGCCTTCAACAAGCTCAGGTGCGCGCCAACGCGCGCGACCAGCTCACGCGCGGAAAACGGCTTGACGAGATAGTCGTCTGCGCCAGCCTGGAGCCCTTCAATACGCGACTCCTCACCCGCGCGCGCCGAGAGCAGAACAACCGGGACCGCGCTCGTGCGCGGGTCCGCACGCAGCGCTCGAAGCAGGCCGAACCCGTCGAGCCCAGGCATCATCACGTCGGACAGCACCAGATCCGGCGTTCGTTCGCGCGCCGCAGCAAGCGCGCTCTCACCTTCGGCGAACGGAATTACGTCCCACCCGTGCGCGCGCAGGAGCCTGCCTACATACCCCCGCACATCGGCGTTGTCATCGACCACCAGAATGCGCGCGGCGTGGGCCGCCGGCGTCCCAACCCCTGTGTCACTCTCGTTCGCGCGCCCTTCATACACGGTTTTCGACTCGCGCTCCCCCGTGGCAGTCTCGTCCGGCAGCCAGCGCAACGCTTCATCCACGTAAGCGCTGTTCGTCACGGATGCCGGGTCCGTCACCTGCGAGCTGACACGGTCCGCAGGCAGGTGCGCGACACCAAGCGGGATGCGAACGGTGAATGAGCTTCCCACGCCCTCCTCGCTCGAGACACTGATAGCGCCACCATGCAGCTTCACGAGCTCCTGCACGAGCGCCAGTCCGATCCCGCTTCCTTCGAAGGTTCTCGAGTGCGTATTCGGAACACGATAGAAGCGGTCGAACAGGAGCGACTGATGCTCGGCGGGAATACCTACGCCCGTGTCACGGACCACGAGCCGCGCGTCGCCGCCATCGACGCCAAGTGATACGTATATGCTGCCTTCGAACGTGTGCTTCAACGCATTGGACAGGAGGTTCAGCACGATCTTCTCCCACATTCCCTGATCCACGTACACGCGCTCTGCCGTCGGCGGTGATTCGACGATGAGGGCGAGACCGGCCCTTTCGATCGCAGACCGGAAACTCGATGCGAGCTCTGCGGTGTAACGGCCAAGGTCGGTCGGTTGGTACGTGGCCTCGACGCGGCCCGCTTCAATGCGTGAGAACTCGAGCAGCGTGTTGACGAGCTTGAGAAGCCGGAGCTCGTTCCGGTGGATCAATCGCATGTGCTCATGCTGCGCGCTTGTCAGCGCTCCCACAGTTCCGTCGAGCAGATCCTCCGTCGGTGCGAGCATCAACGTGAGCGGTGTGCGAAACTCGTGACTCACGTTCGAGAAGAACGCCGTCTTTGCGCGATCCAGTTCGGCGAGCGCGGTTGCTCGGCGCTGCTCCTTTTCGTACGCGCGCGCGCTCGCGATCGCGGTCGCTATCTGGCCGGCGACAAGATCGAGGTAGCCGCGATATCCGTCATCAAACCGCAGGCGAGGACTGAGACCGGCAACGAGCACTCCGTACGGCCGCTCCTCGCCGCGCAGCGCGATCGGGAGGACCAGCGCGGAGTGCGCCGGCTCTGGCCACGGTGTCCCTGAAAGCACACCGAACCGTGATGCAAGATCGTCCACAATTACCGCCTCACGAATGCGGATCGCCGCGGCCAGCGGCCACTTGCTGCCGTTGCCATTGGTGAGGTCCACGACGTTGGGCGCGATCTGGGGATCGGGCTGCACGCCCGTCACGCCTGAGAGTGCGAGCCGGCTCCCGGATTCATCGAGGAGGTACACCAACGCAAACGGTGTATCGGCGGGACTCGTTTCAATCGTACCGGCGGCGAGCCTGCATATCTCGGCCGCCGCATCCATCCTGGAGCCGATGGTGGCTAGCTCGCGCAACGTCGTCACACGTCGAGCACCGAGCACGCGCGCGGTGGTTTCGACCACGGTTACAAGGACGCCGCCGACCTCGAAGCTTTCGTTCCGAATCGGGCTGTAACAAAACGTGAAGTAACACTCCTCCACGAAGCCGAAGCGATCGAGCGGTAGCATCCAGTCATCTATGTACGTCGGCTCGGCCCGGTCCATTACGCTGCCGAAGAGGGGACCGACATATTCCTCCCACACTTCTGCGAACGTCTCGCGACTGCTCAGCCCGAGCGCGGCGGGATGCTTGCTCGCGCCGAGTATGGGGCGATATGCGTCGTTGTAGAATTGCGTGTAGTCGGTGCCCCACGCGATGTACATCGGGAATCGCGACTCGAGCAGCATGCTGAGGGCAGTCCGGAGACTCTGGGGCCAGTGATCTACCGGTCCGACGGCGGTGGATGACCAATCCCGCGCCCGGATGAGCGCGCCCATCTCACCTCCAGCGAGCACCGTCGCAGGTCCTGTCGCAGCGCCTGTCGCGGCTCCTGTTCCGGCGCCGCTCGGAGCGTGATCCTGAAGACGGTTGTCAGGTGCTGACACTGGGTGAATGGCTCACTCGGTTGGCGGGCGTACAGAAACGCAGCGTTACTAAGGCGATGCGACGACGCCCCTCAGGAATAGGAGGTGCGCATCGCGGCGGAGCCTGCGAGATTTGCACGCACGAGATGAGCCAGCAAGGCCTCGCGGGTGTCGGTGGAGAATATCCTGGCCGTATTCAGCGGCCGGACGTGCGCCGGTATCTCGCCAAGCTGTGCGCGCGCGCGGCGCATTGCCCAGACGGGAGCGCCCGCCGGTATCGCCGACGGATCGTCCCGTCCGACGCGTACGGTCCGGATGTTGTGCCGGTTTCCGACGCCGCTGTACAGCTCCAGGAGCTTGGTTTCGAACAGCGGATCGGTGCAGAGGAAGTAGACCGCCCCGCGCTCGAGCAACTGTGTCACTTCCGCAATGATCTCCGGCTTAAGCGTTACGACTACAACCGGTTTGCGCAGCTTGTTACCAAGTGCCTGAGCAAGAAGCGCGTGTGATGACGTGGTGACGATGATGTCGGAGCGATGGACTTCAGGATCGTTCTCAATGTCACCGGCCGGCAATCGGGTGTTGACTGATTGCGTGATAAATCCATAATCGTCCTCAAGCTCGCCGCAGAGCCAGCTCAGCTGATCCTCGTTGCACTCCATACACGTAGTGCGCGTGTGAACCGATTCCAGGCTGCTCCGTGCGTGATCCAGGAACTGCTTCACCGAAATGCCGCGGTCTATGGCGTCTGATATTACGGATACAATCCACTCGGGCGCCGGCATCGCGTGCCCCGATTCCACTCGTCCGAGCGCCGCGAAATAGCCCCGCGACCCGGGGCGGCGGGCCACCATCCCTTCCTGCTCCAGTCTGAGATACGCGTCCCTCACCACCCTTGCGTCCGCGTCCAGCTGCCTGGAAAGCTGCCTGGCGCTGGGCAACCGGTCACCTGGCGCGATTCGTCCGAAGTGGATGCCGTTGACGATCAACTCCCTCAGCGAGGCAAGTACATCATCTCTACGTCGCATCGCGTGACTCCGCCGCGTGAGGTGAATTGGTGGTTGACTCGAAATGTCGCAAATCGAGCCGGGACAAACCGGCATTCGTCGTTATGAATCGTATTATATGTCTCAAAACGGCATCGGATATGCAGGCACGCGCGTTGTACTCTGGCAACGCGAGGGTCAGGCGGTGAAGGGTGGAGGTGAACCAACGATACGGATGGTACGGAAGCGGTCCGGCCCGCATGGGAGACTGCTCCGGCTACTCGCCGTTATCGCGGTGACAGCCACGCCATTCACAGTTGGGGCTCAGGTGGCGCAGGTACCGTGCCGGGTGGTTTGCGACCCGGCGGTGACAGTGATACCCAGCTCGATAACCAATCATCTGTTCTCTCAGCCTGTCACACAAACGGTGGCGAGCGGAGCAATTCAGAAGCTCGCATCACGGACCAATCTCGAGTTGATCTTTGCCGTCGGGATGCGCACGGCGATTCCGCGACTCGGTCTGTATGGAAGCGTTCAGTGGCTACCGAATGCGAGCGAGCAGCAGAACCCATTTACACTTTACGCAGCCAGCGACATCGGGAAGTCGCTGCGCGCGAACGCGCCCACCGTGAGCGGCGGACTGTCTTACTCGCTGCTCACTCCGACCGACACGCGTGGTATTGTCGCACTGGACGCGCACGTCGGTGATCTGTACAGCAGTGCCGCGCGACCTTCCGACGCCAGCTCCTACACGCACAAGCTGGATCTAACTGCAATCGCAAGCTGGTCTGTCTTCGGCGCGTTTCGCCCGAATACCTACGTACACGGCGTATCGCTCGTGACGATGCTCGATTACGTGGCCACCGGGCTTCCTCGCGCCGGCGACGAAGTGCCAAAGGGAGAGCGTGTCTTTCTGACAAACGTGCACTCGGCGTCCTTCATTGCGGGTCTCTCGTTCCCGCTGACATCAAAATGAGCCATGGCTACTAACACGGATTCTGTCCGTCCCCGGAGCGCAAACGCGATGACGGCGATCGCCGTCGTTCCGATCCTTCCTCTCTGTTTCGCGCTCGCGTGCGGAAGTCAGATGGCGGTACTGTCGCCATCGACAACCGTTGCGAGCAGCACTGGAAGTCCGGTGACCACAATCGCGAATGCCGGCTTCGCGTTACCCGAAAACATTGTGTACGACAGTCTGGCGGACGTGTATCTGATCTCCAACATAAATGGAGGCGCCCGCGCGAAAGACGCAAACGGCTTCATAAGCCGAGTCGCGGCGGATGGTCGCGTGCTGCAGCTGAAGTGGATAGACGGGTCACGCGCAGAGACACGACTGGATGGGCCCAAAGGGATAGCGATCAACGGTGACACGATCGCAGTCGCCGATGTGGGAGCAGTCCGCTTCTTCAACACACGCACCGGCGCGTCGCTTGGTGTGCGTACGTTACCGGGCGAGCTAATGAACGATGTGGCGTTCGGGAAGGACGGCAGTGTGTACGTGACGGACACTGGCCCGGACGCGGGCAAGCCCGACTCGGCGGATCACGACGCTATCTACCGGCTGTATCCCGACGGTCGCACCGTGACCATCGCGCGCAGCGCGGATCTGGCGGGGCCTGACGGAATCGTTGTGACGGACAGCGGAGTCGTTTACGCGACGTTCAAGGGCCACGTGATCGAAGCGATTGCAGGCTCGGGCGCGCGCCGCACCGTGATGAACATGCCAGGCGGCCGAGACGACGGTCTGCGCTTGCTGCCGGACGGTTCGTATGTCGTTACGAGCTGGGACACGAAGACGGTCTATCGTATGCAGGATGGGGGAACACTACTTCCCGTGCTTACAGGCGTAACCTCGCCCGCGGGCGTCGCGCTCGACACCAGACGACAGACGCTGGCGGTGACATCGATGCAGGACAACAAGCTCTACCTACTTCCCCTGAGGTGAAGCAGCCAGTGGCCACTCCTTCTCTCGTCCGTTCGGCGATCTGGTCCGCCGTCGCAGGCTTCACAATGGTAGCGTGCTCCACGCACGAGTATCCCGGCCGCAGCGCAAACGACGGGGGCGATTCGGCGGGCAGCGCGCATGCAACCTCCATCAGTGCGCCAGCCAGCGCCAACGGTGAGAACGTGACGGGCGCCGTTGCACCCATAGGCACGGGATGGGGAATTCCCGCCGACGGAGACTGGACCACTCAGGGCCGCGACTACGCGAATACGCGGTACAGCCCGCTCGCGGAGCTGGATACCAACAACGTGTCGCACCTCCGGACCGCGTGGACGTTCGATGATGGAGTTCTTCATGGTCACGAAGGGACTCCACTCGTAGCGAACAACACGATGTACATCGTTACACCGTTCCCGAACATTGCGTACGCGCTCGATCTCACCAAGCCCGGTGCGCCCATCAAGTGGACCTTTTCACCGAACCCATCGCCAATCGCGATCGGAAAGGCTTGCTGTGATGTTGTCAATCGCGGATGGCAACTCGCGGACGGAAAGCTGATCTACAACCTGCTGGACGGTCACACTGTAGCCGTGGACGCTGCAACCGGGAAGGAAGTATGGCGGACGCAGGTGTACGACGTGACACAGGGTGTGACGATGACCATGGCACCGCTCATCGTCAAGGACAAGGTGTTCGTCGGTAACAGCGGTGGCGAGATGGGTGTGCTTGGCTCGATCACTGCGCTCGATCTCAAGACGGGAAAGATTCTCTGGCAGGCCACGAGCACCGGACCGGACTCGCTGGTGAAGATCGGCACCGATTTCAAGCCGTTCTATTCGTGGATGCGTGGCAAGGATCTCGGGGTGTCCACCTGGCCAGCGGGCGCGTGGAAGAACGGCGCCGGCGCGGTGTGGGGATGGATCACCTACGATCCCGATCTCAATCTCATCTATTACGGAACCAGCAACACGGGGCCGTGGAACGCGGCGCAGCGTCCGGGGCTCAATCTCTGGACGAGCGGCGTGTTCGCGCGCAATCCCGATAACGGAATGGCGCGCTGGGCATTCGTGTTCACTCCACACAACCAGTGGGATTACGACGGCGTGAATGAGAACATACTCGTCAACCTTCCCGTGAACGGCCAGCAGCGAAAGGTGATGGTGCAGTTCAATCGCAACGGCTTCGCGTACACCATCGATCGCGCGACTGGCGAGGTCCTGATTGCGAGTCCCTTTGGTCACGAGAACTGGGCTTCCGGAATCGACTCCGTCACGAAGATGCCGATCGTGGTACCGGAGAAGGAGACCAAGGTCCCTGGCCACTGGGTGCGTGACATCTGTCCCGCTGACATTGGTGTGAAGGACGAACAGCCGGCCGCGTTTTCGCCCCGCACGGGTCTGTTCTACGTTCCCGTGCAGAACATCTGCATGGACTACAAGGGCCGAGAGGCGAGCTACATCGCGGGCACACCGTACTGGGGCGCCGACATGACGCGACACGCTGGTCCCGGTGGCAACTACGGCGAGTTCATCGCTTGGGACGCGGCCAAGGGTCGCAAGGTATGGGGAATCCCCGAGAAGTTCCTCGTGTACAGTGGCGTGCTCACGACAGGCGGCGACCTCGCGTTCTACGGCACCGTGGACGGCTGGTTCCGCGCGGTAAATGCGCGCACGGGAAAGGTGCTCTGGTCAGAAAAACTTGGATCCGGAATCATCAGTGCGCCAATGACTTTCCGCGGACCTGACGGGCACCAGTACGTATCCGTTACCGCAGGTGTCGGTGGCGGTGCAATGACGACGCAGGCGATGCCGGGATTTCCGGCACGCGGCGGAACGCTGTATACGTTTGCGCTCGACTCGGTCATACGCCCCGTCGGGGAGACGCCGGCGCAGGGTGCTGGCACCGGAACCACAGACAGTGGAACCAGTCAGCCGAAGGAGAAGCACTGATGAGTGACCATACCAGGCGCGCCCGTACAGTTGCCGTCGCGGCGGCCATTGCCGCAGGTATTCTCGCGTGCAGTGGGCAACCCGAGAAGCTACGCGAAGGCTCGCAGGGCGGAATTCCGTTGCCAAAAGACTCCACTCTCGCACGCATAGCGCTGGGCGACGTGGCAGGCTCAGCGCGCAATACGCTTCTCACCTTGATCCGAAATCCGTACGAGGGCAATACGGGTGCGATGGAGGCGGGTGGGCAACTCTTCATACGTATGAACTGCGTCGGATGCCACGGCTACGACGCCAAAGGTGGAATGGGGCCAAACCTCACCGATACGTACTGGCGCTACGGCGGGTCGCCAGCGGAGATCTACAAGTCGATAAGCGAAGGGCGTCCGCAGGGCATGCCGGCCTGGGGCGCAATGCTGACGTCCGATGAGATCTGGAAGCTCACGGCATACGTTCAATCGCTTGGCGGCAGCTTTCCGGCGCAGCTCGCGTTGCAGGGAAAGCAGGGCAATCTGGGCGACATGAAGGACACTGCTACCGGCATCATGAAAGGCCGCCAGAGCGAACCGTAGCGGTGACGATGATCCCATACATCCTGGCGCAGACTCGGCTCGACACGCACGTGCCGAGCTACATGACACCGTCCGGATCTCCCGCTGGCGCCGAGGCGACACTGGGCTGGGCGCTGACGATAACGGCTGTAGCCGTAACCGTGATTGTTGCGATCCTGCTCGTCGTTGCCATCACGCGCAGACGCGACGAATCTGCAATCGCGCCTGGCGGTAATTTGCGAAGCGATGACGCAACGGCCATTTCGCAAACCGATTCGCAGAGCGAACATAAGCGCAGCTCGCCGAGGCACAGTGTGGTATCGGGGTTGTCGTGGATATATGCGGGGTTGGTCATTACGGTAGTGATCCTGCTGGCGGCGTTCGGCGGAACCGTGGTCACGATCGCGCGCACGGTTCGCCCTCCACTTCGGCCCGCGATCACACTGGACGTGATTGCACACCAGTGGTGGTGGGAAGTGCGGGTCGAGGATTCGGTGCCGAGCGATGCATTCGTGACCGCGAACGAAGTGCACGTGCCTGTCGGCATGCCGGTGAGGGTGCGACTGCGGTCAGCGGACGTGATTCACTCCTTCTGGGTCCCAGAGCTCTTCGGCAAGATGGACGTAATACCTGGACAGATCAACGAAACGTGGCTCCAGGCTGACCGCGCCGGTACGT
>JALYTX010000074.1 GCA_030854055.1 Gemmatimonadota bacterium | reverse complement strand
CGCAGTTCAGAATGCGGCTCACCCCACTCCTGCGGCCTGAACCTGTCCCCATGCATGGTAGCTGCTGCGTACCAGCGGGCCAGACTCGACGTGCCTGAACCCGAGCGACATACCCACTTCGTACAGCTGGCGGAACTCCTCCGGTCGCACGTACCGGTCGAGCGCGATGTGGCCGGCGGAAGGGCGAAGGTATTGTCCCAGCGTGAGGATGTCGACGTCCACTTCACGCAGGTCCTTCATTACGGCCTCGACCTCCTGAAGAGTCTCGCCCATCCCGAGGATGAGCCCCGTCTTTGTCGGAACGTCCGGGGCGAGCTGCTTCGCAGTCTGAAATATCTGCATGACACGCGAGTAGCGGCCGCCCGGACGGCATTTCTTGTAAAGGCGTGGCACGGTCTCCGTATTGTGATTGTAGATGTCTGGGCCCGCTTCGAGCACCGCGGCGATGCTCTCGCGACGGCCCTGGAAGTCAGGGACCAGCACTTCCACCGAACAATCGGGTAACTGGTGCTTGATCTGCCTGATGGTTTCTGCGAAGATGTACGCCCCGAAGTCAGGCAGGTCGTCGCGGTCCACGGACGTAATCACCGCGTGGCGAAGCCCCAGCTCGGCGACGGCCCGCCCGACTCTTGCGGGCTCGGCGACGTCGTAAGCCGGCGGCCGACCGTGCGCGACCGCGCAGTATGCGCAGTTGCGCGTGCACACATCGCCCAGGATCATGAACGTCGCAGTGCCGAACTCCCAGCACTCACCGATGTTCGGGCAGCAAGCTTCCTCGCACACCGTATGCAGATCGAGCTCACGCATCATCTGCGTCAGCCGGAGATAATTGGGGCCGCCCGGCGCCCTGACTTTGAGCCAGGACGGCTTGCGCTCCGGGAGGGGCTCTGCCCTATGGCGCCCCATGATCTGGTACAGCGATTCAGCCATAGCCCGTAAAATCTAGCCTAATGGCGCCCCGGTAGAAATTCGATGAGATCGTACGCGGGTCTTGTTCCCGACACGAGATCCGCGACGACTTCGGCCGTGAGCGGCGCGAGCAGAATTCCGTTGCGCGAATGACCGGAAGCAATGATCAGCCGCGGACGCTCCGGATCGGGCCCGATTATCGGCTGACCATCAGGGGTGCAGGGTCGCAGCCCGGCCCAGGCAGAGTGCACGGAAGCGCCCCCCAGCGCAGGGCAGAGGCGAATCGCGCGGCGTCGGATCAGTTCGATTCCCTCTTCGCTCGTCGCGGATTCGAAGCCGGCGGCTTCCTCGGTGCTGCCCGCGACGGTGCGTCCGTCGCTCCGCGGTATGAGATAGCCCTCCGCGCCGAGAACGACGCGGCGGACAGGCAACCCATCGAACGCGATCATCTGACCCCGCACGGGTCGCACTGCTCGCACCGCTTCGCCCGCCCCGACGATGAGCGGACTCCACGCACCTGCTGCGAGCACGATGTGATCCGAGCTGAAACGGCTCTCCATGTTGGTGAGAGTCGAGCAGCCAAGCTCGGACGCGCGGAGCTCGCAGCAGTCCTCTCGTACGACAGTCACCCGGTCGTGCGACGCGACCGCAGAGCGGAGCGCGTCAAGCAGAGGCAACGGCTCGACGCTCGCACTTGACGGGTGGAACGCCGCGCCGAACGCGAGCATCTCTGAGATGGCCGGCTCCTCTAGCCGCACCTCTTCCGGATCCAACCATCGCGACCCGGTGGCGCTGAGTGCGCGGAGCGCTGTCGCGTCCGGCTCGTCGTCGGCGATCTCCAGCACGCCGTTCCGCTGCATCGGGATGGTGATCCCGCTTCGCTCCGCCAGCGCTGCAACGAAGCCCGGATACCGCGCCAGCGACGCCATGGCAAACGCGTGCGCCGCGCCAGTGCCGCCTCGCACCGACGGCGCAAGGATCCCGCCGGCCGCGGAGGAGGCGTTTCCCGAATGGGTCGTGCCCATCAGTCGAACCTTTGCTCCCCGGTCAGCGATCTCCAGCGCTGCCGAAAGCGCTATAATTCCACTTCCGACTACCGTGACATCAGCAACCATTTCCTACCGCCATTGTGTCGAACGGGCGTAGGAAACCACAACTGAGCCTCGCCCAAGTCTCACCGGCTTCGGCAGCCTACTGGAGAACACAGCAATGCTGCGCACCATTTTCTTCCTCGGCATGGCACTGATAGTAGCCGGCATTGCATTCGGGCTACTTTTCGGAATCGCCTTGTTTGTTCTGGGCATCGCCATCAAGGTGCTCATTGTCGGAGCGATCGCGTACGGGATCATCCGCCTCATAAGCCCCGACACCGCCGCGATGCTCCGCGCACAGTGTCAGCGGAAATCGTTCGACCGCTATTAGCGCGGCTCACTCAGCCCCGGATTTTCGGGGCTGAGCGACGCTCCCCCGCTGGTCGGTCACGCACGTGGCTTGTACGAGCGTAGATACAGGTTGATCGATCCGAATGACAGTTTTGACTTCAGCTGCACCAGGATGTGCCGGCTATCGTCGGAGAGCCATACCTCCGCGTTGCCGTTCTGGGAGAATATCCCCTCCGACTGGATTGACGGTTGAAGCACGATGCAGTCGAACTTGCCGGCAGGCACCACGATCGTCTCCCGGCGCAGCACCCGAATGCGAATGGGGTTGCGCTCGGGGCGAAAGTAGCGGTCCGACTCGTATGTCTTGCCGACCTCGAGCGGGAGCGTCCGTACGAAGAACAGGAACGATCCGTCGTCAAGCGGATCCCTCACGCCGACGTGTTCGCGAGGTGGTGTCTTGTCCAGCTCGACGTACATCGAGCGGTCGGGATAGATCTCGTACCGCTTTTGCCGGTCGTTCGAACCTTCCTGCTGCGTCTGATTGAATCGCAACGATGAGAAGGTCGAGCGGTCGATCCAGCTCTCGAACACGTCGTTCACGCGGAAGAAAAAAGTCCCGCCCTGCAGGCGGAAGACGGTGTGAAGCGCGGGAATGCCGCGTATGTCTTCCACGTTCTGCACCACGGTGCTCGCCGACCCAACCTTGAGCGCGCCGAACTTCACGTCGTACGCGGCGGTCTCTCCGACGGCGAACGGTTCGGTAGTCTTCGCCTGGCCGGGCGCAGCCGCTCCGTCGGTCCCCGCAGAACTCGGTGGCAGCGGTGTGGAAGTCGTTGTCGCGGGTGCGGCCACTTGGGCCAACGTGGCGGGAGCGACCGCGACCACTCCGGCCGCGGCCGCGGCCGCGAGACCCGCTGCGCGTCGGAGTGCACGCTGCACAAATCTGGTCCGCGATGTCATACGCCCACCGCGTGCCGCCAGCTGCGTGCGGCGCGGCCGGCACGGTACAAGCCCATCGCGTCCGCAAAGGGCCTCACCCGTGTCCCGCGCGGCCGGAGGTCGTACCGCGGCGCAACCGAGACCGTCTCGATCTTGCGTGCGAAGGGCGAAAGCTTGACGAACATCTCCAGGGTCGCCGCCCAGCCATCGCTCGTGACCAGCGGCGCGGCCGGCGACGCCTTCGCATAGTCGCGCAGCAGCGAGATACGGAAAAGACGGAAGGAGCCGAACGGATCTGCAACCGCTCCGGCTGAAACGAACGGTTTCACCATCCACGGCGCCACTTTCACCAGGCGGCGCACGGCGGCCGGCATCGCGCCGAGGTCCCGTTCCGTCGTGACAATGTCTGCTCCTCCTTCGAACCGCTTCACGAGATCCGGAAGCGCCTCGGGCTGATCCGTAAAATCCGCCTGCATCAGCACCATCGCGTCGCGGCGCGGATACCTCGTCCGGCGGGAGACATCGGCCGCGAGCGCATCCAGGGCGTGGCCAAATCCCTGGCGCGTTTCGCCGCGAAGTATCGTGAGCGGAAGCACCTTGCTGTACGGCTCCAGCGTCGCACTCGTGCCGTCGGTGCTCCCGTCGTCGTACACGACGACTTCATACTCGCGCGAGTAGTCCTGGAATACCTTTCGGATCCGCCAGAGAAGAACTCCCACGGTTGGACCTTCGTTGTATGTCGGAATGCAGATGTGAAGCATGGGTCCAAGTTAGGCGGTACGGACGCTTTGGTACACCCGTTCAACCGCCTCCGTCATTGCTTCTACACTAAAGATCTGCGCGCGGCCCGGTCCGGCCGCCGCGAGTTGGTTCCGCGCTCCGGGCTCGAGCAGCGATTCGTGGGCGCGGGCGAACGCGCGGGTGTCGCCAGACGGGACCAGCAGCCCGTTCTTTTCGTTCTGGACAACCTCGGCGATGCCCCCCACATCGAATGCGATCGGCGGCACCCCCAGCGCCAGGGAGTCTATGATTGCAGTTCCCAGCCCTTCGTTGACCGCCGGGTGCCATAGAAGGTCCAGGCCAGCCATTGCGTCGTACACTTCGTTAACGAAGCCGGCGTTATAGCCGGCCAACCGCCCGAACCGCGTCGCGCCACGCTCAGAACCGCCGAGCGTGACCACGCGCGTTCGGCGGAGTGCATCGTCGCTCAGCCAGCCCGCGATGTGGGTGAGCGATTCGGTCCCTTTCTCGGCCGTCATCGCTCCGACCACGCCGACGAGCACTACGTCGCGTGGCCAGCCCAGCTCCGCACGCCAGTCCCGGGGCGCGGTTGGCGGAGGAGCTGGCACGCCCGAGTGGACGACATCTATTCGCTGCCCATCCACGCCCGAGCGGGCCATCGCGAGCTTGACTGCATTGGAGATCGCAATGAAGCGCGTCACGCGCGGACCGTACTTCACGCGCACGGACTTGAGCGGGAACGTGACGCGGCGCGTCACTACCAGCGGGGTCGGATCGCCGGCAAGTGCAATGAGGGCTATTGCGTGCGCGCGTGCATCGTGTGCGTGCACCACGTCCGGTCGCCATGTACGGATGATGGAACGCAGCCGCTTCGCCGATCGCAAGTCCCAATCGGACCGCATTGGCGCGGATGCGGTGGCAATGCCAGCCGATTGGACGCGCTCCAGCAGAGGCCCTCCGCCCACTCCCACGACCAGTGGCTCGTGAGCTCGCGCGCGGAGGGCCGTGGCAAGCAGGAAGACCTGGCGCTGCCCCCCACGCCAGCTCCGCCCGGCGTCAACGTGAAGCGATCGCAACGACACGCTACCAGATACCGGCGCCTGAACGTGCCGCTACAGGCGCCGCGATAGCCTTCGGCCTGCAGCCGCAGCGGCAGCGAGTGCGGAGTTGAGCGCCGCTCATGCGCGGCCGGCGATTGCGAGTTCCAGCGCACTGAATATGTCGCGATCCCACGACTCATCGGTGTCGATGAGATCCTCCGGATGCCACTGCACTCCGACGCACCACCAGGCCGAGTCAGCGGGAGTCTCGACGCCTTCGATGACTCCGTCGGGCGATGTCGCGACGACACGCAGGTCATCGGCGACCCGGCAGATGGACTGGTGATGCACCGAGTTTACGCGCAGGTGCGTCACCCCAACGGCGCGGCCCAGCCGCGTCTCCGCGACGATGTCCACGGGGTGCGTGCGTGTGCGGCGGGAGAGATCCGGGTCATGGTTCAACTCGCCGGCCCGCTCGCTGGGGAGGTCCTGATACAGCGTGCCGCCTAATGCGACGTTCAGAAGCTGGGCGCCGCGGCAAATCGCGAGAAGCGGGGCGTTCCGGGCCCGCGCCGCTGCGACAAGCGCAAGTTCCCACGCATCGCGAATCTCCGATATCTCCCCCAGATTCGGGTGAGCCGGCGCTCCGTACCGGGCAGGATCGATGTCCGCACCCCCCGTGAGGACGAGTGCGTCCACGCGTTCCATCAAGTCCGCCGCCGCCGAGCAATCGCGCAATGGCGCCGCGATAATTGGTACGAGCCGTGCGTTCTCGAGCGCTGCGAGGTAGGTAGTCCGCAGGCGAGCAGACGAGGTGTCGCGTTCAGTGCGAACGGCGGAGCTAACGGCTACAATAGGGCGGAATGACAAGACTCGGGACCTGGAAGACGGCTGTTGCCTGTACGCTATTCGCAATCTGCACGTCGACCGCTCGCGGGCAAGACCAGACCGGCGCGGACACGACGCTTGCAGGCAGGCCCGTCGTGCCGATTTGCGATGGCGAGACCATAGACCGGATCGACGTTCATACATACCCGCCGTTCGACGGCGGTGGAACGAAGTTTCTGAGCCGTCTCGTCGCATTCGCAACGGGTTTCCACTCAACGACGCGTCCCGAAGTGGTCCGTCGTTTCATTCCGATTCGGGTGGGCGACACGTGCAGCGCCATCCGCGTGGGGGAGGCAGAACGTATTCTTCGCGCGCAGCCATTTCTTGCAGACGCGACAGTGATCGTCGTGCCGGACGGCGGGGGCGGAGTGAATCTCGACGTGGTTACGGTCGACGAAGTCTCGCTTGTATTCGACGGCACCGTTTCCAGCAAGAAGCCAGTAGTGAGAGCTGTCCGGCTGGGCGAGCAGAACCTCGCCGGGTCTGCCATATCAGTCATTGGCGCGTGGCAGCATGGACCGCTCTTCAGGGACATATACCGCGGGCGCCTCGTCGATTACCAACTCTTCGGGCGGCCGTACCAGCTGTCGGTGCAGGGATCGCGTAACGAGATTGGCGGAAGCTGGGACGTTCTCCTGGATCGCCCGTTTCTCACGGACCTCCAGCGCAGCTCATGGCGGATATCCGCGGGGTCGGCGAGCGGCTTCCTTTACTTCGTGCGTCCGAGCGCGCCTTCAGCTGCGCTGCGCTTCACCCGGGAATATTCGGACGTTGGGGGAGTGATCGCGTTCGGTCCCGTCCGGCACGTCTTCCTGCTGGGCGCGACCTTCTCACGCGAGCGTGAGCGAACCGGGCACGATCCCGTGATCGTATCGGATACAGCGGTCACTCCCGACACGAGCAGCGCTCTTGTTGGGCGCTACTCAGAGCATCGCACCAGCCGCGTCAACCTTCTTGGGGGCTTTCGCAACCTGCGCTTCGTTCGCGTACACGGTTTCGATGCTGTTGAAGGGGCGCAGGACGTCAGGAGCGGGATACAGCTTTCCGTGCTGCTGGGGCGAGGGCTGAAGCTCACCGATGCCGACGAACGCGATTACTTCGTGTCCACGGATATCTATATGGGGCGCGCGACGCCGGCATCTTTCGCCGGCATCGAAGTGATGGGTGAGCGTCGCCACGATCTCGACACCCACGTCACCGACGGTGAGCTCGCGAGCGGCCGCGCAGCCTGGTACTCGCATCCCGCGCCCAAGCACACAGCAATCCTCGACGCAGAGTTCAGTGGGGGCTGGAACCAGCGCGTACCGTTTCAGGTGACGCTTTCCGACCGCGACGGGGGATTACTGGGTTACCGCGACTCCGATCTAGGCGGTGCGCAGCGCATGGTCTTTCGCGTGGAGGAGCGGTACGACTTCGGTCACTTTCGTCAGTTCGCGGCGATAGCGGGCGCGCTCTGGGTGAACGCGGGAAAGCTCTGGGCTGGCGAGGCGCCCTTCGGAGTAACGACGGACGTGAAGTACTCAGTGGGCATCGGCCTGCTCGCCGCGCTCCCGCCGCGCTCCCGCCGGACCTGGCGCGTGGATCTCGCGTATCCGATCAACGATCGCGGTGACGCGAAGTTCGAGATTCGCGTCACCAACCACGATTTCACCAGATGGTTCTGGCGCGAGCCCGGTGACGTCCAGACCAGCAGGGAACGCGCGATCCCCAACTCCGTTTACAACTGGCCGTAATTGATCGCCGGAAGTCCCGGACTACGCGGTACGCTGCTCGCCCATCATTCGCCGGATCGGGATTGCAAGCAGCGCACAGATAAGCGCTGCGACAAAGAGCGAGATCGATGTGCGCTCGAACAGCTGGGGCATCTCCTTGAGATTGTCCGGATTCACGTGACCGCCGACGAGGCCGGCGATGAGATTCCCGAGTGCGTCGGCCATGAACCAGACGCCCATCATTTGTCCGACGAATCTCCGCGGCGCCAGCTTCGTCATCGAGCTCAGCCCCACGGGACTCAGCGCAAGCTCACCAAATGCCTGGAACATGTACGAGATCGTGAGCCACCAGAATGAGACCCGCACGGCTCCGCCCGCCGCGCTCCCGGCGATCACGCGGTTGGCGGCAATTACCATCGCCAGGAACCCTATACCCGCGAACGCGAGCCCGATGGCGAATTTCGCAGGGCTCGACAGCTCGCGGTTTCGGCGTGCCAGTGACACCCAGATCCAGCCAAACAGCGGTGCGAGCGCAATCACGAAAAAGGACTCGGCGGACTGAAGCCACAACGTCGGCATCTCCCATCCGAATATCCTGCGATCCGTAAAATCGCGCGCGAAGAGATTGAGCGACGTAGGCGCCTGCTCGAACGCCGACCAGAATATTGTCGCGAAGACGAAGAGGACCGCGATGACTGCAACGCGTTTTTTCTCATCCACAGTGAGCCGCGCGAAAAGAAACAGGTAGCCAAAGTAGGCTACCGCAAGCGCCAGCATCCCGACGCTCATTTTTTCCGCGACCGCTACGGGATCGATATGAACGAGACCCGCGATCGTTGCCAGCACCAGCGCGGCTATCGCAACCGCGCTCCATGCGACGATCATGCGCACCCGGTTCTTTTCCGCAGTACTCGCGGGCGACACGGCACCAATGGGTCCGAGCGTGTTCTTTACCCGCGCCCGATAAGTAATGACTCCGATGATCATACCGAGGCCTGCCGCTCCGAATCCCCAGTGCCATCCGACGCGTTCGCCGAGGTAACCCGTGATAAGCGGCGCAATGAGCGCCCCGGTGTTGATCCCCATATAGAAGATCGAAAAACCGGCGTCCCGTCGCGCGCCGCCTTCCGGGTAGAGGTCGCCCACCGTCGCCGAGACGTTGGGCTTGAGCATTCCGGTACCGATGACGATCAGAACAAGGCCCACGAAAAAGGCCGCATGCGCAAACACGGTGGACAGTGCGATTGCGATGTGGCCGCACGCGATCAACACACCGCCCCAGTAAATCGACCGCTGCAATCCGAGCCATCTGTCTGCAATCCAGCCGCCTGGCAGCGACGCCAGATACACGCAAGCGGCGTAGATGCCGACTATCGACGACGCGACTGTGCGGTCGAAGCCGAAACCTCCCGACAGCAGCGCGGCCGTCATGAAGAGAATGAGGAGCGGCCTTATTCCGTAGTACGAGAACCGCTCCCACATCTCCATGAAGAAGAGCGTGGAAAGGCCTCGTGGCTGGCCGAAGAAGTCAGTGTTTCGCGTCCACTGGTCGTAGCCCGGCGGCGGTTCGTCGTGTGTCACTGTCGCCGCGGCCGGCTGCTCGAATACGGTATCGTCTGCCATTGGATGGTTGTGAGGGGGGCGGTCAACCGCATGGGTCGTGGCGCAACTCCGCGGCTCGGGTTACTGGTGCTTGTCGCCCTCGAACCGCGAATGTTGAACGCGCTCCGCATGCTGCGGCGGAATGCGTGAAGGCTGCTTGATGCACGCCGCAAAGTGGCCAGGCAGCTTCTCTTCCAGTGGCGGAACTGTGCGCGTGCAGTCGACATCCTTTAACGGATGCTGGCACCGCGGAAAGAAGACGCAGCCCGGCGGCGGGTTCGTCGGCGATGGCGGCTCACCCTGCAACACGATCCTCGTGCTTCGCCGGCCAGGCGTGGGGCGCGGCACCGCAGACAGCAGAGCTTGCGTATAAGGCATTGTCGGATTTGCGTACAGACTCGTGGCTGGCGCGAGCTCCACAATCCGACCAAGGTACATGACCGCTACGCGATCAGCGATGTGACGCACAACGGACAGGTCGTGCGCGATGAACAGATACGTCAACCCTCGGTCACGCTGCAAATCCTGCAGCAGGTTGATTACCTGCGCCTGAACCGAGACATCCAGCGCCGAAACCGGCTCGTCGCAGACAATCAGCTCCGGCTCGACCGATAGCGCTCGCGCAACACCAACGCGCTGTCGTTGGCCGCCGGAGAACTCGTGGGGATAACGCGACGCGTAATCGGGATTGAGCCCCACCTCGTCGAAAAGTACGCGCACTCGTCGGTCCGCCTCCCGTCCTTCAGCAAGCCCGTGAATCGTCATTCCTTCCCGAACCGCGGCACCCACGGTCATGCGCGGATTCAGGGATGAGAATGGATCCTGAAATACGACCTGCATTCTCTTGCGCATGCTCCGAAGCTCTGCGCCGCGAAGCGTGGACACGTCGATGCCGTCGAACGTTACCGCGCCCGACGTGGGCTCGATGAGTCGAAGTATCGATCGGCCCATGGTCGTCTTGCCGCACCCCGATTCGCCAACAACACCGAGCGTTTCTCCCCGCGCGATCGAGAACGATACGTCGTTCACCGCGATGACACGACTGGAATTGCGACGAAGTAGACTGCCGCGCACGGAGAAACTCTTGCTCAGGTGCGCAACGTCGAGCAGCGGTGTTGTGCCGGTATCAAACGTCATGCGCGGCCCGTCGGCGTCACGTGCACTCGGCAACGTGTGCCGCGGCTGACGTGTGCGACTCTCTGCGATGCTCCGGCTCAACGGCAAGATGACAGCGCGACTCGTGATTCAGCCCAAGCGTGTACAGCGGGGGATGTTCGCTCTCACACCTGTCCCACGCGTAGCTGCAACGGTCGCGGAATCGACACCCTGTGGGCCACGACGTCGATGGGGGGACCACCCCCGGGATGGTGGTCAAGCGCTCGGCTCGTTGTTCCAGGCGCGGTATCGCGCCCATGAGACCCTGCGTGTACGGGTGGTGCGGCGTTGCGAACAGCTGCTCGACCGAAGCATGTTCCACAACCTCGCCTCCATACATCACGACGACGCGGTCAGCAACTTCGGCAACGACTCCAAGGTCATGCGTGATGAGAAGAGTGGCCATCCCCAGCCGCTGTTGGAGGCGCTGGAGCAGCTCGAGGATCTGCGCCTGGATGGTGACATCGAGCGCCGTCGTCGGCTCGTCGGCGATGAGCAACGCCGGATGCAGTACGAGCGCCATTGCGATCATCGCGCGCTGTCGCATCCCGCCGGAAAGCTGGTGCGGATAATCGTTGGCCCTTTCGCGTGGGGAAGAGATCCCGGTCAGTGCCAGCATCTCGACGGCGCGCTCCCATGCCTGCTTCGACGTCCCGTCGCCGTGCACGCGTACCACCTCGGCCACCTGCTCGCCCACTGTAAGCACGGGATTCAGCGCTGACATCGGCTCCTGAAAGATCATCGCGATTCTGTTTCCGCGAATTGAGCGTATCTGTTCCGCCCCGAGCGACAGCAGCTCCACACCATCGAACACGACACTGCTCCCGGGTTCGATGCGTCCCGGATGCCGAATCAGTCTGAGAATCGAGAGCGCCGTGACTGACTTGCCCGAGCCCGATTCGCCCACCACGGCAACGGTCTCACCGCTGGCGACGTCGAAGGAGACCCCGTCAACCGCCCGTGCGACCTCGTCCCCGTCGTGGAAATAGGTGCGCAGGTCGCGTACCGAGAGCAGAGCAGCAGTCAAGCGTCCAGCTCCGCCGCCGCCACACGTTGCCGCGGGTCGAACGCCGCGCTAATCGCGTCGCCGAGGGAGTTGAACGCGATCGCGGTCGCCACAATCAGTAGTCCTGGAAACAGAGAGATCCACCACGAAGTGCCCACCTGATCTGCTCCATCCTGAATGATGCTTCCCCAGCTCGCGCTTGGCGGCTGGACGCCGAGCCCAAGATACGACAGCCCGGCCTCGAGCACGATCACATGACCGATCCCGAGCGTCGCAGCAACGATGACCGTGGGGACCACGTTCGGCAAGATATGCCGGAAAAGAATTCTCGGCGCCGTCGCACCCAGCGCTCGAGCGGCGGCGACGAACTCCAGATCCTGGAGCCCGAGTACCTGCGCACGCACCATGCGGCTGAGCCCAAACCATCCCGTAGCGCCGAGTACGACGATCAGTAACCAGATCGGCAGACCGTTCCACAGCGCCAGGATCGCAATGAGAAGGAGCACCCGGGGGATCGCGAGCGCAGCGTCGACCACGCGCATCATCACCGCGTCGATCGCGCCGCCGGCGTATCCCGCAACCGCCCCGTAGAGAGTCCCCAGTGTTACTGCAATGACTGTGGCAAGCGCTGCCACACTCAGCGAGACTCGCGCTCCGTAAATGCACCGGCTGAGGACGTCCCGACTATAGGAGTCCGTGCCAAAAGGGTGCGCCAGCGACGGAGCAGCGTTCTTGAGGCCGATAATGTCAGGTTGCGCGATCGGATCGTAGGGCGCGACCATCGACGCGAACAATGCGACGAAAACGATCAGAAGGAGCACGACTGTGGCGGCGCCGGCATGACCTGTGAGCCGTCGCGTCCAATGTCCCGCCGGCCCCGGCCTAGCGCCCACGCATCCTCGGGTCGACAACCGCATACAGAAGGTCGGCCGCGAGGCTGCCGATAGTCACAGTCGCCGCAGCGATGATCACGCCGGCCGTGACGAGCGGATAGTCCCGAGTCGCTACCGCGTTCAGTACCACCCAACCCATGCCGGGCCACGCAAATACGCGCTCGACGAACACCGCACCGGTGAAGAGCACCGGAAGCGACAGGCCGAGCAGGCTGACCGTGGGAATGAGAGCGTTCCGGAGAACGTGTCTGAAGATCACGCCGCGCTCGGTCACCCCCTTTGCGCGCGCTGTGCGCACAAAGTCGTCAGGCAAGACCCGCAGCAGCTCCGCTCGCTGGTAGCGAGACACCGCAGCGCCCGAAAGCAGAGCGAGCGTGATTGCGGGCAGCACCAGATGCCGCAGACGGTCAAGCAGCGCGGCCAGGGCGGTCATGTAGTCGTGCATCACAGGGTCCACCGCGCCGGCGACAGGAAATAGCGGAACCCAATACGCGAAGATCAACATCATCATCAGTGCAAGCCAGAAGTCCGGCATCGCATAGAAGAACATCGCGACCGCGCCCAAAAACCGATCCGTGAGAGACCCTGCGTGCAATACCTGTGCGATAGCGAGCGCGATGCCGCCGGCAAATCCGAGAACGAGCGCCGTTCCGGCGAGCAGTAACGTGTTCGGGAGCGCATCCGCCAGTACGTCCAGCACGGGCCGATGCATGGAAAACGACCAGCCGAAGTCACCGTGCGCGACGTTGCGCAGGTACAGAAAGTATTGCTCAGCGATAGGACGGTCCATTCCGTACATCACGCGCCACCGCGCGCGAAGCGCCTCCGTCACGTTTGGGTTGTCCAGCGCCGACGCGAACGGGTCACCGGGTGCGAGGTGAATAAGCACGAACACAATCGTCGCGACTATTGCAACGACTACGACAGCTTGTAGAAGTCGCGAAACAACCGTTGCGGCGACTGCGCCCGCTCTCGCCAAGCTAGTTGCTCCGCTTGGCGGACCGCGTATTCTGCACCGGCTGAGATGCGGCGACGCCGGTTGCCATGTCGCGCGGGATCTGCTCTCCCGCCGGTACGTACCAGTCGGCGAGATGGGCCCACCATGCGTCCGCGCGCATAGGGGCGACGTGAACGCGTTTCGCCACGCCGACGACGCTGCGCGGCTCGAAAAGCCATATGGCCGGCGCATCGCTTATCAGCGTCTGAAAGGCGCGGCGGTAAACGTCGCGCGCCTCTTCGCGATTGCGAGCAGACAGCGCACTGTCTACCCGCGCGTCGAAAAGCTCGTTTGCGTAGTCGCCGAAGTTCTTGCTTCCGTCGGTACGCGCAGCGGCGGTTCCCCAGCTCTCGAGAATCCCGCCGGGACTTGGATCGGCGACCCATGCTTCAATTGCCGCGTCGAAATTGTGCGAGGTCTGTTGCCGCTCGAACACGTTCGGTTCGACCGATAGTATCGTGACCCTGACCCCAATCTTGCTGAGCTGATCCTGCATGAGGACCGCAAGCTTCTCGCGGTCCTTGCTTGACGACGGTACCATGATCGTGAACGCGAGCGGCCGGCCGGCGCGCGCACGAGTGCGATCGGAGGTCATCTTCCACCCAAGTGAGTCGAGCAGTTGCGACGCGCGCGCGGTGTCGTACGGTATCTGCGCAACGGTCGTGTCTGTTGTGGGCATCGCGCGTACGGCCGGCCCGATGCTCGGCAGCGCGAGCGAATCGAACACACTTTGCACGAGCACCCGACGATCCACCGCGAGCGTAAGCGCGCGCCGCAGAGCCGCGTCCCGAAAGAGCGGGTGCGGCGACGCCGCGTGCGCCGGGTCGCGCATGTTGAATACCATGTAGCCGAACTTGAAACCCGGGTACTCAATCACCCTCAGGGTCGCCAATTTCGAGATCTGCTCAATCATCTCGGGGCGCACCGCTCCGAAAAAATCTGCCTCGCCGACAAGGAATCGTGTAGCGGCGGCGCTGAAATCGCCCGGCGCAATCATCCATATTACGCGATTGAGTTGCGCCGGCTTTCGGTAGTGAGCCGGATTCGAGACAATCTCGATCGTCTCGTTCGGGATCCAGCGCGCGAACCTGAAGCGGCCCGAGCCGACCGGATGCCGCAACACCTCGCTGGACGCCAGTGATGTGACCGGCACTGCACCGTACACGTGCTCGGGAAGGATCAGCGCGACGTCGGCCGCGTCGTAGAATTGTTGTGCCGACCTATGCTTGAACCAGAAGACCGGCGTGAGTGTATCAGCGATGCTCACGGAATCGATGTTCGAGAGCAACGGAGCAATGGGCGCGGCCAGCGCCGGATTTGTGTTGAGAGCAAATGTGAACTGGACGTCGCGCGCCCTGACGGGCTTCCCATCGTGCCAGCGCGCGCGCGGATTCAGGTGAAACGCGATCGACATGGAATCGCGGGCCCACGTCCAGCTGTCGGCGAGTCGCGGGATGAATCCACCATCACCAAACACGCTCAGCGAATCGCCAATATCTGCCAGGGGTTCGAATATTTGTTCCGCGACCTGCCGCCCCTGTGCCGAAACGATAAGCGGCGGGAAAAGGTAGTCCGCGTCGCCAACGCTGGAGACGACGAGAGTTCCGCCGCCCGATGTGGAAGCCACCTCCCTGCCGCAGCCCACGAGAAGCAGGAGTCCGATCGCGCCCGCGGCGACCGCGCTGACTGACAGTGCGTGATCCGGCTGCCGCGCGCTGGCCGCGCAGGATCGAGTTCCTAGTTTCATCGAGTGTGCGATCGCTTCAAGAGGGTCCTCGATGAGTATCGTCAGCTCGCGCGTCGCGCGTTGCGGTCCCGTCCAGGACAGAGTGCACCACCACGCACATTAAATTTACGGGTTGTGGGCGTGCCTGCATTCGCGCCCCGGCTGACGCACAATTCCAATCTCAGACAGATGGCTTCCGTTCAGGCACTTCCCGCGCTTGCGAGCGCTGATCAGTTCGCCTCTCGCCACATCGGCCCCACCGCGGTCGAAGTCTCCGAGATGCTTGACGTTGTCGGTTTCCAGTCCCTCGATGCCCTCATCGACGCAACCGTTCCGGAGAGCATCCGCCTCCGGCGCCCGCTTGGCGTGCCGGCTGCAAGGACTGAATCCGAGACGCTTGCCCTCCTGCGTGGAATTGCGGCCCGCAACCGGCTCTTTCGGTCGTACATCGGGATGGGCTTCGCGGACTGCATCACCCCTCCGGTGATTCAGCGGAACATCGTAGAGAGTCCGGCGTGGTACACCGCATACACCCCCTATCAGGCGGAAATCGCGCAGGGGCGGCTCGAAGCGCTCCTCAATTTCCAGACGATGGTAAGCGATCTTACCGGCCTGCCAATCGCAAACGCATCGCTTCTTGACGAATCGACTGCAGCCGCAGAGGCGATGGGTCTGTCGCACGCCCTGGTCAGTGGCCCCGAGCGGACCACTTTTCTGGTCGCCGAAGATTGCCACCCGCAGACTATCAGCGTCGTTCAAACGCGTGCGAAAGCACGCGGACTCACCGTCCACGTGCTGCCATACGACAGGTTCGAATTCGGCGCCGACGTGTTCGGCGCGTTGCTGCAGTATCCGGCTACCGACGGCGCCATCCGAGACTACTCCACACTATGCGATGCAGCCCACGCCGGCGGAGCGCTCGTAACGGTCGCGGCCGACCTGCTCAGCCTGGTGCTCCTTGCGCCACCGGGAGAGTGGGGTGCCGACATCGCTGTCGGTAACACCCAGCGTTTCGGCGTGCCCCTCGGCTATGGCGGCCCCCACGCAGGGTTTTTCGCCACGCGCGACGAGTACAAGCGTCAGATTCCCGGGCGTATAATAGGTGTCTCGCGTGACGCCGACGGCGCGCCTGCGCTGCGCATGGCGCTCCAGACTCGCGAGCAGCACATAAGGCGCGAGAAGGCGACAAGCAACATCTGCACTGCACAAGTCCTGCTCGCCGTCGTCGCAAGTATGTACGCCGTTTACCACGGCCCTGCGGGGTTGACCCGCATCGCCACGCGCGTGCATCAGCTTACGGCGGCCCTCGCCGAAGGACTGCGCCACCGAGGCCTTCGAGTGGTTCACGAAGATTTCTTCGATACGCTACGTGTGGAGTTGGGCGGCGACGCGTCCCGCGACGCAATGTTGCGTGCGACGGCTGCGCAGATCAACCTGCGTTGGTTGAGCGAGAACGAGATTGGTGTGACGCTCGACGAAACCACTACCCCCGCAGACGTTCTTGATATCATTCGCTCCCTGGCGGGAGCCGCTGCTCGCGGCCCAGGCGCCGACACAAGTGCCGACCCGAGAATGGAAAGTCTGCTCGCTGACTCGGATCCGCGCTACGATGAGCGATACCGTCGCACGTCGCCATTCCTCACGCATCCGGTATTCCATCAGCACCATTCAGAGACCGAGCTGCTGCGTTACATCTACCGGCTTCAGGCGCGCGACCTCTCGCTCGTGCACTCCATGATCCCGCTGGGCTCGTGCACCATGAAGCTGAACGCGACGGCCGAAATGATGCCCGTAACGTGGCCGTTATTCAACCGGATTCACCCGTTCGCACCGGTGAGCCAGACGGAAGGTTACCAGCAGCTATTCCGCGAGCTTGAGAGCGACCTGGCTGAGATAACGGGCTTCACTGCAGTATCGCTGCAGCCCAACGCTGGATCGCAGGGCGAATATGCAGGACTGCTCGCAATTGCTGGATACCACAGTGCGCGCGGCGAAGGGGATCGCAACATCTGTCTGATTCCGCAATCCGCGCACGGAACGAATCCGGCGAGCGCCGTCATGGCGGGAATGAAAGTCGTCGTCGTCAGAACTGACCCGTCCGGCAATATCGACGTCACGGATTTGCGAGAAAAGGCGCAGGCGCACCGCAACGATCTCGCCGCACTCATGGTGACGTATCCGTCAACGCACGGAGTGTTCGAGGAAACCATCTCCAGCATCTGCGACATCGTGCACGCCAACGGCGGCCAGGTCTATATGGATGGCGCGAACATGAACGCAATGGTCGGATTATGCCGCCCGGGAGACGTGGGTGCTGACGTATGCCATCTCAACCTTCACAAGACGTTCTGCATCCCGCACGGCGGCGGCGGCCCTGGAATGGGTCCCATCGGCGTTGCGGCTCATCTCGCGCCGTTCCTGCCGGGTCACGCCGTTATCGACCAGCCGGGCCGGGAGCTTGTGGGGGCGGTGTCTGAAGCGCCCTGGGGAAGCTCGAGCATTCTGCCAATATCATACGCGTACATAAGAATGATGGGGCCGGACGGTCTCGCCGAAGCGACAAAGGTTGCCATCCTCAACGCGAACTACATCGCCAGGCGCCTCGACGCCCACTATCCCGTGCTGTACCGCGGCAAGAACGGCAGCATCGCACACGAATGCATCCTTGACACCCGCGTGGTGAAGGCGAGCAGCGGCGTCGAAGTGGAGGACATTGCTAAACGGTTGATGGACTACGGCTTCCACGCACCGACAGTGTCGTTCCCCGTACCCGGCACGATGATGATCGAGCCAACCGAGAGCGAGTCGAAGGCGGAGCTGGACCGGTTCTGCGACGCGATGATCTCGATACGTGAAGAGATACGCGCGGTAGAGCGCGGTGAGGCAGACCGGACGGACAACGTCCTGAAGAATGCTCCCCACACGCTGGCGCGCGTAACGGCCGATGACTGGGTACATCCGTATTCGCGCACGGAGGCCGCCTTTCCCGCAGTGTGGGTGCGTCAGTCCAAATTCTGGCCCAGCACCGCGCGCATCGAGTCGGCGTATGGTGACAGGAACCTCGTCTGCTCCTGCCCGCCGACCGACGCTTACGTTACCTGACGCTCGTTGGCCTCAGGGAGCGCTACTGCGCGAGCTGCGCCTCGTATGCGTCGGGCTTCATGAGCCCGTTCAACGCGGAAGCATCGGCTAGTTTGATGCGTATCATCCAGCCGTCGCCGTACGGATCGGTGTTAACGAGGGCAGGCTCGGCGTCCAGACGTCCGTTCACTTCGGTAACGTCCCCCGCCAACGGGGCGAACAGCTCCGATACCGCCTTCACGGCCTCGATCGTTCCGAATACATCGTGCTTCCCGAAGTGCGAGCCGACCTTGGGAAGCTCAAGATAAACGACGTCGCCCAGCTCGCCCTGCGCGTAGTCCGTTATCCCGACCTCGACGACGCCGTCACCCTTGTCGCGGATGTATTCGTGTTCGGCTGTATAGAGCAGGTCGCCAGGAACGTTGGCCACGCGTACGCCTCGGTTGGGGAGCGAAGAAAGTTGAGCGGCGCGCGCCGCTCAACCGGCCAAGCTAGACCTCGCGTTCACCTCTGTCAACCGCGCCCACACCGCGTCCACCTGCTCGCGAAGCCGCTCGAGCGACCCGTCGTTCTCGATCACGAAATCGGCGCGCGCGCGCTTGAGCTCTGCGGCCATCTGCGCTGCAATCATGTTGCCCGCGTCTTCGGGCGAGAGCCGACGTCTGAGCACGAGGCGGTCGAAGCGCGTGTCCCGTGGCGCGTCCACGAGAATAATCCGGTCGAACTCACTCGCCAGACGTCGTTCAAAAAGCAGAGGCACGACGTACACCAGCACCGCATCGCCGCGTTGCCGCGCTTCGGCTATGATCCTGCGGCGTAGCCTCGTAACGCCAGGATGGACGATGGCGTTGAGATCGTCGAGTTGCGTCTTGTCCGCGAACACCGTGTGCCTGAGTGCTTCACGATCCAGGGAGCCGTCCGGAGCGAGTATCTCCGGCCCCCACCGCTCGACCACCTTTTGGAGTCCGGGCGAGCCCACGGCCACCGCTTGCCGCGCAAGCTCGTCAGCATCGACGATGGTCGCACCGAGCTCCGTCAGCCGCGACGACACTTCGGATTTTCCGCTGGCGATGTTGCCAGTCAAACCAACATATAGCATTGGCTACCAAAGTACGGGTTGAGCCGCACTTGTAAACGACAAACTGTTGAACTCGCTCAACTGGGGCGCGGGCGCTCCCCCATCGAGTCGCGCAAAAGCCCAAACACCATGGTAGCGCCACCCATGGCCCTGATCTCCGAGGGTTTCGCGCCGAGGTAGCGGCGGCAGTTGTTCCGAAAGGCGCTTCCCGATGGAAAGCTCAGATTCAGCGCAATGCGGTCGGTGCTGTGACGCGTGCCGTCCATCATTGACGCCGCGACTAGCAACCTCGCCCACATGATGAGCTTATGGGTCGATGGGTATCCGGACAGCGAGAGCGCCCGGGCGAGACGCCTCGGACCTACCGCGAGCTCGTGCGCCAGCCTGGCCGGCGTGAGTCGCTCATGAGCGCGTGAAATAGCGGCTAGGAGGGCGTCCGTTGCCAGCGGGTCGGCAGCAGGGGCGAGGCCCGACCGCACCATTGCCGCCACGCCTCTGGCACTCGCTTTCTCGATCGCCCGGGCGAATGCCGAGGGTCCGTCGTCCATGTCCGCCATCACAAGCGCCTCAAAGCCGTATCGGCCCGCATCAAAAATGTGATGTGCCTTTTCCGGGGAATAGGTCGTATAGGCAATGAGCGCGACAGCCGCGTTAATCCGTTTGAAACGACGGATGGCGTCGAAGGTCGGCGAGACGGCAGCCTCGAGATCGAGCACGGCGGCGTGGATGAGCCGGCCATCGCACGCCGAAAAAACTTGTTCCCAATCGTCGCAGGCCACCACGGTGTGGCTGTCGCGGGTTGCGGCGCGAAGGCGAGCCAGGCGGCCGGGGTGGCTTATGAGAGTGAGGATTACGCTCATGAAGATTTCGTTGATGTGCTTTGGTTGTCACAAGGGACGCCGATACTCGCATTTAGTGACAAAGCTGTCTGGCAGCGTGACGACCCGCGCTCCCGGCCACTCCTACCTTGTAAGTATGCCGAAATCCGACCGTTCGGGATTCACATTGATCGAAATGCTGATTGTCCTCAGTCTGGTGGGGATACTTGCTGCGCTTGCGTTGCCGCGGCTTCGTGCAGCCTCGTTCGACGCCGACACCGGGATGCGCACGGTTCAGAGCGCGCTGCAGCAGGCTCAGCGCGCAGCAATCGTACGACAGACCGAGGTGATGGTGAGCTTCGACACGGCGAACAAGCGCGTGCGAATTGTCTACGACGTCAACAACAATCACCAGTACGACGTGGGGGAAGAGATTCACTGGCGCCCGCTGGAGCCGGGTGATCGATTCGTCATCCCACCGGTAGGCGTGCAGATGACCGCCTCTGCTCCCATTGTGGGTAATGCGCTGGCGACGCGCGACAACTTCCCGACGATCTTCTACCACCGTGACGGCGCGGTGAGCAGTGAACTCGAGCTTTACCTCACGTCAAACCGCGCTTCGTTGGACGACATCCGCGCTCTCCACATGCGACAGGCGACAGGGCGCGTGCAGACGTACCGGTACAACGGAAGCACCTGGATAGGAGCGGGACTATGAAGTTTATTGCCGAACAGCGAGTCACCAATCGAAAGGGAATGACGCTCATCGAGGTTATGATGGCGATCACCATACTCGCCATTGCAACGATGAGCATTGCCGGGTTCATGGGGAAGTTCACCCGAATCGTCGCGCTGAGCGATGTCAAGAATACCGCAAACGAGCTGGCGTCGCAGCGGCTGGAGCAGATCAAGAACGCACCACGGTATTCAGCTATTGACACGTTATATCCGGGCACGCAGGCGCTGGGCGTGCCGTACGTGGGCTACAACCGACAGACACTCGTTACCCACACCGGCGGCGGCCCATCGGATCTGTACGATTACAAGACTGTGACGGTGATCGTATCCAATTCGCGAATTGCCACGCCGATCAAACGCACTACGATGATCGCGGCCTTCTGAGGAGACGATGATAATCCCACTCAATGCGGCCCCGCACAGGGCACGCTCCGTCAAATCGCGCGAACGCCGCGGCTTCACGCTGTTGGAGGTCATGGTCTCCGTGACGATGCTCCTCCTGGTGTTTGCGATGGCATTTCCTGTGTTCCGGACGCAGCTTCGCGCAATGGGAAGCTCGGCGGGACGCTCGGACGCGCAGCAGAACGTGCGTTTCGCCATCTCGACGATCGATCGCCAGCTACGCGTCGCCGGTGCCGGTGTCGCCGACGCGCAGCCGCTCATCGTCCAGGCAGACCCATACGCAATAACCTTCAACGCAGACTACGCTTCGCGCGACACGGCTGCGGAAGGAGGGGCATTCGGCGCAGTGTACTTCGATCCCGATCTCCCGGTGGGATCCACGATGAGCATGGTGCCTACAACTCAGGTCACGCTTCCAATCTCGTCTGTCAGCTGGCCAGCTATCGCATACTTTCGGACGAACGGGCCGCCGAGCTCAGCGGAAACCATCTCGTTCTGGGTTGCGCCAGATGCAAGCGCCGGCTCGAATGGGCGCTATGCGCTGTTCCGGCGTGTCAACGCCATGCCGATAGATACGCTCGCCCGCGGAATAGTGTTTGACCCGGTGACGCCGCCCTTCACGTACCAGACAATCAATACCGCCGGCGCGGCCGTGGATGTGCCAGTCGCATCACTCCCTGCATATCACGTCGCGGTGCACGGCTCGCCCGCCGACACGGGATCGTCGAACCTCACGGACCAGATCCGCTTCGTGAAGGTTCATCTAATCGGATCGTTCATCGAACGTGACGGAACCACGACGCAACGGCCGGCGGACACCTCCGTCAGGCTGCTCAATGCAGGCCTGTTGAATCACGCTACCTGCGGAGACCCGCCGGTGTTTGGCCAGACGGTAAGTGCTGCTGCATCGCCCGGCGCGGTCCTGATCTCGTTTCGCCGTGCTGTCGATGAATCAGGCGGCGAAAGGGACGTCGAGAAGTATGTGATCTACCGTCGGTTACCCGCCGCCGCGTTCGCCGATCCGCTGGTTTCGATTCCAGCGGGCCAGAACAATTACACGTTCACGGACACGCAGGTTTCCAGTGGTAGCCAGTGGGTATACGGAGTCGTCGCCGAGGACTGTGGCGGCCAGTTCTCGCCGATGGCGTCAACTGTTCAGGTAACTGTTCCATAAGGGGGAAGCGATGTATCGGAAGCACCTTCAAGAAGTCGTGAACGCGTTTCGCGGCTGGAAGAATCGTGACAAGCCGACCGCCGGTGTGAACCGCCGCGGCTCGGCGCTCATACTCACGCTCGTCCTCACGCTGTCGCTCGCCAGCCTCGCGACGTCCGCGATCTATCTGGGCGGAAACGAACAGATGCTCGCCAACAGCTACGATCAGGAGCGCGACATGCGCTACGCTGACGAGGCGATCCTGCAGATGGGCAAGAGCACGCTGAACTACGATCCGTACGCGGCGCCGGACTCGGGGTACCGAGTCGTGCAAAACAATGTGCAGGTGACGGGGGCTGACGGAAATCCCATACCTGGGATCACGGCAAGCATGTACCTCGGCCCGACGAGCTCCAATACGGGCCAGTTCGGGCGCTTCGTCAGTGTCGTTGCAGTTGCGCAGAACGCCGCGGGGGCGAAGGTGGTTCGCCGCCTCGAGCTTGCACAGGAAAGTTTCGCCAAGTTTGCCTACTGGTCCAACCAGGAGACGAACAACGGCAACCCGATCTACTTCAACAACAACGATCAGTTGTGGGGGCCGGTCTGGTCCAACGATCAGGTCAACATCGGGTCCGGAGGCGCTCGGTTCCACGGAACACTCGGTACCGCGCAGACAGTGAGTGGCGCAGGGTACGGAACATTCGATGCCGGATACTCCGAGAATCAAAAGCCGATCGCGCTTCCCAACAACACGACACTGTCGTCGCTCTCCGGTTACGCGGGGTCCGGCGGCCTCAGTTTCGCCGCGCCCAACTCGAGCAGCGTCGACCAGGCGATGATGCGCATCGAATTCGTTGCGCGGCCCTTCAACGGTGGCGCTGGCGGTGTCGCAGGCCTTCCGCTCAACGGTCCCGACGACGGCTTCATGCGTGTCTACGTCAGCAAGGCTGGCCCGGGATGGCTGCGGGGGGACTACTCACTCGACAACTGCGGTGCTTCGTACGTCTTCACGAATGTGGGAACGGGACTCGGTTCGCCGTCACGGCCGGCCTTCGTGCCGCTGTCGGAGCACACCCAACGGTGGTTCAAGATTGCGCTGCAGAACTCCGGTAACTACAACAATGGGTTCATCAATCAGGTAACGAGCGGTAACCCTACGCTCATGCAGTCACGGGCTCTCGGCCAACCAAGCGCTCGTTGCTACCTCGGGGGCGACCCGAACCTCCGCGCCGTCAGCTACAGGAGCACAATTGGGTATCGGGTCGATACACTCGCCGCGGCAACTGGAATACCAGCTCTGGTCCTCGCCGCTGCACAGAACATCGCAGGCGACAGCACAACTTTCTTTGTCGCCGACTCGGCGACGAACCCGATGGGCTACTGGAAGAAATATCCAGGCGCAGTATCGCCGCAGGTCGCAGCGCTCTGGCCCGCTGAGGCGCCCTATCTCTTTCCGCTTTATCGCGGTCTGAACCCCGGCACCAAGGGTGTGATCTACGTTTCCGGCACGACCGGAGTGAGTGGTACACTTCGCGCCCGAGTGACCCTCTATGCGACCGGCAACGTTGCAATTCTTCGCGACACTAAGTACGTCACCGATCCGTCGCTCAATAATTGCACGGCGGACATGTTGGGGATCATTTCAGGCAACAACATCTACGTTGCGGACAACGCGCTGCAGGACCCGCCTTTCATTCCGGGTCTTGGCTACAAGAACATGGACGACACCAAGGACGTGTTCCTGCAGGGAGTGATGATGGCACTGAAAACGGCGTTTGGTGCGGAGAACTATACCAATGGTCCCAACGACGTGAACGGCTGCGAGGGCACGAACAACGGGCGCGGGTGTCTGTATCTGACTGGTGGGATCATCCAGCAGCAGCGCGGACCGGTTGGGCTATCGGACGGGACAGGGTTCGCCAAGCGCTACAGCTACGACAAGTGTGCCCTTTACAATCCACCGCCGTACTTTCCGACGACCGGGCGTTACACCGACAACAGGTATTACGAGATCGATCCGGCGGGATTCGACGTCGCCGCGCTCTTCCGATCTCTCACGCCGTAACTATTAACACGCACGCCATTAGCAGAAAGGCCTCCGTGACTTCGGAGGCCTTTCTGCTATGCGTTACAGAGTCAACCCGCCACTGTGTCGCCGCCAAGTACTGGCAGTATGACGCCGCTGATGAAGCTCGATGTGATGTTCGAGGCCAGGAACACGTAAGCAGGCGCGAGCTCTTCGGGCTGCGCGGGCCGGCCCATCACAACGTCCTTACCAAACTTGGCGACTTCGCTTGCGGGTTTGGCTGAGGGATTGAGTGGGGTCCACACGGGGCCCGGTGCCACGGCGTTCACGCGGATCTTCTTTTCGGAAAGCATCTGCGCCAGGGTCTTCGTGAACGCGTGAATGGCCCCCTTGGTCGAGGAGTAATCAAGCAGCGTCTTTTCACCCTCGAGGCCGGTGATCGAACCGGTGTTGACGATCGCACTCCCCGCGCGCATGTGCGGCACCGCGGCTTTCACCATGTGGAAGTAGCCGTAGATGTTGGTCCGGAACGTCTTGTCCCACTGGTCCTCGGTCACGTCTTCGAGTTTCTCCTGGTTCTTCTGGAACCCTGCATTGTTCACCAGTACGTCGATACTGCCGAAGGTCGCAATGGTGCGCTTAACGGCTTCGGCGCAAAACCTGGCGTCGGTGACATCGCCGGGAATCAGCAGCGCGCGGCGCCCTTCGCCCTCGATTGCCGTCGCCGTTTCTCTTGCATCGCTCTCCTCCTGTGGCAGGAAGATGATCGCAACGTCAGCGCCTTCGCGCGCAAAAAGCACGGCTGTGGCGCGGCCGATTCCAGAGTCGCCGCCGGTGATGATCGCGGTTTTGCCGTCGAGCTTTCCCGATCCCTTGTACAAGGGCGCCATGTATTGCGGCCGCGGGTCGAGAGCGGACTCAAGCCCTGGCGACTCCTGGTGCTGCGGCCTGAAAGGCGGCTTCGGATACTTCGCCGCGTGCTGGACTTCCTTATTGGACTGTGGCGACGTGCGCGCCGGACTTGCGGCTCGGCCCGCCATCTTTTTTGTTGCCTTCGTTGCGGCTTTCTTCGCTGCTGCCATGCTTCCCCCGATTGGTGATGGCGGGAGACAGGCGCAAGCGCCGTTCCAGAGTTCCAGCGTTAGAGCAGACGCACCTGCTGTGCGTCCAGCCGGGGAACACTGTGGCACATACGGCAGCGCGCTTCGTACTTGTCCCCTGCGCCGACCATGATCTGCGGACTCTCGTACGGTGCCGGCTTTCCGTCAATGAGTCGCTGGTTGCGCGTGGCCGGTCCACCGCAGAGCACGCAAATGGCGTGCAGTTTATCCACGCTCTCGGCGACCGCCATCAGCTGCGGCATTGCGCCGAATGGCTCGCCGCGAAAGTCGGTGTCGGTGCCGGCAATGATTACGCGCCGGCCCGTTTCCGCGAGAGTTGTGACAAGTGCGATGATTCCGGCATCGAGAAACTGGGCCTCATCGATGCCGATGACCTGGGCGGTCGGGTCGAGCCGCTGTGCAATCGCCGCCGCCGTGTCGATGGGTATCGCTTCGACGGTGCGACCGTCGTGGCTCGAGACAGCATTTATCCCCGCGTAGCGTGCGTCGAGCCGCGACTTGAACACCTGGACGCGCTTCCGGGCGATGAGCGCCCTCCGGACACGGCGTATGAGCTCCTCGCTCTTGCCGCTGAACATGACCCCCGCGACCACTTCGATCCAGCCGCCGGTGTGCTGATATCCGACGCCCACGGCGACGCTACCGCTCGGACGGCCGAGGCCGGCGCGGCGCGCCCCGAGGCGGGCCGCCACGATCGTCGCGGGGCGGCGGACCGGAGCGCGGGCCTGAGCGCGGGCCTGAGCGCGGGCCCGAGCGTGGACCGCGACCCAGGTCACGCTCGCGTCGGTCTCCGTCTGAGTCACTCGTGGGCCGCGGCGTCCACGGTTTTGCGCCAGAGCGATCCGACCGCTGCGGAGGGGCGCCCTGCCGGCCGCGCGATTGGCGGGGGTCGCGTGAATCCGCAGGCGACCTGGCGTTTCCGGCGCCCCGTTCCTCGCGTGGTCCCCGAGCCTGAGTACTGTCACGCTGCGCGGACGCGGCCGAGCGCGCGGGGACGAGACGAAGTACCTGGTTCGAGCCTGCCACGATTCTGTCCTTCTCGAGATCGAGTAGGCGGACCGCTGCCGCCGCGATCTCGATTCCGTCGTATCTGTCGAGCAGCGGTTCTATTGCGAGCATTTCACGAGTCGCCGTTCCCTGCGCGAGGATGGCGGAGAGCTCTTCTCGGAGGATGGAGTCGCGGGAGCGTGCCGCGGCGCCCGGACCTTCGAGAGTGAGCGGGACAAGTGTGTGCGTCAGCTCGTGCAACGATACCATGTCTCGCGGCGTTGCGAGCACGACGATCTGCACGGGGCCAGCCGCTGACGCTGCTGCGATCTCGCTTGGCATCACGGGCGCGTCATACAGAATGAGCGTGTGCGAGGCAGGGATGGAGTCGTAGCGCGAGGCACGGATCGGGTCGTTCGTCCGGCGATAGCCGAGGCTGCGCACTGTCTGGACGGCATCGGCTTCGGAGGCCGAATCGCGCACAACCACCGTGGCGGATGGCGGATCCAGCTCATCGAGCAGGCGGCGGAGCGCCGCTGGGCGAGAGGCAGTGCTCACACTCACGTAGCTGACTGGCGCGGCGGACGGCGTGATCTGCGGCGCGGGCGCGATGTCCGGCTCTGGAGGCGACATCCTGCGCGCCGTTCGAAGGTGACTGTCGATAAACTTCTCGACTTCCGGGGTGGCGCGCCGGGCGATCATGACGCGATCCGTGTCGCGCGGAAGCTCGCCAAAAACGGCCTCGATAGCTTGGAGCCTGGCCGGTCCCGCGCCGAGGTCGTCGTCGATCCATGCCAGAACAACTGTTCTAAGAGCGTCGAGCTTGATCGCGGATCGTCGGATGAGCGTTTGGATCTCGGCCGAAGGGCCGGCGATCGCATGGACGGGCCGGTCAGCGAGCATGCGGCTGGCACGGTTGGCGGACGTCACAGGGAGCATCTCGACGCCTTGCGGGCCCGAGAGGCGCGTTATGGCGTCACCGACGATGACAGCCGTCTCGGCGTCGGGCGTCAGTACCATTAGCTGGAGCGATGGCTGAGCAACGTCGATACGCTCGAGGGACGGCGTGATGACGCGCACGAGCGCGTCCATCGTCCTCGGAAGAAAGTGAACGACGTTGTGGCTGCGTGAAGCCGTGCTGCGCTCGGCCTGTTCCATTCGGTGTTCGCTCGGTAATGTTATTGGGATGATCTCCGCCATCGTGCTGGTGCGGGCCGACCCGCAGCGGATCCCGCAATGTGCCACCAAGCTGGCCGGGATTGAAGGGGTGTCGCGCGTGTATTCTGTGAGCGGAGACTGGGACCTCGTCGCTCTGGTCGAAGTACCCGATTTTGAAAGTGTTGCGCGCGTTGTTACAGAAGAGATATCCGGCGCACCGGGGATACAGAAGACGCAGACCCTGACAGCGTTCCGAGTGTACTCGAAGGGTGATCTGGAGCAAGCGTGGGACATCGGTGTCAATTGACGGGCTACGTGCCATTCAATCGCTCCTCCCGCACGCGGAGATAGTTCAGACCGAAACTTCTGGCGACGACGATTTCGGCGGCGCATACGACACTGCGCCGCGCATCGACGCGGCAATGAGCGTCGAGGGGCGCTGGCTGCGCGCGCATCGTGTCGAGGGCGATCCGGTTGTGCGTTTCGACGGGTTTCTGGACGGCATCCAGCGCGCGCAAATAATCTGTCACCAGAACGGTATTCCAGTGGTCGAGGGTACGGTTGCCGCAGCGATCCGAGTCCGGGCGAACCGCCGTTTCACGGCGTGGAGCCACCGCCCGCCACTGGTGAGCAGGAAGCTATACGTGCCACTCACGCTTTTGGATCTGGAAGGTGCGACGAGTGCTGGCAAGTTCGAGATTGTGGACACGAGCCGTTCATCGGGAACTGGAGCGCTGGTATCGCGCCATCCGGCGGCGCTGCGCGCGGTTGCATTTGAATGCGTCGGGCGCGATCGCGACGCTGCGGAGCGCAATCTTGCCGAGCTCTGGTGTAGCGACGTTGCGAAGCCACTTCTTATTGATGGTGGAATAAGCGGTAGCGCACAGGTGGCGGCGGCCGAGTGCGCGGTGGGCGTCGTGAAGACGCATCGCATTCTTTTCGCGGACGGTGATGGGCTGGGTGTGGTAATGTCGCTCCGCCGCGGCGAGCGCAGCTCGGTTTTCGCTTTGCCCTCAAACGGTCGCAGCCCGGTGCTCAGCTGGTACCTCAGGATCCGCGATCCGCACGGGCGCGATGCGATGTTCGGTTTGGTGCGCATCGAGACTTCGGTTAGCGAGGACGTGCCGCACCGCGCGAACGAGATTTCGCGCTGGGTACTCGCCGAGAGCGCGCCGCTGTCGCTTCCGGACAATCGGTGGGACAGAATGACGTACGGCATCCGGGATTGCGAACAATTTCTAAGGGCGATCGCGTGACACAGGCGCTGGGTCGAGTGGTAGCAACGGAGCGAATGCCGAATACGCCGCACGAGTTCCACTTCTGGACGGCGCTGGACTCACCTGTTGGGATTGGCACGATCGTGCGCGTGGACGGCCGCAGCCCTGTGAGCGGCCAGATCCCTCACGTGTACGGCATCATCACCGAAGGTTTCAGTTACACCGATCTGGCCTCGCCGCTGCACGACGTGATGGGTCACGACGGCGCGCCCGGAAGCGCTGGCTTCGCATCAGTGGAGCGTGCGGAGATCCGGTTGTACAGCGCGGCCGTGTTGCGTCAGATCCCGGAAGAGCCATTGCAGCCGGTTCCGATGGGCGACGTGTTTCTCGCGCTGGAAGAAGACGTGAACGTAGCATTGAGAATGGACAGCTACCTCGGCGGCGGGAGTGACACCGGGATACCGATCGGAGTGTATCGGGCGGGCGGGACGGACGCGACGATATACCTGGATGCCGATTTTCTTGTGGGACCCGAAGCGGCGCATCTCAACATCACCGGTGTTTCCGGGCTCGCCACCAAGACGAGCGCCGTCGAGTGGTTGCTGGCGTCATTGTTCACGCATTTCCCGGAAAGCAGGGGATCAATCGCCGCGGTCTGCTTCAACGTAAAGGGACCGGACCTGTGCTTTCTCGATCTTCCGGGCAGGCTGGAGGAGACCGACCGTCTGCTTTACGACAAAATGGGGGTCCCGGCTCGGCCATTCAGCAACGTCAAGTACTACGCCCCCTACGCTGCACGTGGCTACTCACTGAACACGCTTCGCTCGAACGAGCTGCTTGCACACAACGTTACCCCGCTGACGTGGGGGCTCCGGGAGGTACTTCAGTATGCGGAAGTGCTTCTGAACCGGGATGACATAGATGCGAAGGCCGATGCGCTGATCGATTTCATCACGCGGACGGTGATTGATCAGAATTTCACGGACCCGATGCTTCCGAGGCCGCACCTGGTTCAGACGTTCGCAGATCTGGAGGACTGGTTCAGGGATGTGTTGCGCGCGCTCGAGTCAGGGAACAAGGAGAGCTGGCGCACGCATCACGTCGCGACAATCCGTAAGGTTCGCAATCGGTTGTCCAACATCTCAGTGCGGTGCGCGGGGCTCGTCACGGATTCAGGTCCGGTGAGCGATCTTCCATTCGGCGAGTTCGAGGATCGCGCGATGTACGTCGTGGACGTGGCCAATCTTGAGGAAGACGCCCAGGATCTGATCTTCGCCCGGGTCGTGTCCAAGCTTCGCGAACATCTCGAGCGTCGCGATCTTGGTGTCAAGCATGTGGTTGTGTTCGTCGACGAGCTCAACAAGTACGCGCCGAGCGAGGGGCCGGATACTTACGTGCGGAAGATGCTGCTCGACATCGCCGAACGCGGAAGGTATCTGGGCCTGGTACTGTTCAGCGCACAGCAGTTCAGGTCGCAGGTTCACAAGCGAGTGGTCGGCAATTCAGGAACGTCGGTCTTCGGCCGCATGGACGGAGACGAGCTTGCGGCACCGGGGTACGCGGTGCTGTCACCGGCGACACGTACGAAGCTTGCGACACTGGAGAAGGGTCAGCTCATGGTTCGGCATCCGCATTTCACCCAGCCCATCTTCGTGCGGTTTCCGCGTCCGGCAGTTATGTCGGGGCGAACTGGCGCGGAGCAGTATCCGCAGGGCGGCGAGGTGTCGCTCGAGATAGCAGTGTACAGGTCGTTGCGCGCGTTTGATTCGTCCATCACGCCGCAGGTGGTGGAGGACGCGATCGGTGTACACGATGAGTCTGACGTTCTTCGTGCGCTTGCGGCGACGCTGAAGGAAAAGCCGTCCGACGTGATAGGCACGTTTCGCGCGCGGCTCCCGCGCCGCGTAACGCAATCGATACAGACTCGGCCCGTGGTTTCCGTTCTACGCGGTGCACCAGCCGACGACCCATATGGGGTCTGATTGTTGAGTCTCCGTGCGCCGATGGTGATTTGTCTCGCCGCCTGTGCGCTGTTGGTCGCGCCACTTGGTGCGCAACGGGTGACGCTGCGCATCGCGCCACCGCAGGGTGACACACTCCGCATGCAGCTGGAGCAGAATTTCGAGATGCAATCCGGCAGCCCCGCCGAAACAGTGACTGGAGCAATGAAGGTCTGGACGCACGCGATAGTGCTTCATCATTCGCGCGGCGCTACCGATCTCTTGTCGGTTACCGACTCCGTGCGTGTGTATCCCTCCAACGTTGCTCTCCGGCCGCTTCGTGAGGCCCAGCGCGCGCTGGAAGGGAAGATCGTACATCTTCGCGTCGATCCGCGCGGTGGCATGCGAGTGGGAAGTGGGCGCGACGCGGTGTTCGGCGCCGGCTCCACAATGCCGGCGATGTTGCCCGAGCATCCTGTGTCGGTGCGTGAATACTGGACGCGCGACATGCAGGTTCCGCTGAGTGCGACGGGCTCGAGCACGGCCCAGGTGCGGACTACATTCCGGCTCGACTCGCTCGGCGATCACGAGGCCCTGGCGTATATCTCCTTTCACGGCGCCGTATCGCACGACCACTCGCAGGACGGCAGCGGGGCGACCGGCAAGACTGTTGGCACGTTGTCCGGGACCATGCAGGTCGATCGGCGCCTCTACTGGATTACCGACTCGCAGATGGTCGTGAGCGTTGTGTCGGACGTGCAGCCGCTGAACGGACCGCCGGTTCACGCTCGGATGCGCGTCACCCAATCGCTCCGCGCGCTGGTTGGGAACTGAGCGAATGCGTCTTGTGCACCTGGCGGACCTCCACGTTGGCTACCGCCAGTACCAACGCCTGACTCCTGCGGGAATCAATCAGCGCGAGGCAGATGTCGGCGCCACCTTCAAGCGCGTCATAGACAGAACGATCGAGCTGCAACCGGAGATCGTGCTCATCGCCGGGGATGTGTTCCATTCAGTGCGCCCGTCCAACCCTGCGATTCTGCACGCGTTCACCCAGTTCTCGCGACTGGTGAACGCGCTGCCCGCGGCGAAGATCGTCATGATTGCTGGAAATCACGACACGCCCCGCACCGCGGAGACGGGCTGCATTCTCCACCTGTTCACGCCGCTCGGCATACACGTCGTCGAAGGCGAGGCGAAGCGGCTCGAGTTTCCGGATATTGGCGTCTCCGTGCTCGCCGTCCCGGACGTCCCTGCCGGCCTTCCGGCGCTGACGCCGGATCCGGCGGCCACGCACAATGTCCTGTTGCTTCACGGCGAAGTGGAGGGCGTGCTTCCGGAGTACGCCCGTCGCATGGAGCGGGCGACGATCGAGATCACCCGCGACGAGCTGGCACCCGCCCGGTGGGACTACGTTGCGCTCGGTCACTACCATGTGCACCGCGAAGTTGCGCCTAACGCGTACTACGCCGGATCGATCGACTACACGAGCGCGAATCCGTGGGGTGAAATGCACGAGGAGCGGGACGCCGGGATCCACCTGCCAGCGCGAGGCGGGAAGGGCATCATCGAATGGGACCTCCTGTCGTCCAGGCACACATTTCATCCACTATCCGTGTCGCGCCCGCTTGTCGATTTGCCTCGACTGGACGGTACCGGGATGACAGCGGCGGAGCTTGATGCCGCGGTCCGCGAGCGTGTGGAGTCATCGCGAATTGCAATCGACGAACATGTGGTGCGACTGGTCGTCACGGACGTCCCACGACACATCGCGCGCCAGATGGATCCGAAGGCGGTGCGCGACCTCAAGCGTCGCGCCCTGCACTTCAATCTGGACGTGCGTCCTCCGGAGACAGTTCACCGGACCGCCAGCGGAGCACCGGGTAGACGACAGTCGCTCACCGAGGTGCTCAAGGAAAAACTGCAATCCCGCCCGCTCTCCGCGGAGATACAGCGCGGAGAGTTCGTCGCGCTCGGTCTCGAGTATCTGAACCGGTCTGACGCAACGACTGCGGCGACGCTGGGTGAGAGCGCGTGAAAATCCATCGCTTGCGGATGCTGAACTTCAGGCAGCATGCGCGCACGGAGATGGTGTTTGGCACCGGCATCACGGCCATCATCGGCCCGAACGGGTCGGGCAAGACGACGGTTCTGGAGGCGATCGCGTGGGCGCTTTACGGACAGCCTGCAATTCGGGGCCAGCGCGACGGAGTTCGCTTTCTCGGCGCTGGCGCTCGCGCTCAAGTGGAAGTCGAGCTCGACTTCGAGCTCGGCGGCCATCAGTACCGCGTCAGGCGAGGCCTTACGACCGCGTCGGTGTGTCTGGATGGGGCAGAGAGCGCAGTCGCGAATTCAATAAGCTCCGTCAATGAGCTACTCGCGCGTCGCATGGGCATGTCACGCGCGGAGTTCTTCAACACGTACTTCACCGGTCAGAAGGATCTCGCCGTCATGGCGGCGATGGGTACGACCGAGCGTGCGCAATTCCTGTCTCGTGTGCTGGGCTACGAAAGGTTGCGCGCAGCGCAGGAGCTTGCACGCGAGAGCCGCCGCAGGATCGGCGCCGAGATTGTGGGTCTTCGCTCGGCGATGCCGGAACCCGAGCTTGTGGACGGCGCGGTCACAACCGCGATGCGAAGTCTGGGTGAAGCAATCGCTCGCTCGAACGAAGCAGGGAGCCGGCATGCGCGGACGCTCGCCGAAGCTCGCCGCGTCACCCCGCTCTGGGAACAGGCCCAGCGTGAGCGCGAGCAGTGGCAGCGATTGCTTGCGGAGATAACCATCGTGGAGCGCGAGGTTGAGAACCTGACGCGGGACGGAGAGCGTCTGGCGTCCGAGCTCCTGACGATCGCGACGGTGCACGAGGAGCTGGCGGCACTCCGGCTATCGATTACCCCGCTCGCCGGATTCCGGGACGAGATTCGCGGGATGGACGAGCTGTTCCGGCAGCAGGGGCGTCGTCTTGCGCTGATCGAGAACGAGCGCGCGTTGGCCGATGAGCTCGTGCGGTTGCGCGAGCGGATGTCGCGCCTGGAGTCGGCGCCGGCACTCGAGGAGTCCGTCACGCTCGAGCTCGAGGCCGCGCGCGCGCAGGTGGAGCAGACGACGCGCTCGCTCGACGTTTCTCGAACCGCGTGGGTGCGCGACAAGCAGGAAGCGGAAACAAAACTGCAGGAACTCCGGCGGCAGTATGGCGATGTGAAGCAGCAACGCGACCGGATCGTCGAGCTCGGTTCGGAAGGTATCTGTCCGACCTGCAATCGCGTGCTTGGTGCCAATTTTCGTGGCGTCATTGCGCAGCTCGCGGAGCAACTTGAGACGCTGCAGGTGGACGGGCAGTACTACCGCGACCGCGAGGAGCAACTTACGGCGGTGCCACCCCTCATATCCGAGCTCGAGGAAAGGCGCCGTACGCTTGGCGCGGCGCTCACCGTTCTCGAGAGAAAACTCGCGAAAGTGCAGGCCGCCGTTCACGAGATCCCAGGGCTGACGCGGGAGATCGCGCTCAAGAACACGCGGCGTGAAGAGATGCTCGCGGCGATCAACTCCATCAGCGATACATACGACGGCGCGCGGCACAGCCACATCCGTGGCGAGATCGAGCGGCTGGCACCCATGGATCTTCGCGCCGCTCGTCTGGAGGCCGCGGTGGAGCGGGCGCCGGCCGCGCAGGTCGAGCGTGCGAGAATCGACGCCGAGCTTGCGGCGGCGACGACGAAGCGCGCCGTTCTTCGCAATGCAGGCGCGACGCGTGAGTTCTCGCAGCAGGCGTACGACACGCTACGCGCCGAGCACGACCAGGCGTCGGAGGCTGCGCGCACTAGCGAGCTTGCCGTTGTCGGGGCTCAGGGGGAAGTCCGAGCCGCGCAACAACGGCTCGATACTGCAGAGGAGGGCAAGCGGGAGTATGAGCGATTCGCCGAAAGAATGCGCGTCCTGAACGCTCAAAAACTGGTGCATGATGAGCTCGACAACGCATTTCGCGATCTTCGCGGCGACCTCAACGACGCGCTGCGGCCCGAGCTGTCGGAGATCGCCAGCTCGTTTCTCGGCTTGCTCACCGACGGGCGGTACAACCGGCTCGATCTGGACGACCACTACGATATCTGCATCCTCGAGGATTCGATTGCGAAGCCGGTGATCTCGGGTGGTGAGGAGGATCTTGCCAACCTGGTGCTGCGACTCGCCATCTCGCAGATGATCGCGGACCGATCCGGTCAGCCGTTCTCGCTGTTGGTACTCGACGAGGTGTTCGGATCGCTCGACGCATCTCGCAGGGACAACGTTCTTGAGTTGCTGCATCGTCTGGAGGACCGGTTCGAGCAGGTGATTCTCATCACCCATATCGAGAGCGTTCGCGAAGGCGTAGACCGCGTCATCATGGTGCGCTATGACGAGGAGACCGGCTCGTCGATCGTGGACGGTGGCATCGCTGGCGGCGCGAGCCAGCCGATGATCGATGCGGAGTTGCTCGGGGTCGGCGAGGCGACGCCTATGCGGAGAGCCTGAGTGACGACCGGATTTACGCGGAATTCCAGGAAACCCGGAACGTGGACTGGACCACACCCCGCGACAGCCCCGGACATCCCCGCGCTGAATGCTGTGTTCAGCAACGCCTTCACCGACCGGTATCGGAAGGACGGACTGGTGGGCGTGCACGTGCCCAATCTGAGCTCGTCGATCTGGCGCTTCGCCATCGACGACGCAGCCGGCGGCGCAATGTTATGGCGCGGCGACAAGAACGAAGTCGTCGCATTCAACATGTGTCATCTCTCGGGAATCGAAGGCTGGATGGGGCCGCTTGCCGTTGCCCCTTCGTTGCAAGGGCACGGTCTCGGCAAGTCCGTGGTGCTGCAAGGCGTGTCGTGGCTGCAAGGGCAGGGAGCGCGCGTGCTTGGTCTGGAGACGATGCCGCGCACCGTCGACAATATCGGGTTCTACTCCTCGCTCGGATTCGTCCCGAGTCACCTTACGATTACCATCACGCTCGAGGCCGAGTATGCGGATCGTCGGATAATGCAGCTCGGCCGACTGTCGGAAAGCGAGCGTGACGATGTCGTGCAGCGCTGCAATGACCTCGCCGCCGAGGTCGCTCCCGGACACGATTACAGACGGGAGATCAATCTCACGCAGGCGCTCGGTTTGGGAGACACGCTGGTACTAGAGCGCGCGGGGAGTGTTGACGCGTTCGCACTGTGTCACACCGCGCCACTCGTCGAAGGGCGCGGCCGGGACGAGCTCCGGGTGCTGAAGCTCATCGCGAGATCGGAGGCTGACGTCAGTACGATGGTCACGCAGCTCGCCGACTTCGCCCGCCGATCCGGCACCCGTCGTGTCGCGCTGCGCATGCAGGGTGCGTACGCAACGCTCTATTCGCAGCTTATACAACGCGGGATGCGCGTACGGTGGACAGATCTGCGCATGACGCTGGCCGGATTCCCGGAGCCGACGCCGGACGACGGAGTGGTGCTGTCCAACTGGGAAATCTGAATTGGTCACGGGTCGGAACTTCTTTCCAGGACCGACCGAAGTAGCACGGGATG
>JALYTX010000043.1 GCA_030854055.1 Gemmatimonadota bacterium | reverse complement strand
GACCTGACCCGGCCGCACTCGAGTTCCGCGGCCTGCTATCGCTGCGCCGGAACGACAGGCAAGTGTGTGAGGTCGATCGCCTGCACGGTGCCCGATGAGTAGTTCGTGAGAATAAGCGTCCTTCCATCCGAAGTAACCCGCATTTCGCGGGGAAACGCGCCGGCCGGAATCGATCCGATGACGATATGATCGGCGTCGCTTCCTCCAATTTGTGTCGCGTCGACGACCGTCAGAAATTGCTTGTCGTCCGCCGCACCTGCAAAACGATTGGAGTTCGTCACGATCACCCGCCGTCCCTCGTCAACGACAGCGATTCCAACCGGTGCGGTTCCCACTTCGACTCGTCCGATCAACGAACGCGCAGGATCGTTCATCAACCTTGCAGTATCGAACACGAGCAGGGCGTTGTTGCCGCGGGCAGTAACGTAGGCGCGGTCGCCGCTCGGCGACAGCACTAGACGCACGGGATTGCACCCCGCCGGCACCGAGCGCAGCACTGCGTGCGCGGGATCGGTCTTCGCGCGCTGGACATCGATGATGTGAATCGCGCCCTGAGGATTCACAAAGTTCATGTTCGACCCTTGTTCGCGCTTGCAGGCCGCCGGCCAACGGAGCGACGCCGGCCCAAGCTGACTGGTCGCGAACAGCGTCTTTCCGTCGGGCGAAAACGTGAGTGCAATTGGCGCGGAGCCCGTCGGGATTTGACCGACGATCGAAGCCGCCGTGTAGTTCGTCGCGCGCGCCTTTGCCATATCGACGACGGTGATCGTCTGCGCACGCTCGTCGGCGACGAACAGCGTGCTGTCGTCCGACGTGATGTTCGCGTAGATCCGACCGAGTTGTCGCGCGCGGCCGGGTTCATCCAGATATCCCAGCACCGCGCTGTCCGGCGCGGAAACGAGCCGCTTCACGTCGAGAAAAATGATTCGTTGACCCGCACTTGCGATCAGCATCCGCCCGTCGTGCGTGAGGACCATTCCGACCGGGCTCGCGTCGACTCTTGTCAGCGACTTCATCGCGAGCGTACCGTTCGCGCGCGAAAGCACCGCGATGCCCCCCGATCCGCCCGACATATCTGGAATCGACACGAACACCCAGCATCCGTCCAAGCTGGGTAGCGCTTGAAACGGCTTACCGGGAACGCTCACCGCGATGCTCGGCTTCAACAAGGGTGCCTCGCAGCCGGACTGGCCGTGCAGGGGGACCGCTAGTACCGTCACGAGGAACGCGGCGCCAAGTGGCGCGGGTATCACCCGAACGGGAATCAATGAGAACCTTTGCATCTCAGCGTCTCCGTTTCGCGAGCAGAATGGTGAATGCCGTCCGACCAACAATGCGGCATGCGTGACGACCGCCGCAACCACCATCAAGATCAGATGACCTCTCACAGTGTCGGGGAAGACGCCACCCATTACTAGCAGAATACCGAACAGGGTCGGCCACACAAGAATCGTGAGGCTCCGAGAACTGCACTCTGGCCCCCTTTACATTTAGAAATGCAAGTACTCGCCAGCATGTTCGACCACGTCGCATGGGCCGACGCACGGGCCCGGGACGAAATCCTTACCCTGCCGGACGACAGCATCGCCCGCGCGCAAGCAACGCGTCTGTACGCGCATCTCGCCGCTGCGGAACACGTGTGGCTCGCGCGGCTCGAAGCGCGCGCACCAGTGCACGCGATCTGGCCCGATCTGTCGTTGGACGCTGCCACATCACTCGCGACTGAGAGTGTTGCAGGGCTGCGCGCGATCGCCATGCTCGGTGATGACGAGCTGGAACTCGAGGTGGAATACCGGAACAGTGCCGGCCAAGCATTCCGCAACGGGATCGCCGACGTACTGACACACGTAGCGCTGCACGGTAGTTACCACAGAGGCCAGATCGCGTTGCTGGCGCGACAGGGCGGTGGCACGCCGGCGGTTACGGACTACATAGCATTTGTCCGCGAATAACCGGTTTCACCCGACGCCGGACTAACGCTCCCTCGGCACCGGTACAGCGACTACATCGAGCCCGGTGATGTCGTTGAAGTCAACGGGGTTGCAAGTATAGAGTGGTAGTTCGTTGGCGATCGCCGTGGCAGCGATCATCGCGTCGTACGAGCGGGCTGTCCTCTTTCGCCCGGACCGCCGGAGCGATGCGGCCACGCGGCCGAACGCGCGCGCAGCACTTGCGTCGAACGGAATTGGCTCGAAGTCGGCTTCGGCCTGCTGGAGATGTGCCTGCCGCGCAGCTCGCTCCTTGTTCGACACCGCGACAAGCGGCCCGACAGTCAGTTCGGCGAGCGTTATCGCAGTGATGAGCGGCTCATCCGGCAGCACACTTGGGTCATCGATACGCGGTAGCAGAATTACCGTGTTCGTATCCAGAATGCCGCGGGAACGACGTGTAGTGCCAGGACTGATCATCAAAGCGACGTGTCCAGCGTGCGATCAATGTCTCTGCGGAACAAATCAGCGTCCACCACAGGCAGACTTCGCCAACGGGCTAGCAGAGTGCTGGCGGAAAGTGCAAGGCCCGGGAGCGGTCGCAGCTCGGCAATCGGTCGGCCGTCCATCGTGACCGTGAGCGACTCTCCGGCGGCGACACGCTCGAGTACGTGCCCTCCCCGATTTCGCAGGTCTCGGACGGTGACGTTGGGCATATTCTATATATGTATCACCGGTGATACACTGGCGCAAGCTCTGGGTGTAGTCTCCTCGGGCGCATTCGACGCTCGTTCAGTCGGTGCCATTTCCGACACGCCCAAGGCTCTCTAGTTTCCCCGTCTCATGCCTGACACGCCCTGCCCCATTTTCATCGGCACCGCCGGATGGTCGCTGCCCCGCGCAGACCAGGGACAGTTCGCGTCCGAAGGTAGCCATCTCGCACGCTACGCCCAGACGCTGCATGGTGTGGAGATCAATTCAAGCTTCTACAGGCCGCTTGCTCCAACACTGTATGACAAGTGGGCCGCCGCAGTACCCGAGCAATTCCGTTTCTCCGTGAAAATGCCGAAGACGATTACTCACGAGCAACGTCTCCTTGATTGCGACGAGCCGCTCTGTGACTTCCTCGATCGGCTGCAGGGACTCGGCGCGCGGCTCGGCTGCATCCTCATTCAGCTGCCGCCGAGTTTCGAGTACAACGCGTCGCTGGCCGGTGCATTCTTCGAGCTGTTCCGCGCTCTTCACGACGGTCCCGTGGCAGTCGAGCCACGCCATCCGAGTTGGTTCACACGGGATGCTGACCATCTACTGGCGAGCTACGATGCGGCACGCGTCGCGGCGGATCCGGCGCGCGTACCGTCGGCTGCGATACCAGGTGGGACTTCGGGGCTTGCCTACTTTCGCCTGCACGGTTCGCCACGCATGTACTGGTCGCGCTATGAGAGCGACTTTCTCGACGAGCTGGCGTCGCAGGTTATCAGTGCGGCACGGCGTGCGAAAGCGGTGTGGTGCATCTTCGATAACACGGCGTCAGGATCGGCGACGCCCAACGCGCTGGGACTCGTGCGCCGCGTCGCGCAGCTGGGGAACGGCGAGAGCTCGGTGCGGCACCGCCAATCCCACCAATCGCTCGTTTTCACGCACTGGGGAGCAGCAGCGTCTTGATCGCGCGCCGCTCGTCCATCGCACGATATCCCTCCGCCACCTGATCCAACGGCAGTGTGAGATCGAACACCTTGCCGGGATGGATCTTCCCGCTCCACACGCGTTCGATCAGGTCAGGCAGATATCGGCGCACCGGAGCGGGACCGCCGTGCAGATGAATCTCCGCAAGAAACAGTTGCTGGCCGTCGAGCGCCACACCGTGCGGGACGCCGACGTAGCCAACGTAACCCCCGGGACGCGTGGACTTGATGGCCTGCTGCATCGACTGCTGGGTACCCACACACTCGAGCACCGAGTCGGCACCGATGTCGTTCGTCAGCTCCTTGATGCGCGCGACGCCCTCGTCGCCGCGCTCGGTGACGATCTCGGTCGCACCGAATTCGAGCGCGAGCTTCTGACGCGCGGCGTGACTGCTCATCGCGATGATTCGCTCCGCACCCATCTGCTTGGCGGAGAGCACGCCCAGAAGACCAACGGCGCCATCGCCGACAACTACGACGGTGGATCCGGGCCCGACATTCGCGGCGTCGGCTGCAAACCAGCCGGTGCCGAGCACGTCGGAGACCGCCAGAAGATCGGGAAGCATTTCGGCGGACGGTAGCTCGCGTGTGGCGACGAGCGTGCCGTCCGCGAGCGGGACGCGCAGCAGCGGGGCCTGCGCGCCGCTCATGAACTCGCCCTGCACGCAGCGTGACTGGTAGCCATGGTGGCAGATCGCGCAAGTGTCATCCGAAGTCGCGAACGATCCGATGACGAACTGCCCTTTCTTCACATTCTTCACGTCGCTGCCGACTTCCTCGACGATTCCGCAGTACTCATGACCCATCGGCGCCGGTGCCTTGATGGGCTGCACGCCGCGGTACGGCCAGAGGTCGGAGCCACAGATGCACGTAACCGAGAGGCTGATGATCGCGTCGGTGGGCTTGATGATCGTGGGATCCGCGCGCTCCTCGAATCGGATATCGCGCGCACCGTACAACATGGTTGCTTTCACTGTCTTGTTTCCGTTCGACTCAGGTTTGTGCAGTCGGGCATTTCGGCTACTGCCCGCCGGCGTCTCGTTTGTCGGAATGCGACCGCGGCAAGGTCAACGTGAAGATGCTGCCCGCGCCGAGCGTGCTGTCGGCGGTGAGCTCACCACGCATGCCACGCGCGAGATCGCGGCTTATCGCAAGCCCCAGGCCCACACCTTCACGTGGCCGCCCCGAACCCGATATCTGGACGAACGGCTCGAAGATCCTGCCGAGCTGGTCTGGTGCTATCCCGGGTCCCGTATCGCGAACGCGAATGCTCGCGGATTCGTCGGTGACGTCGCACTCAACAGTCACGGAGCCGGTGTCGGTGTACTTGGTCGCATTCGACAGAACGTTGACGAGAACCTGTCGCAGCTTCTCCGCGTCGGCGCGCACGCAAAGCGCAGGATCGCATGCGGCGCGCGCGTACTTCAAACCCCTGGCGGTGAGTTGAGGGAGGATCAACTCTTCCACACGATCCATCGCGGCGCTCAATGGAATGTCGGCTATGTCGTACGACACCTTGCCGGCGTCCAGACGCGCCATGTTCAGAAGGTCATTGATCAGCCCAAGCAGATGCTGCTGGCTGCGCGTGATGCGCGCCAGATCTTCCAGTTGCGCTTCCGTCACCGGACCGCGGATCCCCATCGAGATGAGCTCGGTGTATCCACCGATAGCATTCAATGGAGTACGCAGCTCGTGGCTCATCACCGCAAGAAAGTCGCTCTTGGCGCGGCTCGCGGTCTCGGCGGCCAGGCCTGCGGCTTCGGCCTCGGCGCGAGCGCGACGCTCGGCTTCCACATCCGTGTTCGTGCCCACCCAACCCGTGATCTCCCCCCACGCGCTTCGTGTAGGACGAGCGCGCGCTATGTGCCATCTGTAGTCGCCGTCATTCCCGAGCAGCCGAAACTCGGCTTCGTACGGCGAGCCGGTGGTGAGGGCGTGGCTCCAGCGCATCGCAGCGCGGTCCAGGTCAGAGGGGTGCACGAATCGCAACCAACCGGCCCCCAATAGATCGCCAGCGGATGTGCCGAAATACTCGCACGTCTGCTCACCGACGTAGTCGAGAGCGCCGTCGGGTGTGGCCGTCCAGATCTGCACGGGCATCACCTCGGTGAGCGTTCGATAGCGCGCCTCACTCGCCGCGGCCTGTATCCGCTCCGCTTCCGCCGCAGTTCGCGCGCCGTGCTCAACGTCGACATCGGTGTTCGAACCGATCCAGCGTATGACACGGCCGTCCGCGTCCTTGAGCGGAACCGTTCGCGTCAGGAAGGAGCGAAACTTTCCGTCCGCCCCTCTCAGCGGGAACGTCATCTCCATCGGCTCGCCCGTCGCGATGCCTGCGCGCCAACGCTCGAGAACCTGGGGAAGGATTTCCGGGTCGTGCACCGACTGCCACCCCCAGCCTTCCATCTGTTCGGGGGTCGTACCGGTGTACTCGTACCACCGCGCGTTGTACCAGTCCAGGTAGCCGTCGGGCGTTGCAGTCCAAGCGAGGGTTGGCATCGCATCAGCCAAGGTCCGGAACTGCAGTTCCGCCGCTTCAGCGGCCGCGAGCAAGCGTACGGTCTCATTGAACAACCGCTCGCGCTCGGCTTCCAGTGCTCTCGCCGTCACGCGTGCGGTTGTCTCGATGAGCGTCACCAGCACTCCGCCGACCCTGCCGTCGTCGCCCGGTACAGGACTGTACGAGAGCGTGATGTGAACATCCTCAGGTGGTTTGTCGGGGCCACCACGAAGAAGTTGATAGAGCTGGTCCTCGAAACTGACGGTCTCGCCCTGGAAAACACGAGCGTAAATGGGCTCGTTGAAAGCCCACGACTCAGGCCAGCACTCGCGCGTTGGACGGCCCATCCCAGCCGGGTGCTTGGCACCGAGTATTGGGATGTAGCCGTCGTTGTAGATCTGGACCAGATCCGGGCCCCAGAGAATGATCTTCGGGAAGGCGGAAGCCAGTGCAGTTGCGGCGATCGTGCGGAGACTCCGCGGCCATGCCTCGACCGGTCCGAGCGGAGTCGCAGCCCAATCGAAAGTCCGGCAAAGGGCGCGAGTGACGCCCGGGCCGGCGAATACCTGCGTGGCGCAGTCGGTCAAGGTTGGTAGCGTACCGGATTCGAGGAGCTGAAACGCATGTAAGGCACCAGACAAATATGTCCCGCGTAAACGGCCGGCGCGCCGCCGGATCCGGCCGACCTGCAGCTTTCGAGCCCCATCATTTAACAGTCTGAATCCGCAGCCGGCGGACGACAGGTGGAGCAAATGCCCCGAGGCCGCGAACGGGTTTTCGGTACGTCCCGTGCATCTGCGCGACACTGGAACAAGCGCTACACGGAAGCACTCTCCGGTCTCTCTCACCCCCGAGGTACGAAAATGGACGAACTCGTCACACTTCTAACGCAGCGCACCGGACTGTCCCCCGACCAGGCTCGGCAGGCCATCGATACGGTGCTGGGTTACGTAAAGGGCCGACTCCCCACCCCACTCGCAAGCCAGATGGATGCGTTTCTGGGGCAGAGCGCTGGCGGAACCACTGGAACCACGGGAACCGCTGGATCCTCAGCCGCCGGAGCGGAAGGCGAGCTGGGCGGCATCGCCAAGGAGCTCGGCGGTTTCCTAGGTCGATAATCGCGTTGGACTGACTGCGGGGAGTGCGACGTCCGAGGATTTTGCCGACGGAGTCGCCGGACTCGATGATCAGGGACCGGCCAGGTACGCCGACGTGGCGAGATTCACAATGCCAGCCGGAAGACCGCCTGCGTTGTAGTAATTGGTCTTGGTCACGTCCAGCGTCGCGGGGCGCCACACCTGTGAGCCCGCGTACATCAGGTCGGTCGGATCGTTGCCAACGTGCTGGTTGGAGAAGTTGGGAGCGCCGGGACTCACGATGCCTTGCAGGTGCAACACTTCGTGAGCCGCAACGAACTCGATGTAGCCCGGACTCGCGGAAGGAGTCGCGGCGAACGGGTTGGTCGCGCAGGGCACACTCGAGCTTGCCAATCCCTTCAGGTAGATGCCGGCAACCACTCCGGGAAGCGCTGGGGGCCAGGCGGCCGATGCGCAGCGCGTGGCGTGGCCGCCATCGTAGTAGACCAGATAAAGTGTGTTCGGGGTGGACGTGTAACCGGCCGCTCGCAGATCTTTCTCCAGAGTGTCGCGCAGAAAGTCGCCGTACGACGTCATTGTCGCGTCCGAGCGCGGAATGCGAGCAAAGGTGATGTCGACCGCACCGTTGCTCGTGTCCAAGCGAAGGTACTTCCCTCCGGTCTGCGTGGTGTACCAGCGCTCCCACGACGAGATCGAGCGTGCGAGGGTGCCGTCCGTGTCGAGGGATCTGTCAATCCCGTCACTCGGAAGCACGTACATGACATGGTACTTGGGGAGAGCCGACTCATCGGTTCTGTTCGCTGTGGCGCGTGGAAGAACCGCCAGCGCATAACTCACCGACGCCGATGCGGTCGCGTTGGCCGTGACGGTGGCTGTGACCGGTGCTGTGACGTACGTCAGTCCCACGTCGGCGACGGGACCTGGTGTGATGGTGTAGCTGCCCGGCGCGAGTCCCGAGAGCGTTCCGGCAGCTGCAAGCGTGGACGAATATGAATTCGGCCCGGCCACGGTTATGGACGGCACGCGGTTTCCGGGCAGGCCGGCGACTACAACGTTGAGTGATCCGGTGGCGCCCGGGCCAGTCGGCGTGAGCGACGAACCGTCCGAGCCCCCACCGCCGCCACAGGCCATGATCATGAGTGCAGCCGCGAGACGCCCGGACGTTGGTAGCGCACGCGCGTGGTCCAATTGAAGTCGCATGTGATTCGGAGTTGTTGGAGTAAAGGCGAATCGGATGACCCGCATTTACTAGAGGCGAGAAAACCGACCGAAGTGCGTCAAGTCGATTGAGCGGGCCTGCGTCACGACCTCGCGACCAGGGCCAGGCATGGTACGTGCACGCGGAATCTGAACATAAATAGTGTCTCAGATTGCCCGATTATAGGCACCTGTATCTGATATTTGCCGCAAATGTGGAGAAAATTCCACTCTTCAAGATCCAAATCGACTGCAACGGCGTATAGGCCCGAGCGCTGGAGACCCCCGTTCCCCGAAGGAGGAACACCCGTGGTGACGTTAGAAGATGGTCGGATTGGGACCGTGAAGAATGGACCAAGCCGCAGACAGTTCCTGCGAAACGCGGCCATCGGGACAGCTGCTTTGAGCCTGCCCGGGCTTCTATCCGGCTGTCATGTCGTCGGAGCTCTGGGTCATCAGAAGCTGGACTTTGGAGACGACTTCGGCGTTCTGAATTACGCCTACACGCTAGAAGCGCTCGAAGCGGGCTTCTATGAAAAGGTCGTCGCAGCACCACCACGCGACTTCAGGCCGGGCGAGCTCGACGTCTTCCGCGACATCGGAGCGCACGAAGTGCAGCACAGGCGCTTCTTCAAACGCGCCCTCGGAGTGCTTCGCGTAAAGCTGCCGGAGTTCAACTGGAGCTCGATCGACTTCAATAGTCGCGACGCCGTTCTGACTGCTGCTCGGACATTCGAGGATACGGGCGTTGCTGCATACAATGGCGCCGGCAAGCGGATACGGCTGGCCGAGTTCCTGACGATAGCTGGCGAGATCGTGTCGGTCGAGGCCAGACACGCGGCCGCGATCCGCGATCTCATAGATCCGAACAGCCGCGCGTTCGCCGGCGACGACGTGGTAGACGCCAACGGGCTGGACCGCGCTCTCCCGCCGGACCAGATACTTGCCGCGGTGCAACCATTCTTCAAGACGCCAGTGCGCGTCACCGGTCTATAAAGGAGACGTGATGAGCAACAACTCCAGCGGCTACAGCAGCATCGCCTCCGACAGCAACTTTCCCAGGCGACTCATCGGCGCAGCCGATCCGGAGCTCGCCGATCGCATGGCTGAGCGTCACGAAGCTCTCCTCGCCGGCGCTCCGACGAACTCTGGCGTCAGGATGGGCCTCGCGATGGGATCTGCTGCGATCGCGACGGCTGCGGTCGCGAGCGATCTCTTTGGCCAGGGCTCGGCGCTTCCCGGCATTGTGGTTGACGTGCTGAACTTCGCGCTTACACTCGAGCATCTGGAAGCAGAGTTCTACGTGACCGGTGTTGGCACGAGCGGGCTCATTCCCGCCGACGTCATGCCCGTTTTCGACCAGATCCGCAAGCACGAGGTCGCGCACGTCGCTCTCCTGAAAAGTGTGCTCGGCGGGCGCCAGGCCGCGAAGCCGCAGTTCGACTACACGGGCGGCGCAGGCAGCATGCGCGGCCCGTTCGCGGACGTCTTCACGAATTTCCAGACGTTCGCCGCGGTGTCTCAGGCGTTCGAGGACACGGGTGTCCGCGCTTACAAGGGGCAGGCCGCCAACCTAATGGGAAGTCCCGAGATCCTCGAGACCGCGCTCAAGATTCATTCTGTTGAAGCGCGTCACGCGTCCGAGGTTCGTCGCATCAGGCAGCAAAAGGGCTGGATCACGCGCGACAGCCGCGGCAACCTGCCGCCGCAGACGCAGGGCGTGTACGAGGGTGAAGGCAACACGTTCCACTTCATACTCGCGCGCCCAGGAAGCGGGCTGAGCATGTCCGAAGCGTTCGACGAGCCTCTGACCAAGGCAAAGGTCCTCGACATCGTCGCTCCATTCATCGCCTCACATTGAGTCCCGCATCACGTGGCATCACAGCCCACGCCAACGTCACGGACACTCACAGGAAGACTTCATGAAAACAAGACTCATACTCGCGAGCGCCGCGCTCGCTCTATCTAGCGGAGCCGCAGGACATCGGGCCGGTGCGCAGATACTTGGCCCTCAAAGACAGTTCATCGCCATCGAGCCGATCTACTCCAGACTCGGTCGCGACTTGGGCGAGCCGATGGGCCGCACCTGGTCCAACGGCTATGGCGCCAGGCTCTGGATCAACACCGCACCGTTCGTCGGACCGGGAGTGGGGCTCGGAAGCAAGGTCGGAATCGGGCTGTTCAGCGTCTACTCGCCGCCGAGCCACGGTATCAGCACCGTGCATTACGGCGCCGAGCTGGATGTCCATGCGACGGACGTTCCGTATGGCGGGTACCTCGATCCGTTCATCACGGTTGGCGGCGGCGTGTTGCGCACCAAGACGGGTGTGAACAATGACTTTTCGCTGCCACCGCAGACTGTGAACAAATTCGCTCTCACACCCGGCGTCGGCGTTCGCATCCCGCTTCTGAACCATCTTCAAGCGCGCGCGGATGCGAGAGACGTGATCGTGTTCAGCGATCAAAGCGGCGCGGGAAATGCCGCAATCGTCAACTCGACCGGAACCGCCGCCACACGTACGACGCACAACCTTGAGTTTCTCGTATCTATCGGCGTCATGTTCTAGCAGTTCTTTGAGCGCCTCGTGAATCCGCCGCCACTCGGCATGACGATCTGGACTCGGATGTCACGTCGATTGTGTGTCAACGCCTTCCTCGTCCAAATATGACCCGACTCCACAATTTCGTTCTTGTCTCCATGATTGTTCCATTCGTTGCGTGTGGCAAGTCTGCCGAACCTGGGAGCAGCTCACAGTCACCGACAGCAACGAGCTCTGCCTCACCGGCAAGCACGACGTCGACTGCTCCAACGCCGGATAGCCAGATGCAGGCGGTGCTGGATCAGCTGTCGTCGATGGGCGGCAAGCCGATCACGACGCTCACGCCACAGGAGGCGCGTAAGCAGCCCACGCCGTCGGATGCAGTGATGGCGCTTCTGGTCAAACAGGGCAAGGACACTGCACCTACCGCGCTCGTGCCCGGAGTGACGTCAGTGGACCGAACGATTTCCGGTACAGGCGGATCGCTCCCAATTCGGATATACACGCCGAGCGGCGCAGGTCCGTTCCCGGTGATCGTGTACTATCACGGCGGCGGCTGGGTGATCGCGAACAAGAACGTGTACGATGGCGGTGCACGTTCGATTTCGAGGAATGCTAACGCCGTGGTGGTTTCGGTCGACTACCGGCTCGCGCCGGAGCACAAGTTCCCCGCGCAGCACGACGACGCGCTCGCGACGTACCGTTGGGCGCTGGCGAACGCCGCCTCCATTCACGGCGATCCGACCCGCATGGGAATTGCCGGTGAAAGTGCCGGCGGCAATCTCGCGATTGCGACAGCCATAGCAGTACGCGATGCGAGGTTGACGATGCCGAAGGCCGTGGTTTCGGTTTATCCGATCACGCAGCCGGACACGACGACCGCCTCGTACACCGAAGAAGCGAACGCCAAGCCGCTCAACCGGCCAATGATGGCGTGGTTCTTCAAGCAGACAGTACGGACGCCAGCCGATGAGATGGATCCGCGAATAGACCTGATCAAGGCGAATTTGTCGGGGCTTCCACCTGTAACCATCATCAACGCGCAGATCGATCCCTTGCGAGATGACGGCGCGATGCTCGAGCAGGCGCTCAAGCGCGCGGGTGTGAGTGTCGAGCGGCGTGTGTATCCCGGCGTCACGCACGAGTTCTTCGGCATGGGCGCCGTGGTCGACAAGGCCAAGCAGGCGGAGCAGTATGCCGGCGACAGGTTGAAAGCGGGGCTGGGCTCCTGATCGTGACCGGAGTTTGAAAATGTTCTTCAGCGAGTACGTTCGCACGCTGTAGAGTCAGAACCCCTTCGGCCTCTCCGCCACGACGCCGAGCGATCGCTCCAGCGCCAAACCGGCGCTCGCGATTGTTCCTTCTTCGAACAGTCGGCCAATGAGTGTCACGCCATGCGGAACGCGGCGCGGCGGGGAGAACCTGGGTAACGGATGCGCCGGATCCGGAGCCCAGTCGCTTCGTGCTTCGGACACGTTGACGAATCCGGAGCGGAGGGTGAGCGACGGATGCCCGGTGTTGTTGGAGATCACGAGCATCTCGTCGCGCAGCGACGGCACGAGCAACAGATCGACAGTCGACATGACGCGCGCCATTTCCTGCGCCACTTTTCTACGGAGTCTGTCCGCCTGCACAAAATCGACGGCTGAGAGAAACCGCGCCTCGCGGAACTGGTTGGGCCACGCGTCGGGGACCTGCGCTCTCAGCTGATCTGCCTTTCCGCTCAGCGTGAGCTCTTCGAACGCCGCCGCTGCTTCCGCGAACAGGATGAGGTTCAGCGAGTCGTAGGGCAGATCTGCGATCGACACCTCGGTCGGCGTCATTCCCAGCTTTCCAATCGCGTCCAGCGTTGCACGGTCTACGTCGGTCGCGGGAGCTTCCTTCATCCAGGCCGGAAAGTATCCGACGCGGAGTCCCTTCACCGACCGGCGCGAATCGAAATCGAGATGCGACGGGACACTCGCGACGTCTCCTGCATCGGGACCGCTTATCGCGTGAAGCACGAGCATCGCATCCTCGACGTTCCGCGTCATGGGCCCGAGCTTGTCGAGCGACCAGCACAGCGTCATCGCGCCGGTGCGCGCGACGCGACCATACGTCGGTCGCAGTCCGGTCACGCCGCAACGCATACTCGGACTCACGATGCTTCCACCAGTCTCACTACCCACCGAAAACGCGACGAGCGCCGCCGCAGTTGCAGCACCGGGGCCCGCGCTCGATCCCGACGCGCCCTCGTCGAGGAGCCATGGATTCATGGTCTGTCCACCGAACCAGATGTCGTTGAGCGCGAGCGCTCCCATGCTCAGCTTCGCCACAAGCACGCCGCCAGCCGCGCGCAACCGTGCGACCACCGCCGAATCTGCGGCAGGAACGCGCCCGCGGTACGGCTCCGCGCCGTACGTGGTCGGAATGCCGGCTGTGTCGAGCAGGTCCTTCACGCCGTACGGAATCCCATGCAACGGTCCGCGATACTTCCCCGCAGCGATTTCGGCGTCGGCCTGCTTTGCCTGGGCGAGCGCGATGTCGCGTGTAATAGTGATGACGCAGCGGAGAACGGGACTGAAGCGCGCGATGCGGTCCAGGTAGATGCGGGTCAGACGGTCGGAGGTGATCTTGCGCGTCTCGATCCAGCGCGAGAGCTGCGTGACCGGCGCGAAGGCGATGTCCTCGTCGCTGGAGGGCAATGGGCCGGGATCGATCGTGCTCCTGACGAATCGGTCTACTGTGGGGGCGGGTGACATGCCCGGGATCATCGGATTCCACCGGGTTGCGGGTGCGAGCGTGTCCTCGAGCACCACCTTTCGAGGACCGATACGACGCTCGAGCAGCGGTGCCATGGACGTCCGCCAGCTCTCAGCCGCCATGGTGCGTTGCGGCGCGGTCAACTGCACCTGGGCCAGCTTTTCCGCTTCCGCGAATGTTGCGGGCCCCACTTCGGGTCCGACAGGAGGAGCCGTGTTGAACGCCGGCGGCGCACCTGGCGTGTTGGGTGGTGGTGAAGTCTTCGCGTTCGAGGTTGGCTCGCCAGGCTT
>JALYTX010000026.1 GCA_030854055.1 Gemmatimonadota bacterium | reverse complement strand
ACACCGAAGCCGTGTTCCTCCATCCACCGCATCACGCCGGTCGTTGCATCGAGGCCGTACGCACTGCCGCCGCTCAGTACGACGGCCTGGACAACCGCGCGAAGCAGCCCGCCCGGCTTGAGCAGATCGGTTTCCTTGGTACCCGGCGCTCCACCCATTTGCGAGTAACCCGCCGTGGCGCCGCGCTCGGTGCGAATGACCGTTGTCCCAGTGCGGTACCCGCTATCTGAGCGTGTGTAATTGCCGACCTTGAGGTTCGGAACGTCAGTTATGGAGTTTGTCGGGCCAGTTCCAACGACGGTGACGCGCTGGCCCTGAGAAAATATCGAAGGCGCAGCCGGTGTTTGCCCCACGAGCGCCTGCGCGGGCAATGCGAGCGCCGCTGCGATTGCAAGCCCAGCTGCGCCTGCGCGTCGTTGGACGAAATATGGTATGACAGTCATTTGAAGATTACTTGAAGGGAAGGACGTTGGGTGATGTCTGGTTCTTTACGCGTACCTTGTTCATGTCAACTCGATCTCTGCCCAACTGAAGTAACACGGCGATCAGTCGGATCACGCGGGCCGGAAAAGCGCCGTAGGAAATGCACCACAACAAAAGCAGCAATGGCGCCTGCCAGCCCAGCCATCGCCGGGGTGAAACTGGCGTTCAGGGGTTCGCGGAAGAGAAGCGTCCATCCGCCGACAATTCCGATTCCGGTGATGATTGCGGCCATTGCATCGACAGATGTCGCACGTTCATTGTACAAGCCGGCAACGATCGGCACGAACAAACTGACGCCCATAATTGTGTAGAATACGCTGAGCGCGCTCACCACGCCTCCCGCAACGAGCGCGACACCGACGCCACCAGCGCCGCCAGCCACCGCCGTGAGACGAGTGACGCGGAGTTGCTCCGAATCACTTGCTTGCGGCTTCAGGAAGCGCTTGTACAGATCCTGCGATAGCGAGGTAGTGAGGGTGAACAGCACCGCATCGGCGGCGCTTAGCTCGGCAGAGAACACCGCGGCGAGCCCGAACGCCCCCACGAATGCCGGCACACCTCGCATAAGGAGCGTCGGCAACGCGAGCTCCGGCTCTGCGAGTCCGGGAAACTGTATTCGTGCCATCATACCGAGCAATACGGGCACGCATGCATACACGATGAGCGCGGCAGCGGTGAGGCCTACGCCAACACGAACGGTCCGGTCGTCACGCGCACCGTAGATCTTCTGCAGCAGGCCCGGCGCAACGACGAACGCGGGGCCGAGCATCGCGAGATAGACAAGCCCGGACGCTCCGCTATGCCAAGGATTCCAATAGTCTGGCGTTGGTTGCAGGGCGCGCAGCGCATGCCATCCGCCCGACGCCTGCAATGCGAACGGGATCGCGATCGCAAAACCCACGAGCTTCACGGTGAGTTGCACCACATTGACGTAAGCGGACGACAGGAGCCCGCCGGCCGTGAAGTACGCTGTAACCACGACGCCCGCGAGCACGCAGCCGAGCGCCTTCGGAACGCCAGCGGCTACATCGAGTATCCAGGCGACAGCAATGATTTGCGCCGCCAGGATGAACACCGATCCGATCCATAGTAGCATCGCGATGCTTGTCCGAACGGAAACACCATAACGTAGCTCCAGGTAATCTCCTACTGTACGGAGATCTTGCGCGGCCGCGACACGTCGCATAGCCGGCCCGATCCAGAACGCAAGGACCAGAGAGCCTATTCCAGCAGAGAGAACCCACCAGATCGCCGCAATGCCGTTGCGATAGCCGAGTCCTGTTGCCCCAACGGTCGAACCGGCGCCGATGTTGGCAGCGAGCATGGTGCTGAACAACAGCCCCGGGCCGAGCGAGCGCCCAGCCACGAAGAAATCACTGGAGGTCCGTACACGACGCGCAATCCACGCACCCAGCGCGAGCTGGGCAACCGCGTAGGTCAGGAGCCATAGGAAGGGAGAGTTCATTCAGCGAATCCCGTGTGTACTTGAAACTCCAACTTCCCAACTTGTAACAACGAGGAACGGTCCCGGTCAACACTTGTTGTGCGACAGAGTTACCGTCGATACGCCTCTTTGGCAAGATATTGGGCTTGTCCTACCCCAAGAACACCTTTCCCCTCGTTCACGCATAATAGAGCTTATTCAGAGCATGGTGCGTTTTATGGAGGGCTGGGTTGCGTCGTGGACTGGCTGGCGCAGCTGTTGTGCGCCCGCACACGGTTTCCGTGCGTCCTTCTGAAGTTCATGTCCACCGCAATACGCTCTATGCCATTCGGCAGTCACTTACGTTACCCATCCCATCACGCCATAATTAGCGCTATAGCCTACGCAGCACACGCACCCATGTGTTCAGTTGCGTCGCGCAATATCACCCGTTCGTTCAGGGCAATTCCGTATGCCTCTTATTCGACACTTCATCAACGGCGAGGACTTCGGCGAGTCGCAACGCACCGGCCCGGTCTACGACCCGGCGACGGGGGAGCGTCAGCACGATGTCCTTTACGGATCCGCAGCTGACGTTGAAGCCGCCATTGCGGCAGCGCGCGCTGCGTTTCCGGGATGGCGCGCGACGACGCTTACAAAGCGTTCGCATATCTTCTTTCGGCTGCGCCAGTTGCTCGCAGAGCGTTCCGACGAACTATCCGCTCTTGTTACCAGCGAGCATGGCAAGGTACTGTCAGATGCGGCCGGCGAAGTGGCCCGGGGGCTTGAAAACGTAGAGTACGCGTCCGGCCTGATCAACTTGCTCAAAGGCGAGTTCAGCCAGCAAGTGTCACACGGAGTGGACGTACACAACGTGAAGGAGCCGGTAGGTGTTGTGGGCTGCATCACCCCGTTCAACTTCCCGGTAATGGTTCCGCTCTGGATGATCACCAGCGCAATAGCGTGCGGTAATACGGTCGTGCTGAAACCAAGCGAGAAGGATCCCTCTGCGCCCGTGTTGCTGGCGAAGATCTTCATGGATGCTGGAGTTCCGGCTGGCGTGCTCAACGTGGTACATGGCGACAAAACTGCCGTCGACGCAATCCTGGATTCGCCGGATGTCGATGCAATCAGTTTTGTCGGTTCGACGCCGATCGCGCGCGCGATCTATCAACGCGCGAGTGCTAGCGGCAAACGCGTACAGGCTCTTGGTGGCGCGAAGAACCACATGATCGTATTGCCTGACGCGGATTTCGACGCAGCTGCAGATGCTGCGGTCTCGGCGGCATACGGTTCGGCGGGAGAGCGTTGCATGGCAGTGAGCGTTCTGGTCGCGGTCGGCGGTAGCGCACAGCCGCTCGTCGACGCCATCTGTACCCGCATCCCCCAGCTCAAGATCGGCTCGGGTAGCAGCGCCGACACGCAGATGGGCCCGCTCATCACACGTGAGCACCGAGACAAGGTTGCGTCGTACGTCAGGAACGCGCCCGCGGAGGGTGCGACGGTCGTCGTTGATGGCAACGCCCAACGCTTTGATACGGGCGGTTTTTTTATCGGAGTGACGCTGCTCGACAACGTCAAGACCGGCATGAAGGTTTATACAGACGAGATCTTCGGCCCGGTTCTGGCCGTCGTCCGTGTTGACACGTTCGAGGAGGCTCTCAAGTTGATCAACGAGAACCCCTACGGCAATGGTGCCGCATTGTTCACGCGCGACGGCGGCGCTGCGCGTCAGTTCGAGTTTGAAGTCCAGGCCGGGATGGTGGGTATCAACGTACCGATCCCAACGCCGATCGGCGCGTTCTCGTTCGGCGGCTGGAAGGATTCGCTATTCGGCGACGCACATATCTATGGGCCGGAGTCGATCAACTTCTACACGCGCAGTAAAGTGATCACAAGCCGTTGGCCGGACCCGTCGGAGTCCCAGATCGACCTTGGTTTTCCGCGCAACTATTAGAGATCATCGGAACTGACATGACGACGTACACAGACAGAACTGGCGTTACACACACACTGCCAGACAAGGCCGCGGAACAGCAGGTTCGCGCAGACGATCGGGCGCATGTCTTCCATTCGTGGAGCGCGCAGGCGAACATCAAGCCAATGCCGATCGCAACGGCAGCGGGTTCCACGTTCTGGGACTACGATGGCAACGCGTACCTGGACTTCGCGTCGCAGTTGGTGAATTTGAATCTTGGGCATCAGCAGCCCGACCTTGTTGCGGCGATTCAACGCCAGGCGGGCAGGCTCGCGACCATCCAGCCATCGATCGCAAACGATGTGCGCGGAGAACTCGCCAGGCTTATCTCCGAGAAAGCACCCGGTCCCCTCAACACGGTATTCTTCACCAACGGCGGTACCGACGCCAATGAACATGCGGTCCGCATGGCCCGGCTTGCAACTGGCCGCCGCAAGGTTCTCGCGATGTACCGTTCGTATCACGGCGCAACGGCGACGTCGATCGCACTCACTGGTGACCCTCGCCGCTGGGCGAACGAGCCGAGTGACGGATCGGTCGCGCACTTCTTCGGCCCGTACCTGTATCGCTCCGCGTTCCACGCGACGACTGAGATCGAAGAATCGCAGCGTGCGCTCGAGCACCTCGAGAACGTGATTGTGCTGGAGGGTGCCACCACGATTGCTGCGATCATTATCGAGACAGTAGTTGGCACCAACGGCGTTCTGGTTCCGCCCGCCGGCTACCTTGCTGGAGTCCGCGCGTTGTGTGACAAGTATGGCATTCTCTACATTGCCGACGAGGTCATGGCTGGCTTCGGGCGGATCGGCGAGTGGTTTGCGGTCGACGCGTTCGACGTGGTTCCTGATCTGATCACGTTCGCAAAGGGTGTAAATTCCGGCTACGTCCCGCTTGGCGGCGTCATCATATCGGATGCAATCGCCCACGTCTTTGACGACCGTGTCTTTCCAGGCGGCCTCACCTATTCAGGGCACCCGTTGGCGTGCGCTGCCGGTGTCGCGACGTTCCATGTGTTCGAACGGGACAACATCCTGCAACGTGTTCGAGACCTGGGTGCGCGCGTAGTTGAGCCCGTGATCAGCGAATGGGTTGAGAAGCATCCTTCGGTTGGCGAGGTTCGCGGACGCGGGTTGTTCTGGGCCGTGGAGCTTGTCCGTTCAAAGCAAACTCACGAGCCGCTCGTACCATTTAACGCGAAGGGCGCAGACGCGGCACCTATGGATGAAGTGACCGCCGCGTGCAAGGCCGGCGGCGTATGGCCGTTCACGCATGGCAACCGCGTGCAGATCGCGCCTCCGCTGATTATTTCGGAAGAGGAGCTACGCCGCGGGCTGGATGCGATAGATGGAGCACTGTCGACGGCTGACAAGTACGTCGGGTAGGCACCGGCCGGCCGTTCTTGCACTCCAAGCCGTATTCACGTTTCGGAGGTCGTTGGTGCGAGGGCGGGGAAAAGGTAGGGCAGCGCATGCGCCGGAAACCGCATCCGCAGGGGCACATCGTATCCGGTGCGGTTCACAAATCCGTCACCTCTCAACACTTCTATAATTCGATAACTCGTCGCGGTGCTTACGCCCGCAATCGCAGCGACTTCGTGCGCCGCGAGCTCGCCTCGTAGCAAGAGTGCCCGAAGCACTACTCCTGTGCCGATGGGCGCGCCGCGCGACGGCCGCCCACGGCGCGGGGTGACGGCGACGCGAACGGAATCCTTGCCGATGCGGCCTCGCTCACGTCCCAATCCATATTCTTCCACGCGGTCCGCGAGTGTGTCAACGTCGAGCAGGCTTCCCATGAATCGAACCTGATCAGCACAGACCTCAACGAAGAATTCGCACCATCGCTCCAGACCGGGGAGTGAGAGTGCGCTACGTGATTCATAGGAGTTCCTTCGGGGCGAGTCAGCGTCGGCAAGCCGCTCGGCGTATGCGTTCCGTTGCCGAGCCAGGCCACGCGCGACAGTCCAGAGACCATGGCCGCCCGCACCGATCTGTCGCAGATAGGCGTCCGTCATCAGACGCGCGACGCGTCCGTTGCCATCCTGGAATGGGTGGATCCAGAGAAACCGATGATGCGCCGCTGCGGTTGCGAGCAAGCCGGCCTCGCTCATGCCGCTACTCCGGTCGCTGTACCGCGACGACCTGTACTGCTCCGCAAAAGTTTCCATGAGTCCCTTCACTTCCCTCCACGCCGGAGCAACGTGTGATCCGACTACTACGTCGTGCTGGCGTAACTCTCCAGGCACGATTGTCTCGGTTCTTGCCCCTCCGGCGACTCGAACTATCCGCATCTCCGCCGGCACTCGGTCGAAGAACTCTCGATGCAACAGTTGGAGAAAATCTGCGTCGCATATATTGCGGCGTGGCTCTGCGTTCATCGCTGCCTGTACGATCTCCTGGGTCGCTATGTGCGCCTGCGCCTCTATCTGCAGATTCCGCTTTGCCGGTTCCGCGTCGTAGTTCCCTCGCATGGCGCGCTCGATAGCCGCTGGATTGGTGTCGTGCCCCTCGATGAGGTTGGAGTAATAGCAATTCACTGTGCGCAACAGATCGGCAGCTGCGGCAAGCGTATATGGGTGGAGTTGGGCGCCAAGCCCGCGCGCGTCCTCTACAACTGCTCGCGAAGCCTCCAGCAACTGATTGGAGTCCGCTGTGAAAGGAGTAACCTCCGGACGGGCGGTCACAAAGTGAATTTATGAGAATTTGGATGGCGCCGTAAGTCCTTGTGGACATTGTAGATACGGCCACCTGCGGCCGATCTGAAGGCAATTTATGAGAAATTGACTCAATTGACCGGCATGCCCGCTCCACGAGTAGTCGTCGCCGCGGGCGTCAATTGCCTTCGCAGCGACCCTGATCCTGCTCCCCCCGGCCGGCCCCCGTTCCAACCGTACTATCATCCGCGCGCCATCCCTGCGGGCAGAGCCGATTCTGCTGGCCGCATCTGCAGTTTGGAAATCTACTAAATGACCCGGTAATCTTCGGTGTCTCTTCGGCACGATCGATGCATTCAGATAAGCGTCAACCCAGCATCATCACCAAACCGGAGACCAGCCATGACCACCGATCCGAACCCCGATAACGCGCCCGGCCTCGACAACACAGTCAAGGACCCGGACAGCTGGAAGACCGGGAACGAGCCGATGACCGGCGCTCAACGCTCATATCTCCACACCCTCGCCGAGGACGCTGGTGAGCCCGTGAACGACGACCTGACCAAGGCTGAAGCGTCGAAGAAGATCGACGCGCTGCGCGACGAAACCGGTATCAGCAAGAGCGACGATAGGCGGTAAGTCGAGCCGATCATCCGCGGTACCGGATCTGCGCGCAGGCGTTGCGATGAAACCGTAGCATCAGCGACCGCCGGACGCGCAGATTGTATGCAATGAACAAGACCCGTTCCCGAACGCCGCCGCCGGTCGAACGCGTAGTGATCGGCGCGCTCATGGGCCTCGCAGCCTCGCTCGCAATCTCCAACCTGCTCCTCCATGGCATCACCACCTCGCGCGCGCTTGCGTGCGTGATCGCCTTGGTACTCGGTGCTCTGCTCTATGTCACAGCGCCGCGAGCCGCCTGGATCCTCCTGTCGGTTTCGCTCGCGGCCTGGTGCGTCGTGGCGGGCTCACCGCTGGCGCGCTGGCTGAGCGACGGACTAGTGCGTAGCGACCCCGTTCCACAATCCGTTGACGCGGTGGTCGTGCTCTCCGGCAGTGTTACCAAGGACGGCATGCTCGGCGGCGAGGCGCTCGACCGCTTGCTCGAAGGCGTATCGTTAATCCGCTCAGGGCATGCATCCACAATCGTCATATCACGCCCACACCCGTTTCACGATCGGTCGATCACAACCGACACGGACCAGCGGCGGATCATCGCACTGCTTCCCGTCCCACCCCGTATCGTAGTCATCGACAACGTAACGAGCACGCGTACCGAAGCACTCGGCGCCGCACGTATGATTTCACCCGCAACAACGCGCACGATCGCGCTCGTCACATCACCACTGCACACGCGGCGCGCGTGCCGCGTGTTCGAAAACGTCGGGTACCATGTTGTTTGTGTACCGTCAGAATCGCGTGACATCGCGCTGCGCTCACTCATCACGCCGAGCGATCGTATCGCCGCCTTTCGCATGGCCGTTTCAGAACGGCTCGCGTTTGCGCTGTACGGATATCGCGGCTGGTTGTGATGTTGGAGAAACGACGAACTCGCGTCTGGTTCTAATCAGGCGTCCGTTATCGCGCAGGTGTGAGCCTCCGCGCGTCCGTTATCGCGACGCCACGCAGATCGTCCGGCAATAAGTCAAGATTCGCGCGCGGGTTCTGCGTCAGTCGTAGCGGCCAGTGGGTCCCATACACAAATCGCTCAGCGCCAACAGTGCGCAGCAGATGCGCAAAGTGATCCTCCGGCGGACCCCAGATCCACGCGAAGTCCCAGTGCACTCGCCGCTGCTCGTCACGGGTCAGCCCCCAGTGCACCTCTTCGAGCATGTCGCGGCCAGCGCCGGTGACAACAAGCTTCACGCGCGGACCGGAGCGGGCGAGCGAGCGCACGTGCGCCGCCGACAGATCTCCCGCCACGTCGAGCGGATGGCGCTGCCGCAGGTCCTCGAATCGCACGCTGAGCACGAGCGGCACATCAAGCTCGCCGCACGCCAACGCCAGCGCGCGGAGCGCCGAGTCGTGCGGGCCCATTCCCCACTGCATGGGATACGCACGGATCGCAGCCGCACCGCGCTCCACCAGATCGCGCAACGTCTGCTCCCACCGCGGCCAGTCGGGGCGTACGACCGGGGCGGGCTGCAGCATGTCGCGATGCGGGGCCAGCGCCGCGAACAGTGCCTCGTTTCCCGGCTCCGGATCCCGATACCACGCTGAGGGAAGATGGCCGACCCACGCGCCCGACAGTCCTTCGCGCGCCAACACGCGAACGAGTATGTCGGGATCCGGGTGCGGCAGGTAGCGAAAGGGATACTGGCCGATGTACGTCGCGCAATCGATCATTGGGAATCGTGTTCGGGTCGTGCGCGCGCGACCGCCGCGGGCGACAGCGCATCAGCGTTTTCACAGCGCGGAAACGCGCCGCGTGGAAACAGCCGCGCCGCGTTGCGCCACCGGATGTCTTCCATCTCCTCGTCTGACAGTCCGATCACGTCCAGCGCACGGAGTTTTGCGAGACCCGTCTCGATGGTGAGGTCGCACCCCCACAGCAGCCGCTTCGCGCCAAGCACCGCGAGCGCGGCGTCGAGCATTCCGCGATCGACGCCGCTACCCGAGAGATCGGGATACACGTTCGCAACCTCTCGGACGGCCTGGAGCGTGTGTGCCCAGTCCCCGCCACCACCGATGTGCGCCAGAATAAATGCGACGCGCGGATGGCGCTCGGCGAGCCGCGCCAGATCACAGCCGTCGGAGATCTCCTGGTTCGGCCACTCGCGCGTGCGGTGCTGCCAGATGTGGTGCAGCACCGGGAGCGCGTGCGCGGCAGCCATATCACACACGGGATCCAGCAGTGGATCGTCGGCTCTGCGACTTGCGAGCAGCTTTACTCCGATCGTGCCGCGCGATACACCGCGCTCTATCTCGGCGATCGCATGCTCCGTGTAATTCGGATTTACGGTCACGTACCAGCGGATGCGCGGATCGCGTGCAAGTGCGGCCATCGCATCGTTCCCCGCCGATACGTCTGTGGGCGATGGGAAATATGTGGGCGACGTGTGGCCGTACGAGCCCAACACACTCGCGACGTGGTATGTAATTCCAATCCGATCGCCCGCGCGCATCCGCGCCGCGTTCATTCGCTCCCAATCCGCGCGCCCGGACTCCGGGTGGTAAAAGTGCGCGTGCGCGTCGATCAGCGGCCTGCTACCAGCGAGCGGAGTGTCGTCAGTCATTCCGCGCTCGGTCCTCGTTCGTGCGCATCGTAAGCAAGGCGGTGTGCGCTGCACGCTCGATCGCAGCGATTGCCGATTCGTCGTGCGCAATTGCCGCGAAGTTGTACGCACCGCGCTTGAAGAGAATGCCTGCGCGGAGCGCGCCACGCACGAAGAGTGTCTCGCGCGCGGAGTCGTCCCACCGCATCAGCCACATTGCATCGAGTCCGTCTGTCCGAACGCCGCGCGTGCCGCTTGCAACGATCGCGCGCTCGACAGCGGCGCGCATCTCACGCCCGGTTGCGGCGAGTGCGGCGCAGACGTCGGTCTCATAGTGCCAGTCGAGCACGGCGAGCGCCGCAGCGAGTGCCGTCGCTTCGCTCGCAAGCGTCGAAGAAATCCATGTCCCACGAGCGGCGTCCATCAACGGGGCTCGGCCGACGACGGCGGCAAGTGGATAGCCGTTCGCGAGCGCCTTGCCGAACGCCGCGAGGTCTGGCGTCACGCCACACAGCTGCTGATAGCCGCCGGCTGCGAGCCGAAAGCCTGTTTTCACCTCGTCGAAGACCAGAGCGGCTCCGAACTCGTCGCAGAGCGCGCGCGCACGCCGGAGCCACTCCGGCGACGGCTCGCACTCGACGACCGGCTCGAGCACGATCGCAGCGAGATTCCGGCCGGCAGTCCGCGCTGCGCGCTCGAGCGCACTCACGTCATCGAACGGCACGCGCACCACGTCGTTTGTAACAGCAACCGGCACGCCGGCGGCTTCACTGCTCCAGTCGTGCCATCCGAAGTAGCCCGACGCTATCACGCGGTCGCGCCCGGTATATGTCCGCGCCAGCCGCACGGCGGACGATGTCGCCTCCGCTCCGCTCTTGA
>JALYTX010000023.1 GCA_030854055.1 Gemmatimonadota bacterium | reverse complement strand
TCGTGTTGTGCAGAGCGATTGCCCATGCGGCGGACAGCCCGCGCTCTCGTGCCACGAGCGCTGCGGACGCGAGCTCGCCGTCAGTCATGCCCGCGAGCTCGGCGCTGTCCGAAACCACGAGCGCGCGAGACTTGGATGCGGCGAGCAACCTGTTCGCGAACAAGGTGCTCAGGGACGACTCTTCCATGTTGAGTGCGCGCAGCGTTTCCTTATCCTTTTCAGGAAGCCGCGCTCCGGCCTTCACGAATTCATCGTAATACCATCTCACGAGCTGGCGCGACTCTTTCGAGAGGCCGAGTGAGTCACGCTGCTCGTAGATGGCCTCGACGCGGCGGAACAGGTGCGAGTCAAGATAGATGCTGTCCTCGTGCGCGGCGAGGAGGGGTGCGATGTGTTCCTGCACCTGTTGCAGTGCAGGGCTCGTGTTGGCGCCCGTCATCGCGTTGAAGACGGGCATCACTCTGTTGAGCAACGCACCTGAGCGTTCCAGGGCAACGAGCGTGTTCTCGAATGTTGCGGGGGTTTGATTCTCGGCGATCGCGACGATTTCAGCGCGCTGGCACCTCATTCCCTCCTCCATCGCAGGAAGGAAGTGCTCATCGCGGATCAAATCGAATGGCGGCGCCTGAAACGGCAGCGTGCTTGGCGACAAGAATGGATTTGCCGCAGTTGCAACGTCGGTCACGCGAGACTCACTACTTCCCACTCCAGTGATTGTTCGTCGTGTCCGCATCCATCCAGATGCCGCCATCCAGATCGAGCGAGCGAATTGTCTTCGTCGTTGCGAGCAAAACGGTGGCCTCCTGCTGGTTCGCCTTCCAAATCGCGGGCGTCTGGTGGAAAGACTCGGCGGTACCGTCGGAGTATTGAACCTTCACGTCCACAGGCGCGGCCATGCCGCCGATGTTACCGATCACCAGCGTGTAGCCGTTCGCGGACTTCGTCACGCTGTTGACCGCCAGATCGATGTAATTATTGCTGAAGTACCAGTTGTTCCAGAACCAGTCGAGATTCTGTCCTGAGACATCACTGAACGTATTGAAGAAGTCCCAGGGAGTCGGGTGCTTTCCGTGCCAGCGGTCCATGTACGCGTGGAGTGCCTTCTTGAACGTGGCGTCGCCGAGCAGATCCTTGACCGCCAGATAGCCAAGCGCTGGTTTGCCGTAGGCGTTGTTGCCGTACGCGACGCCCTTGAGCACGTCTGCCGGCGTCACGATGGGAAGATCCTCCAGTGCCGACGGATCGTTGATCCAACGCGTGACTCGGAACTGCTTGAACGACGACGTGGCGCGATCGCTGCCGACGTCGGCCTGGCTTACGAGGTACTCGAACGTCGTCGCCCATCCTTCGTCCATGAAGGCGTAACGAGTTTCGTTGGTACCCATGTAGAACGGGAAGTATGTGTGCGCGATCTCGTGCTCCACGACAAAGCGCGAGAAAAGGGTGTCCGCGGTGCTCCCGTCGTTGACCATCATCGGGTATTCCATGTCAGCGAAACCCTGGACGACCGTCGACTTCTCGTACGGATAGGGAACACCCGGCCAATTGTGGGACAACCAGTCGATCGCGTGCTGCGCGAAATGCACCATATGGTGGTAATCGGCGGCGGTGTCGTTGAATGCGGCCTGCACGCTCGCTCGGCGATGCGTGGCATCGTCCACGACAACACTTGCGGCGTCCCAGTCATAGTGATTGCCGACAGCAAATGTCATGTCGGGGATGTTTGCGGCGCGAAAGTGCCAGGTATTGGTCGACTTCTGGGCCGTCACGCGTCGGGCAGCGAGCTCTTCTTTTGTCGCGACATTGATTACCGCGTCGGACGTCAGCGACGAAGTGTAGCGCTTCAACGGTGTGGGCTGCAGCACGTCGGCGGCGTTCACTAGCGTGCCGGTGCCCCATACGATGTAGTTCGCCGGGACCGTCAGCGTCACGTCGTAGTCGTTGAAGTCGCTGTAGAATTCCTGGCTGTCCGTAAAGTCCATCGTGTCCCATCCGTTGTAGTCGTCGTACACGGCGACGCGCGGATAGAAGTAGGCCAGGTAGTACGTTGTGGAATCGATCATTCCCTCTCGGCCGCTCTGCAGCGACACGTCGTAGTGCCAGTCGAATTTCAGACTTACTGAATCGTGCGGCATGAGCGGTGCGGGCAGGGGCACGCGCTTCCAGGTGAACGTGTTGGCGTCGTCGGTCCACGCGACGGCGTTCCCGTTCACGGCGAATGCATCCACGTGGACGCCCGAAGTCAGGTAGTCAGCGGCGGCGCCCCCAGCTCTCGGTGCGCCGGGCTTGTGGATATTGACGAACAGCTTGATGATCACGCTGTGAAGCGTGTCGGGGCTGTTGTTCGCGTAGACGATTTGCTCGGAGCCTCTCACTGAACGATCGGGCGGCATTACTGTGAGCGCTATTGAGTAGCGACCGTGGTTCTCCCAGTAGTTGGGACCGGGCCGCCCATCCAGCGAGCGTGTACCCTTTCGCACTGCCGCTTTCATCGTCCGGGGCATGTAGAGCGACTGCGCAGCAGGAGTCGGAAAGAGGGGAACTCCCAGCAACGCTACTAGCCAGGACTTGGAGACCAGCGGCCGGGTCAGGCCAGCCAACGCAGTCGCGATCATGTTTCGGTCCGATGTTTGATTGTTGCCAGCGGAAGACATCAAGGCACAGCATCGTAAGATGGCCGAGTTGCAACCGCCCCGGAAGTGCACGGGAACGGGAACGGCGTGTGGGGACTCTCGCAACGCCGACAGGGGAAAGCGATAAATTCGAGAGATTCGCTCTAGCCCGATGCCAATCAATGATACAGGAGCCGTGATGACGCCGGATTACAAGCCCTCAGGATACACGAGTGTGGCACCTTATCTAATTGTTGACGGTGCTGAACGGACGATGGATTTTCTGCGAAGTGTGTTCGGAGCGACAGAGCTCCGTCGCTTCGCTGGCGAGGAAGGGCGGATAAGGCACGCGGAAATGCGGCTGGACGACACCGTCGTGATGGTTGCGGATGCCGCGCCGGGCTGGCCGGTCGTCGGCTCGCACGTGCACGTCTATGTTGCCGACGTCGACGAGGCGTACCGACGCGCACTCGAGTATGGCGCAACGTCCGCGCAGGAGCCAGCGCAGAGAGGCGATCCGGACAGGCGTGGGGGCGTCAAGGATCCTGGCGGCACGACGTGGTGGATCTCGACGAAAGTGGAGTAGCGTTCCAGGATTCGGAGCCGACCGGGATCGCTGGCGCTGGAGGGAATTGCTGGCTATTCTCTCCGGAACGTCAACTCCCCGGATGATGAGAATAGCGCTCCGAACCCTCGCAGTAGCATTAGTTCCCGCCCTGCTCGTCGCGCCCGCTGCGAGTGTCCTGGCCCAATCGACATCCGCGGCTCAGGGTGACGATCCGTTCCTCTGGCTCGAGCAGGTTTCCAGCCCTCGAGCGATGGAATGGGTGAACGCAGAGAACGCGAAAACAGTCGCGGTGCTCGAGCGCGATCCGCACTACGCGTCGCTGTACGCTGACGCTGTGAGACTCGCGGAGACGCACGATCGCATTCCGTACCCCACGCTGATTGCTGGCGAGGTGTACAACTTCTGGCAGGACGCGGAGCACACGCACGGCCTGTGGCGCCGAACGAGTCTTGCGAGCTACAGGAGCTCATCGCCAGAGTGGACGACGGTGCTCGATCTGGATGCCCTTTCGAAGTCGGAAAAGGCGAACTGGTTCTGGAAGGGTGCAACATGTGCCGAGCCTGCGGAGCAACGCTGCCTGCTGCATCTCTCTGACGGTGGCGAGGATGCCGTGACCGTCCGCGAGTTTGATCTGCCGACGGCGAGCTTCGTGAAGGATGGTTTTGTTCTGCCGCACGGCAAGCAGAACGTTTCGTGGCAGGACGCCGACAACGTGCTCGTCGCGCGCGAGTGGGTACCGGGCGAGATGACGAAGTCGGGTTATGCGTATGTCGTCAAGAGACTGGGTCGCGGACAACCGTTGGGCGATGCGGTCGAAGTATTTCGCGGAACACCGAACGACGTGAGCGTGGGACCGATGAGGCTGGACGACGGCTACGGTCACCATGCAGTATTTCTCCGTCGAGGGCCGAGCTTCTTCGAGTCGGAATACGTTGTGCAAACCCCAACGGGATTCGAAAAGCTCGCGATTCCGCTCAAGTCGTCTGTTGCGGAGCTGGTATCGGGTCAGCTGGTGATTCGGCTGGACACAGCGTGGACGCCGGGCGGGAAGACCTTCGCAGCCGGATCGCTCGTGTCCGTACCGTTGAGCGCAGTGATAGCGAATCCCGGACAGTTGAGCCCGACGCTCATCGTTGCGCCGGGCCCGCGTGAATCACTGGATGGCGCGGCAGCGACGCATGACGCGCTGCTTGTTGCGCAGCTGGACAACGTTCGCGGACGGGCGTACGTGTACACACCGACCGCGGCCGGTGGATGGACGCGCGAGCGACTCAATCTCCCGGATAACGTCGCGGTGGGACTGGCCGGTGCGGACATTCACTCGAATGTGGCGATGCTGAGTGTCACGGGCTTCCTTACGCCGAGCTCCGTGTGGCAGGTTGACACGAAGTCGCACACGCTGAGCGCCATCAAGTCGCTACCGGCGCAGTTCGACGCGAGCCGCGACACCGTGGAGCAGTTCGAAGCCACATCGAGCGACGGGACACACATCCCGTATTTCGTGGTGCACCAGCGCGGCATGAAGCGGGACGGGAAGAATCCAACCATCCTCTACGCGTATGGTGGGTTTCAGATATCCGAGACTCCCTCGTACTCGCCGAATCTGGGCAAGTTGTGGCTGGATCATGGCGGTGTGTGGGTCCTCGCCAACATTCGCGGCGGTGGCGAGTTCGGCCCCGCGTGGCACGAAGCGGGACTCAAGACGCATCGTCAGATCATCTACGATGACTTTGCGTCGGTGGGGCGCGATCTGGTGACGCGTGGGATTACGAGCTCCCGGCGGTTGGGAATCGAAGGCGGCTCGAACGGCGGTCTGTTGATGGGGGTCGAGTTCACCCAGCATCCGGAGTTGTGGAACGCGGTGGACATTCAGGTCCCGTTGCTGGACATGCTGCGTTTCGAACAGATCGCGGCTGGCGCGTCGTGGGTTGGCGAGTACGGGAGCGTGTCCATTCCTGAGCAGCGGGCGTTTCTGGCGTCGATCTCACCATACAACAACATCAGAAGCGGTGTGACATATCCGGAGCCATTCATCTGGACCACCACGAAGGACGATCGCGTCGGACCGCAGCACGCGCGCAAGTTCGCCGCCAAGCTGTCGTCAATGAACATTCCATACCTGTATTACGAAGTGATCGAAGGCGGCCACGGCGCTGGGGCAAGTCTGCGAGAGCGCGCGCATACGACGGCGCTCGAGATGACCTACTTCACACGCAAGCTGATGGACTGATGAAGACACAGGCTGAAAAGGCGCGCGCCTTTCGCGATCTTCACTATCGTGAAGGCGCGTTCGTGATCCCGAATCCGTGGGACATTGGAACGGCTCGCTTGCTCGAACAGGCGGGATTCGAAGCGCTCGCCACGACGAGTATCGGTTACGCATTCTCGACGGGGCGGCAGGACTACGGCGTGCCGCGAGAGGAGATGATGGCACATGTCTCCGCGCTCGCCGGCGCTGTAGACATCCCCGTCAGTGCCGACCTGGAAAATGGATTCGGGG
>JALYTX010000010.1 GCA_030854055.1 Gemmatimonadota bacterium | reverse complement strand
CGGTAGATGAAACATTGCTTGACAATCGCAGGGCACTCAGCGGAGCGGAAAGTTCGCACGACGCCACCCGGGAGCTGCGCACGGGGGCACAGGTCCACCAGGCGCAGGCGCAGGCGCGCCTCCAGGTCGTGTCGGACCGGGAACGACGCCTTCGCGAAGAACAGAGCACCGCAAGTTCGCGGTTGTCTGCGCTGCAAGCGGAGCTCAGCACGCTGTCCGACGACGGCGCAGCGCTTGCCTCGCAACTCGCGGACTGGACGCTCGACCTCGACGCACGCGAGGGGATGCTGCGCGATACGGAAGCGCAGCTGACCGACGCTGAGCGCGCCGTTCGACTTGCGGATGACGCGCTGTCCGACGCGGACCATGCTCTGGATCAGGTGCGTCGCGGCGCCACGGATGCATCCGATAAGCTTCACGCGACTGAGCTGAGATACACCGAGTTGTCCGGCAGGCGTACTGCCATCCGCGAACGTCTGGAAACTGAATGGCGGCGATCGCTGGAGGAGCTGCTCGCGGAAAACGTGCCCCTTGATGATGAGGACGCGCCGCTCAAGGCGGAGGCGGCGGAGTTGCGCGAGCAGGTCGAGGCGCTCGGACAGGTGAACCCGCTTGCGATCGAAGAGCATCAGGAAGAAAGCAAGGCGGTCGAGTTCCTTCGCCAGCAGCGCGCGGACCTGGATGAGGCACGCGCAAAGCTGCAGCAGGCCATTCGCGAGATCGATGCTACGGCGAAGGAGCTCTTTCTCGCCACATTCGTACAGGCGCGCGAGAACTTTCGCCACATTTTCATGACGCTGTTCGGCGGCGGCGATTGCGACGTCCGGCTGCAGAATCCGGACGCACCGCTGGAAAGCGACATCGAGATTCACGCGTCCCCCCGAGGCAAGAAGACGCAGCGTATTCACCTCCTGTCGAGCGGGGAGCGCGCACTCGTCGCACTGTCCCTGCTTTTCGGCATTTTTCTCATGAAGCCGAGCCCATTCTGCCTCATGGACGAGGTGGATGCACCGCTCGACGACCAGAACATTGGGCGCTTCGTGCGAATGTTGAATGAGTTCAAGACGAATACGCAGTTCATTGTCATCACACACAACCCGCGGACCACGACCGAGTCGGCTGACGCGGTTTACGGCGTAACAATGCAGGAGCCGGGCGTGTCATCAATCGTGAGCGTGCGGCTCCGCGGACCTGCCGTCGAGGAGGCCATCAGCGACTACCCGGCAGCGCAGACTGCCACAGCCGGAGTTTGACGACCGGAACCCGGAACGGTGTCGGCGCTAAACAAATATCGAAATTGAGAGCATCATGCTTGTTGTAATGCGCCATGGCGCGCCGTCGGCGGACGTTGATCGTGTTGTCGCTGTAATCGAAGAGATGGGCTACGCCGCGCACCCCATGCCCGGTGCGCAGCGTACAGCCGTCGGTATTGTCGGCAACGACGGACGCGTGGACGCGGGCAGACTCGAGGCGCTCCCAAGCGTCGTCCGGGTCATTCACGTCACGCAGCCTTACAAGCAGGTTTCGCGCGAGTGGCGCGACGAGCCGACGCTGGTGACCATCGCGCCGGGCGTGTCGTTCGGCGGAAATGCCGTGCCTGTCATAGCCGGTCCATGTTCGGTCGAGTCCGAAGCACAGATTATTCGCGCCGCCGAGATCGTCCGCGCCGCGGGCGGGACGGCGCTTCGCGGCGGCGCGTTCAAACCGCGCAGCTCGCCGTATTCGTTCCAGGGCCTGGGACTGGACGGGCTCAAGCTGCTGGCCCGCGCACGCGAGGAAACGGGCCTGCCGATCGTGACCGAAGCGATGGATGATGAGGGCGCCAGGTTTGTTGCCGAATACGCTGATTGCATTCAGATCGGCGCGCGCAACATGCAGAATTACTCGCTTCTCAAGACTGTGGGCCGACTTGGGAAGCCCGTTCTCCTCAAGCGCGGCCTCGCTGCGACGATCGCCGAATTGCTGTTGAGCGCCGAGTACATTCTATCCGAGGGTAACAATCAGGTGGTGCTCTGCGAACGTGGTGTTCGGACCTTCGACCCGGCGGTTCGAAACATGTTCGACCTCACGCTGATACCGATGGTGCACGGGCTGTCCCACCTTCCCATCATCGCGGATCCAAGCCACGGCACCGGGCTTCGCGACATGGTTACCCCCATGGCGCGAGCGAGCGTCGCCGCTGGCGCCGACGGAATACTCGTGGAAATGCATCCTGATCCCGAACGCGCACTCTCCGACGGGGCCCAGTCGCTGTATCCCAATCAGTTCACCGAACTTATGCAGGAGCTGCGTGGCGTCGCCACGGCGATCGGTCGGGCCATCGCGTCGCCGCCTTCTCGCTGATACGCATTCGGAACGCGCTGCCGCTTCATGGGTACCGTTCGGTCATGATATCGCTTCGCGTCACTTTCGCAGCACTCGCAGTCACCGCCATGGCATCTGCGACCCTACTCGCACAAGGCCCGCAGACAACTCTGTCGCGCGCTGTAGCCGCGTACAGGTCCGCATCCACTATCTCCGCGCGGTTCGACCAGACAGTCACGAATCCGCTCACGGACCGCACCCTGTCCACAACCGGCGAACTCCTGCGCCAGCGGCCGAATCTGCTGTCCATTTCGTTCCAGGGTGTGGATCCGGATCGCATCGTCGCGGACGGCGTCAACCTCTGGGTGTACCTGCCAAGCACCGCACCCGGACAGGTGATGAAAATGTCCGCTTCGAGTGGAAGTGCCATGCTGGTTGACCCGATGGGCCAGATTCTGTCGGCGCCAGCAGACAGCTACGACATTGCCGATGCGGGAACCGCAACCATTTCCGGTCACGCGACGCACGCCATCGCGCTCACGCCAAAGTCACGGTCTGCTATGTTCACCACCGCGACAATCTGGGTGGACGATGTGAATGGTCTGGTGCGACAACTGGAGTCGCGCGAGCAGAGCGGACTCGTTCGCAAGATTACGGTGACGAGTTTCCGCACCAACCTCGCGATTCCAAGGTCAACCTTTCAGTTCGCCCCGCCGCCCAACGTCAGGGTCATCGACGCGACCAGTATGTCCCCGGGGTAGGCTACGGCTCGCGCGAGTCAGCGCGTCGTACACGGCGAGAAGGTCGGCGTCTCGCGCCAGAGCGGCACGATCTGCAGCGATAACTTCCGCATCGTCTCTCGCCATGGCAGTTGTTAGTAAATCAGCTGCGGATCCATGACGCAGGTTCTCGACCGCTCCCAACATCAACCGTTGGGTCAACTGTTCTGCCGCGCGTGCATCCACGCCGATGCCTGTCAGCAACCGCGCGGCAAGAGTAGCCAATACGATCGGGAAGTTGGACGTGATCACCGCGGCCGCATGGTACTGCGGTTTCGCCCCTGCTGGAATGTTCACGGTCCGCGCCCCAATCGCGGCAGCAAGCCGTCTCGCCGTTGCGCATGCCATCGCGTCACCGTCTATCCCAACCCATCCGTCCCGCAACATGGCCGCGCCGTGCTCGGCGACCGCGAGCGGCATCATGGGATGAAACGTGCCGCAGGCACACCCGACTGTGCGGAGCTCACCGAGCTGAGTCGGTGTCACACTCCCGGACGTATAGAGAACAACCGTACCATGCGCTAGCTGCGGATGGCGACCGCTTGCGGCGAGCGCCAGCTCGCTGCAGACGTCTCCGAGCGACGAGTCCGACACAGCAAGCAACACCACATTTGCGTCACCGATGACGCGCGGAAGTGCGCCACTCGTCGTCGCTCCATCTCCGGGCGAGCGCGCGTGCACACCGACCAACTGCAAGCCGGCACTTCTGAACGCATGCGCGAGTCCGCCACCGACCGTGCCTGCGCCAATGACGAAAATCCGCTCGCTCACTCCCTCGGCCGCGCGCGTTGCATATCCCCCGCTCTGCGCAACGCGTCTGCCTGCGAGTGCGAGGCGATGAGCAGGTGCTCCGCCGCTATAAGAACAGTATCGTCCGCTGCCCGGCGGCGAAATTCCGCATCGGCCCCCAACACGTACCGCGCAACTTCGTACGAAAACAATCGCGAAACCAACGGCGCGGCCGCGTCATACGTGCTTCTTGGCACTTCCACGGCGCGCGCCTGCATGCGTCGGTAAATCTCATCCAACATTCCCTTCGTTACGACGAAATCGGGCGACTTGACATCCCCGCGTCCCTTGAGCTCGAGGGCATATCCGGTGATGGCGTCGTGGAAGTGCGCAACGCCCGCGCCAAGCGCGCGCATGAACGCGAGATTTTCGGCGGGTGCCACTGTGTCAGGGATCATGACATCGGGTGAGATCCCGCCACCGCCAAGTACCGTCCGCCCGCCGGGTGTGCGGTACTTCGGGCGTGGCGGCTCCGTATCGGGGACGTCGCTACCACTCCTGGGCGGCGGTCGCGAAATGTAGCGACCGAGCGGAGTCAGCCAGCGCGCGGTAGTAAGTCGAAGCGCACCACCTGCCGCAACCGGAAAGACCCTTTGAACGCTTCCCTTGCCGTACGTCGTCATGCCGAGCAACGCAGCGCGATCGTGATCCTGCAGCGCCCCCGCGACAATTTCAGCGGCGCTCGCCGACTTGTTATCCACTAGCACGGCGAGTGTGAGCGCCGGCCAGCGCTGTGGCACACTGTCAATAAAGACCCGGTCGTCTGCCGGCTCCCGGCCCGACGTGCTCGCGACTCGGTCGCCCCGATTGAGGAACAGGTCCGCGACCGCGACGCCCTGATCGAGCAGGCCGCCTGGATTCGCGCGCAGATCGAGCGCGAGCGACGTTGCGCCAAGCTTGACGAGCGAGTCCACGGCAGCAGCAAGGTCGCGCGCGGTCGAGTCGCTGAACACACTGAGCGCTACGTAGCCCACATTCCCGGGAAGGAGCGCGGCCCGCTTGATGGCGCTGTGATGAATCGCCGCGCGAGTCAGGCTCAATGTCACCGGCGTCGCAGCGCCCGGATGAAGGATCGAGATTCGCACAACGGACCCGGCGGCGCCGCGAAGGAGTCGCTGTACCTCTTCCGCGGTCCAGCCCGTAACCGTCTTGCCATCTATCTGCGAAATGCGGTCGCCGGTGAGTATACCGGCGCGTTCGCCAGGCCCGCCCGGCAGTGGATTGATAACGACGAGGGACGCATCGCGCACGTCCACCTGCAACCCGATTCCCGCGTAGCTGCCAGACGCGCCTTCTGCGAGACGGTTCGCGCGATCGGGCGTGAGGTACGCGTCGTAAGGATCGTTCAGCTCGGTGAGCATGCCGTCGATAGCAAGCTGATACGCGCGCGCGTCCGTAACAGTATCCACATATTCTTCGCGAACCGCCGAACGTACCTGCGCGAAAAGACGGTTCCCGTTGACCTTGACGCTGGAAACACCGCGTTGAAACATCCACGCACCAGCAACGAGCGCCACACCGAGGATTGCGGCGAGAACGATCGTCTTTGGACGGGTGCGCGCGTCGCTCACGCTATTGCTCGCGCTATTGCTCGCGTTATCGCTCACGTTGTCGCTCCGGCGACCTGGGTGAGCGTGCGGCGCAACATCGGTGCAGACTCAGCGACAACGTGACTCACGCGTTCGAATACTTCGTCAACGGATCCCGTAGCATCAACTGCTACGATCGGACCGCACTCGGGATGCAGAGCCTGCCACGCCGGCGTCACAAACTCATTGAAGGCTGCGCCCACACGCGAATGAAAGTCCGGGCCGAGTGTCTCCATGTAGTCGTGGCCCGAGCGCCTGCCGGCGCGCTCCAGTCCGTCCGCGCTCGCAAGCTGAAGCACGAGCGTCACAGTGGGCACCAGGTCTCCGACTGCCATCCGGTTGGCAGCGCGAACGTCGTCGGGTGGGAGCCCACGCCCGTGTATCTGGTACGCGTACGTCGAGAGGAAGAAGCGGTCGAGCACAATCGTGTGGCCGGCACTTAACGTCGGCCGCACTTTTTCTTCGACGAGCTGCGCGCGCGAGGCCATGAAGAGGAGCGCCTCCCCGGCTGGCGCAATGCTGCGATATGGCTCGAGCAACACGTTTCGTATGGCCTCCCCGAGCGACGTGCCACCGGGCTCGCGGAGATGGCTTGAGACGACGCCCGCGCGTGATAGAGCGTCAACCAGTCGGCGCGCCTGCGTCGTCTTGCCAACCCCCTCCGCACCCTCAAGCACGATCAGCGATCCCCGCATAGTGGTTCCGGTCAGCCGAGCGTGATGATGGAACTCTGCGCGCCCTTGGTGATGCCGTCGCTGATCCAGTCGTTAACCATGCGCATGACCTTGTCGAGGTTCTCCTGCGCGACCGCCACACGCTGGTAGGCCGGACTACCCTGCACCTTGCTGAGCAGGTCGTCGAGCTCCTTCTCCATCTCCTGCGTCGGCTCCTCGCCTCGCTGAAGCATGGCCTGCGCATCGCGACGCAACGTCTCCATCTGACGGAGTATCGCAGTCGCTTCGAGATCGTTGGTCAGTCCTTCGTTGGCGCGCGTGACCGCGCGATACTCGTCGCTCTGTCCAACAATTCGACCGAGCTCGCGAGCCTTTTCTTCGAGTGGCAAAGTCTCCTCCTCCTAACAGCGTCGCGCGATTACAAACCGCTCGCGCCCCGCAAGATCGAGCCGGACAGCGATCTCGCGATATCGCGAATCCACTGCCAGCGATTCAGCGGCAAGCGATGCTCGCCGCGCGTCAACTTCGAGCGCCAGAATGCCGCCCGTCTCCAACAGATCCGCCGCGCCCCGGATTATCGCGGTGGTGGTAAGCGTTCCCTCCGCTCCGCTGAACAGCGCGAGCGCCGGCTCCCAGTCCCGCACACTCGCCGGAAGCTGCTCCGCCTCGTGATATGCAATGTAAGGGGGGTTCGACACGATCACACACGCCCGCAAGTCGTGCACCGGAGCGAGCAGCGACCCGTGTCGAAACTCCAGTCGCGAGCGCAACGCCCCAGCGAGACGGGCGCCGTTCTGCCGCGCGACCGCGAGCGCATCGAGCGAGACGTCAGTGCCGACGACCACCTCAAACGTCCCCTCGCTGGCAAGAGAGAGCGCTATCGCACCAGAGCCCGTTCCGACGTCGATCGCGCAGCCGGTCATTCCAGCGGACAACCGCAACACCTCCTCCACAAGCCCTTCCGTTTCGGGGCGCGGGATGAGGACACGCTCGTCCACGTCAAGCACAAGGTGCCGGAACGCAGCGCGGCGTACAGCGTACGCGAAGGGCGCACCGGCCTGTAGCCGCGCCGCCGCCACGCGCGCCGCCTTGCAGACGACGTCATCCACCGCGTCGGCGCCGTTGGCCGACGGCCAGAATCGCGGAACGTCCAGAAGCGCGGCAATGATCTCGTGCGCTACCCGCGCCGAGGGATCGGAGAGGAGCAGCTGCAGCTCCATGGAGAGCGCGCCCACGCTTCGGGCATCGCCGCGCGACACGCGGCCCGCTCCGTCACTCGCCACTCAATCTTTCCTCGACATCGGCCATGCGCAGTGCGTCGACGAACGGATCGATGGCGCCGTTCATGATATTCGCCAGGTCGTGTGACGTCAGCCCAATCCGGTGGTCCGTCACTCGACTCTGCGGAAAATTATAAGTGCGTATTTTTGCAGAGCGATCGCCCGTGCCTACCTGCGTCTTCCGCATGCGCGCCCGCTCTGCCTCCCGCTCCGAAAGCCGCGCGTCGAGTAGCCTGGCGCGCAGAACTTCCATACCCTTGAGCTTGTTCTGAAGCTGCGATTTCTGGTCCTGCTGCGATACAACGATTCCACTTGGAATGTGGGTGATGCGTACGGCCGAGTCGGTGGTGTTGACCGACTGGCCGCCCGGTCCCGATGAACGGAACACGTCGATGCGCAGGTCCTTGTCCTCGATGCGAACGTCAACTTCCTCTGCCTCGGGCAGCACCGCGACAGTCGCCGCCGATGTGTGGGTCCTTCCCTGACTCTCCGTGACAGGCACCCGCTGCACTCGATGCACGCCCGACTCCCATCGCATGGCACCGAACGCGCCCGTCCCGATGATCTTGAAGATCACTTCCTTGACGCCGCCCAACGTCGCCTCCGAAAGCGAGATGATCTCGATCTTCCAGCGACGGCCCTCGGCGAATCGGGTGTACATCCGCCAGAGCTCCGCGGCGAATAGCGCAGCCTCGTCGCCGCCAGTGCCCGCGCGGATCTCTATGATCGCTGGACGATCGTCGAGCGGGTCGGGTGGAAGCAGAGCCGGTTTCAGGTCAAGCTCGATCTGTGCGATCTCCGCATTCAACCGCTCGGCTTCTGCCGCCGCTTCAGCAGCCATCTCCTGATCGTCGGATTCGGCGAGCTCCCGCACGTCGGCAAGCTCGCGCTCCGCACGCTCCAATTGCTCCGCGAGGCCGACGACTGTCTGAAGCTGGCGATGCTCGCGCCCCAGGTCGGCCATGCGCCTGGAATCGCGCACGGTGGCCTGCTCGCTCAACTCGGACTCCACCTCGGCCGCACGCGCAACCGAGGATGCTAGACGTTCCCTGAGGCTCATTCCTGAGCTGCGGTCGGCTGGCGCGATGACATTTGAGTGTTCAAGCTGCTCGGCAGAAGTGGAGGCGCGCTACGGTGGGCGATGGCGCGGTTGTCGGAAACACGAAAGCCCACGACATTCGTGGGCCTTCGATAATCACTGGGACGGCCGCTAAACAGCTGCGGTCGCCTTCTCCTTCCGGCCGTACTTCTGACGGAATCGCTCGACGCGGCCTGCCGTGTCGACCATCTTGGCCTTCCCGGTATAGAACGGATGACACACGGCGCAGATGTCCGTGCTGATGTTGGCGACGGTGGAACGAGTTTCGAACGTGTTGCCGCACGCGCAGTGAACCTTGGCTGTCGCGTACAGTGGATGAATGTCTGGCTTCATTTTGATGACCTCGGGTATGACTAACCGTTAAAGATAAACTGGGCCCGGATTGCATGGAAGCCCGTGCCGGGCGGACGCCGTTTTGTCCCCGCCGTATGGCGGTTCGCCCGCGCGGCCTTCTCCGCATTCGGGCAAAACGGGCTCACGCGGCCTGACGCTTGCGCATCCCTGTATCGACCCCAAATCGGACACACACCAATGCTTCGCCGCAGTTTACTCCGCGCCGTCGGCCTGACCATTCTATGCGCCACCGTGCCGCTGGCCGGCTGCGCCACACCTGCCGGCCGGTCCGGCGGGCCGGCTGTCCCCATCGACGTTCAGGTGAATAACAATCTCAGGCTGCCGGCGGATCTGTCAGTCTATGCCGTGTCACAGGGCGGCAATCGCATGCTGCTGGGCGACGTCCCGCCTGCGAGTAACACCACTCTCCGCTTCAAGCCCGTCGCCTTCTCCGAACCATATCGGCTTCTCGCCATACGGCCCAACGGCCGCGAAATTCGGTCACAATCGTTCATCGTCGGATCCGACATGACAGGTGGCATCGTATGGACGCTGGTACCGAACATCGTAGGCTTCGAGGGAGTAGACCCCGACAGCACCCGCCAGTGATTGGCCTTCGGTTTTCGCTCCGTCCGCTGCGCAGCGCCTTCTAGGCTGCGTCGCGGCGTCGGCTGCGAGCAGAGCGCCACGATGCGAACAGGAAGCCCAGCGTCATTACGAGGCAGAGCGCCCCGACCCAGTCGCCGAATCTGGTGTACAGCGTTCGCGTTGATGTCCCTTCCACGTCGTACGTCGCCGTGCGCGGCACGAAAATCGGCGTCTCGGCACGCACTCGGCCCAGCGGATCAATCCAACCCGAGATTCCCGTGTTGGCCGCGCGCACAATCGGCAGCCGGTTCTCGATCGCCCTTAGCGAGAGATGTGCGAAATGCTGGTACGCCGCGTTGCTGTGCTGGAACCATGCGTCGTTGGTGATGTTGACGAGGACCGTCGCTCCTGCGCGCGCATAGTCTCGCGCAAGCTGCGGGAAAATCGATTCGTAGCAGATGAGGACGCCAACCGAGCCGAACCCGACATGAAATGGTTCCTCACTCGTCCCGCGCCCAAATCCGCCAAAGTAATCGACTCCGTGGAACCACTCCGGATTCAGGAATGGAACACGCTCCACGATCGGCACCAGGTAGTGCTTGCGGTACGGTGCCTGTGCGCTAACGTTGCCGGCTGGATCTGTGAGCAGCGCCGCGTTGTAGTATGCAAACGGTACGTTCAGCGGATTGCCGGAGTCCATGAACCCGACAATCATCGGCGTCGGGTGCAGCGACACCGCAGAACGCAGCGAGTCCGCCCAGTTGGGATACTGCCACAGAAAGCGGTCCAGCGCCGCCTCGGGCCAGACGACTAGATCCGGCGAGCTTCGGCCGATTTCCGCGCGAGTCATCGCAACGAGCTTCGCCACGTGCAGCGTCGGATCGGACGTCGTGAGCTTGGCTTCTTCGGGTATGTCCGGCTGCACGACGGCGATGCGTGCAAGCGGGTTGAGCTGGATCGTCTCCATGCGCCATGCGCCGTACAGCGCAACGGCACCGATCACAGCCAGCGCACCCGCAGTACGAAGCAACGCTGCGCGAGGTCGCGCGCGATACAGCCACGCATCGGCTAGTAGTCCGTTCACTGCGCCGATGAAGAACGACACGCCGCGCACGCCGCTCAGGTCCGCCACCTGCGCAAGCAGGGGCACGTGCGCCATCGCGAGCCCGAGCGGCAGCCACGGAAATGACAGATCGCTCAGGTAGTTTAGCGCAAGCTCTGAGGCCGTCCAAACCACGGGAAGAAGGAATGCGAGCGGCCACCCTGTGAGCTTGCGCGCAAAAAACAGCGCAGTCATCGCCGCGGCCACAACAGGCGCGAGCCAGACGAGAGACGCAACGTAGCCGAGAAGGGCCATCCTCGTGTAGAGCAGCAGCGCGACGGCGATCCAATAAAGGTTCGCACCGTAACCCATGAAGCCGAACCAGAACCCCGCGCGGGCCGCCTCCCAACCGCGCCCCTCGCGATCGGCCGCGTGCGTGACTAGAACCGCGACCGGAACGAGACACACCAGCACTGGCACGACAAGATTGAACGGCGGAAACGCAATGGCGAAAAGCGCTGCGGAGGCCAGCGCGGCTACCCCCTCCGAGCGTGTCGGGATGATTCCGCCAGACCGAATTCTCATGCGCGTATCAACTTGCGTCTCCGCGCGCCGGCGGAATGGGTGACGAACGGGCGCGCGCGCCTCTGCTGATGACGTGCCCCGCGTACCCGGGCTGTAAAGTCACGACCGGATTTCGCGGCCCTCAACGGCCGACGTGTAGACGGCCTCGACAAGCTTCTGCACGACCAGTTGGTCCGACGGCGCCTCGTAGGGCGACTCGCCAGTCAGCATCGCAATGAAGTGCGCTATCTCCGCGCGATAACTCTGTATGAACGCGCTCTCTCGTGCCGCAGCTCCGCGTGGAGACACGTCAGTTGGACGGCCGTTGAGCAGTTTCACAACGCGCAACGGAGCGAGGCGTGCGCTCCCGCGTGAGGCTCGAGCTTCGAACCACCACCGATCGTCCTCGCCGACGTACTTCCACGCGACGTCGGAGCTGAACAGAACCCCGCCGGCAAACTCGATCTGCACTGCCATGCTGTCCTCGACGGATCCAGCCCTGGCACTGCGGTCGAACTGCGCACTGACGCGCACCGCGTCGGGAAAGTCGGTGAGCCAGAGCGCAAGGTCGAGTAATGGAAAACCAAGCTCCAGAAACGCGCCGCCACCGGCTTCTGGACGCCGGGAACGCCATCCGCTTTCCGGGCCGCGAAACTGGTAATGGCCGCCGCGGATTCCCGTGATCGCGCCCAGCTCGCCGCCGCGCATGAAGCGCTGCAACTGCTGCACGTCACTTCGAAAGCGATGATTGTTTCCCACCACCACCTTTCGTCCCGCCGTCGCCGCCGCCGTGAGTATCCGTGCAACACCGCTCGACGTAAGCGACAACGGTCGCTCACACAGCACATCGACGCCGGCGCGAAGCGCAGCGAGCACGTGTGGCTCGTGCAGATGATTCGGAGTGGCAATGATCACGGCGTCGATCTGGCCGGCGTCGAACAGGTCGTCGATGTCGGTGTAGACGTCGCGCACGCCGAAGCGATCTGCCAGAGCGCGCGCCTTCGGGCCGTCGTTGTCACACAACGCAACCAGCTCCGCGCCGCGGTTCATGGATACGACAGGAAGGTGCGCTAGCTGCGAGATCGCGCCCATCCCGACAATCGCTACGCGGACCGGCGAGTTCGACGGCATGCCCTAAATTACTCTGCCGATCGTGGTCCCCGGGTAGTACGCGCGGAGAATGGTCAGCGCGTCCTGGCCAGCCCTGGCCCGCGAGATCGCGCCCCACTGATCCATGCCCACCCCGTGCCCATTGCCGGAGCCGCGGATCGTTATCTGAGTCACGTGGCCGTCACTCCCCTTCGACTGCTCGATCGTGAAAAGAGTACTTGGCAAGAGCTCGCCTGCAGTCGATCGGAGTATGAGGCGCGCGTCGTTGCCGCGGACCGGAAAGCTTCCGCGGTCGGTGGTGAAAATGAGACCAGCAACGCGACCGGAAGGGGTCCGACCACTCTCCTCGATCTTTTGAAGTCTCCCCACCCCGCCACGCGGCGCGGAGGAGTACTGCGGGAGATACCGATCGAGCAGAGTTGACAGCGATGCTTCGTCCAGCGTTCGCGTCCAGTGGAACCGCGGTGACTCCTCGCCATAAAAGTGGTCCGTCCCGGGAATCCTGTCGCTCACCGATACCAGGTACGGCTCATCGCCACTGCGCCAGACCTCGCTCGCGGACGCCGTGACGCCGCCTGAATTGGAGTGATACGGCGCGTTGATGACCTTGCCACCGTACATCATCACCATGTTCCTCGTCGCTCGCACCGCTGCATCCGAAAGCGGCCGTTCCGCGTCCGCGCCACCATACACCTGATCGGCAGTGGTTGCGAGCATGTCATACGGGCGAGTGTCGTCCATGTGCGTGTACGAGTAATTGCGCGCCGCGATCGCCTGCGCCTCAACTGCGGCGCTCTCGGCGATGGTCCTGTCCGTGCCGATCTCGAGCGGAACGACTCCGCGGAGGTACGACTCGACGCCGATGCGGTTGATCACCGACAACGCCTCACCGGCACGCGCGATCGCTATCTCGCCACGATAGCGGTGACCGTCGAATACGATAAGTGCGTCGCCATCGGACGGTCGCGCGATCATCGGCCCGCGCACCGGCCCCATCGGGATGCCGGTCGCCACCATGCTCCCGTCGCGAGTGTCCACTGTCACGGTATCGCTCGCGCCAACCCGCGCGAGTAATGCGCGCGACGTACCATCATAGATACTCCAGCCGCCGGTCGCATAAAGCCGGACGCTAACCCGTCCAAGCGCGAGAGCAATGCGCACAGTCTGATCGTTGTCGTCACGTGCAAGGCCACCGGCTGGCCTGACGCTGGAATTCCCCGGAATGCTGCGATGTCCGATAATCGTTGGAAGCACCGTAACCGGAACCTCGGCCACCTGCACCGCGTTCGCGCGCGCGCCGGCGCCGGCGCCGTCGTCCGAGTCCGCGGGAAGCACCAATGGCGGAAGCTCGCTCGCGGCAGGTGCCGCGGCGGGCTTCGCCGTTGCCGCGGGCGCCGTCGCTAGCGGTCGAATTGCGCCCGCGCATGCGGCCAGCATGAGCGTTGCACAGATCAGTGGTGCCTTCATGCTGGTAGGACGCCCCAGACTCACCGTCCGAAACTTCCGATCGTGGTGGAAACGAGTGGCAGTTGGCGCCGCAGCCTGCTCGCGATGTCGGCGGCGGGGGCGCTTATCACGCGAACGGTCTCTGCGCTGAAATCGTAGTCGTCCACCACCTCCCGTGGTATCACCTGGAGGAGGGTGCCCGGAGCATGAGCGTCGTCCAGATACGTGACACCGTCCACGTCATCCGCCTGCCATGGCAGCCGTGCCACGCCGAGACCGCTCACATCATCAATCCTGTCAACGAGCGCCTGCACGGGGATACCAAGGCGCGCTTCGTAACGCTCGGCAGTGATCATCCGCTGAAGATCGACGACACGCTCCAGACGGTCGCGCTTTACACGTTCCGGTACATCGTCCTCGAGCTGCGCCGCACGCGTTCCCTCCTGGGGCGAGTACGTAAACACACCGACACGCTCGAACTGCACGTCCTCCAGGAAGCCAAGCAGCTGCTCGAAGTCCGATTCCGTCTCGCCGGGAAAGCCGACGATGCACGTCGTGCGTATCGCGAGATGCGGAACGGCATCGCGAAACCTGGCGACGTTCGCACGAATCGTTCGCGCGCGCTCCGGGCGCCGCATGCGCTCCAGAACCGTGTCCGATGCATGCTGGATGGGCATGTCGATGTACGGCATGATCCGCGGCTCCCGCGCGACAATCTCGAGCAACTGCGGCGTGATGCCGGTCGCGTAGAGATACAGCATTCGGATCCACGGGATCGACGTCTGCTCCACCAGCATACGAAGCAGATCTGGGAGGCGCGCATCGCGGTCACGAATGTCGCGACCGTAGTGCGCGAGATCCTGTGCCACCAGATTTACCTCGCGCGCACCCTGCATCTCGAGCAGCTGCGCTTCTGCAACCACCTCGTCGGGAGCGAAAGAGCGGTGCTTGCCGCGCATGAGCGGTATCGCGCAGAATGCACATCCATGATCGCAACCTTCGCTCACCTTGAGGTAGCGAACGTGCGGTAGATCGCCACTGTACAGCCGCACCCCCGGATGCTCCAGCAGTCGCTCGCCGGAGAGTGCACCGCGCGCCGCGAGCTCCTCGACGAGCCGATCTGTCTCGGACGCTCCGAGGAACAGATCGACTTCCGGAAGCGCGTCCCTGAGTTCACCCTTGTGCCGCTCAACCATGCAACCGACGGCCACGACGGTCGTGCATGCGCCGCTGGTCTTGTACTCGCCAGCTTCAATGAGCGCATCAAGCGACTCCTTCTTCGCCGCATCAATGAAGCCGCACGTGTTGACGATAATGACTTCGGCCTCGTCGAGGTCGCTGGTAATCTCGCCACCATACGCCGCGAGCTGAGCGAGGTACCGCTCCGAGTCCACCGTGTTCTTGTCGCAGCCGAGCGTAACGAGCCCGACTTTCACGACCCGAGGAACGATTCGAGCGCGCGCTTCTTGGAATGGTGGCGCAGCTTGAGCAGCGCGCGGTCCTTGATCTGCCGGACACGCTCGCGCGTTACGCCAAGCACCTCGCCTATGACTTCGAGCGTCATGGGCTCGTCGCCGTCCAGTCCAAAATACATGCGAAGGACACGCGCCTCGCGGGGTTTGAGGATGAGCAACGACTGATGAACAGTCTCGATGAGCGCCTTCTCGAACGTCTCTTCATCGGGCAGCAGGCGGTTGGTATCGGCAAGGTGATCGATGAGCGAGTTGTCCTCACCCGGCGTCATCGGCGCGTCGAGCGAGAGGTGCGTATATGAGATCGCCATCGTCCTGGAGACCTCCTCTTCGGAGATCCCCAACCCCTGAGCAATCTCGAGATGCGTCGGCTCCCGACCCAGATCCTGCAGGAGCGCGGCAGCGCGCTTCCCGACCCTGTGCAGGTCGCCGGCGCGGTTGAGCGGCACCCTCACGATCCGCGACTGCTCGGCGAGCGCCTGCAGGATAGCCTGCCGGATCCACCATACCGCGTACGAGATGAACTTGATGCCCTTGGTCTCGTCGAAGCGCTTCGCCGCGCGCATCAGTCCAAGGTTTCCCTCGTTGATAAGGTCCGAGAGATTGACGCCCTGATTCTGGTATTTCTTCGCCACCGACACTACGAAGCGGAGATTGGCACGAACGAGCCGGTTCATCGACTCTTCATCGCCCGCCCGGATTCCGACTGCCAGCTCAGCTTCCGCCTCACGAGTGATCAGCGGGTACGCGCTGATGTCGCGCAGATACTGGTCCAGCAGTCCCTCGTCTGCCCCTTCCTTCCGCTTCGCCGGCAGCTTCATTCGTTGTAATTCTACCATACCGACCACGGCGTGAAAGGGGTCACACCGTTATGAGATGCGGTCAGCTAGGATCCGCTTCATCGAACGACCGTTCCGAGACGACGCCAGCGCGCGTTGGTCAGCCAGCTCAGGCGCGACGCGCTGTCGGGGCGGTAGCTGAAGTACACGAACATCGGCGTGCCGCGAACGAGCGAATCCGGTACGAAGCCCCAGTACCGGCTATCCAACGAATTGTCGCGGTTGTCGCCGAGCACGAAGAGGTCGTGCGGAGGTACGACGAGTGGGCCCCAGTTGTTGCGCGATGGCCAATAGGTACCGCTGGCGCGTGCGGAACGCACGAGGTAGTCGCGCTGCCAACGAAACTCATCCGCCGACATGTCAGCGTCGCCGGAAGCGTGTGTAACATAGCCCTCCGCCAGCGAGTGGCCGTTTCGCACGAGCAGACCGTCGTGCATCAGGAGCGTATCGCCGGGCACGCCGACAACCCGCTTGACGAAGTTCACCGACGGATCGACGGGCCACTTGAATATGATGACGTCACCGCGGCGCGGAGCGCGCAATCCCGGAAGACGGTAGTGCGTAAACGGGATCTCCGGGCCGTACACCATCTTGTCTACAACCAGAAAATCGCCGACCATGAGCGTGCTCTGCATACTTGGCGTCGGGATCTTGTACATCTCGACGACCAGCGCGCGCGTCACCAGAAACAGCAACACGGACGCTGAAAGCTGCAGTATGACACGAATCATTGTACGCATGAACAATCCCGACTCGATCTTTGTCCTGTCACGTCATTCCCGCGAACGCGGAATCTCGGCGCCCCGTCATCCCCGCGAAAGCGAAATCTCGCCGCCCCGTCATCCCCGCGAAAGCGGGGATCCCTTTCGGAGTCGGCGCCCATGCCGAAGGGATTCCCGCTTTCGCGGGAATGACGTCCGCTTTCGCGGGGATAACGCCCGCTTTCGCAGCGATGACGTTCGCGTTCGCCGGTATGACGTCCGGTTTCGCTGGGATGACGGTCCCGTTCGTTTAAGCTTCAGTCCGGTGTGCCGAGGTACGTGTCGATCTGAGCGCGCTGGAGCGTGCCGGAATAGTCCACGTAGCCTACCTTGGTCTCGGAGTAGAATTCGTACACCTCCCAGCCGCCCTCTCGGTGGCCGTTGCCCGTCTGCTTTACCCCTCCAAAGGGCAGATGTGCCTCCGCGCCAATAGTTGGCGCGTTGATGTATGTGATGCCGTTGTCCAGCAATTCCAGAGCGCGGAACGACACGTTCACATCGCGTGTGTACACCGACGATGAAAGTCCGTACTTCACGCTGTTGTTGACCGCGAAGGCCTCGTCCGCAGTCGCCACGCGGATCACCGAGAGCACCGGCCCGAAAATTTCCTCGTAGGCGATCCTGTGACTCGGCTCCACTCGGCTGACGATTGTCGGCTCGTAGAAGAGACCATCGTCAAGACCGCCGCCGGTCGCACGTCGTGCGCCACAAACGATGTCGCCACCATCCGCCTGGCCGATATCCACGTAGTGCTCGATCTTCCGCAGCGCAGCCTCGTTTATTACCGGCCCTACATCGGTCCCCTTCTTGCGACCGTCACCAAGCTTGAGCGCCTTTGTACGCTCCACCAGCATGCCAAGAAAATTGTCGTGAATTCCTTTCTGCAGAATGAGACGGCTCGTCGCGGTACACCGCTGTCCCGTGGTACCAAAAGCGCCCCAGAGCGCGCCCTCCAACGCAAGGTCGAGGTCCGCGTCGTCCAGCACGATCTGCGCGTTCTTGCCACCCATCTCGAGCGATAGACGCTTGTGGAGGCGACCGCACGTTGCGCCGACCATACTTCCAGTCGCCGTGGAGCCGGTGAACGAGATCAGCGGCACGTCCGGGTGCTCGACCAGCGGAGCACCCACATCCTCGCCGGTACCGTGAATAAGCTGGATGACTTCCGGTGGCAGACCGGCTTCGAGCAGAATCTCGACGAGCAGCGTGCCGGTGTGCGGAACATCTTCCGCGGGCTTGAACACGACGGAGTTTCCGCACACCAGCGCTGGAAACATCTTCCACGTCGGGATGGCCATCGGGAAATTGAACGGGCAGATAAGACCGGCTACGCCGATCGGACGGCGGAAGCTCATTGCCCACTTGCTGCGCAACTCTGACGGAACAGTGCGGCCCGAAAGCTGACGCCCGACCGTTGCCGCATAGTACGCAGTATCGATCCCTTCCTGCACGTCGCCACGTGTCTCCGTGAGCGGCTTGCCCATCTCGCGAGTCATGGCGTCTGCGATCTCGTCCTTGCGCGCCGTGAGGATGTCGCCCGTCTTCCGTAGAATGTCGCCGCGCTGTGGTGCAGGCGTCGCCTTCCACAACCCGAACCCGCGCCTGGCGCTCGCGACTGCGCGATCCACGTCTGCCGAGCTCGACAGCGGGAACTTCCCGATGACGTCGCTCAGGTCCGCCGGATTTCTGTTCTCGAAATACTCGCCAGTGGATGGCTCGACCCACGCACCTGCGACGAAGTTCCTGAAAATTTTCATTATTGTACGTTCTTGTAGAGCGTGACTTTTCCATCCGCAATGCGGATGTCGCCGATGTACTCGGGCAGCGGAATCGGAAATGCATCAGGCGCGATGCCTGAGGGTGATGTGTGCCTCATCTGCTGCACCAGCCCAGGGATCATGTTGCCGGGCAACCGCAGCTCATGTATCTGCGCTCGCGTCACGTGCATCTGCGCAAGTCCAGCACGAATAAGGTCGACGCGACCGGCGAGCTCGACGGTGTCCCGCGCACCAATCATCGACGCGAGCGGGCCCAGAGCGCGCTCGGCGCCCAGTTCGCGGAGCGGCACGACTGCGCGCACGTGCAGTTGGTCTCCCGACACCATCGCCTGCACATCGGTGGACGATGGTGGCAACTGACGTGCGGTCTCCTGAACGAGATATGCGACCGCCTCGGCCGGCGTGAGATTGGCGTAAACTTTCCCCTGCGTCGATCTCAGACTTGCAACGGCCACGCCAGCACTGGCGGCGTCGGCCGCCGTCACGGGCTGCCACACGCCGGCCGTTGTGGACGTCGCGGCACGTGGTGACGCCGTAACAGTCCACCAGTACCACCCCGCCGCCACGATCACGGCAAGAAGGATGAGGCATCCCACTCTGCGAAGACATCCGAACATCCCGAAAGTTAGCTTGTCGGGACGTCCTGAGTCGTGAGCAAGTCGGCTGCGTTCTGACCGGCGTCCGCCAACGCCAGCAGCGCCGCCAAATCCAGGCGATCGGTGCCCATACGCGGCTGCCCGTTTTCTCCGCGTGGCCAGTCGTTGGCAGGCCTGTCCCAGTACAGCTCTATGCCGTTCCCGTCTGGATCAGCGAGGTAGACGGCCTCGCTCACACCATGGTCAGCGGCACCCTGAAGCACAACGCCGGCGTTCACAACCCGCAGCACGGCGCTGGCCAGATCCCGCTCACTCGGATATCGAATGGCGACATGATACAGCCCCGTGTGCCCGTGCGGCGGCGGGGCGCCACCGCGGCTCTCCCACGTGTTCAGGCCGATGTGATGGTGGTAGCCGCCGGCCGATACGAACGCAGCGTGGTTGCCCATGCGCTGCATGATGTCGAAGCCCAGCACGCCGTGATAGAACCCGAGCGCGCGATCGAGATCTGCAACCTTGAGATGAGTGTGCCCGATGTCGGTTCCCGCAGGGATCCGGTAGCTGCTGGTAGAGCCACTTCCGCCATTTCCAACCATGCCGCCTCCCAGTTTGCCACAGACGCGCAATGCGCCTTATCTATCTGGTAAGGTATCGAGAGGCGATCACGGATTCCACAAGCGACAACATTGCGGCATTCGATGCGCGCGCCCGCGTCGCGGTGCGCGTCATCGGATCCGACATTTCCAACCAAGGCCACGTTTGTTCTCACCCGGCAGTCATCCTATTTTCTCACGACCGGCCGGTACCGCAACCCTTCTGCAACATGCATCGCCGCTATTCGATCCTCGCACTCCAGATCGGCGATCGTTCGGGCCACCTTGATCACCCGATGATACGCTCGCGCTGATAGCTCGAGCGCGGCCGCTGCGGAGTGCAGCAGCGTTCGGGCGTCTGCATCGATTGGCGTGTTCCGGTCCAGCCACCGCCCAGGTACGTGAGCGTTGCACGTGACACCGCGCAGCGCACGATAACGCGCGCGCTGCGTGCATCGTGCGCGCGCAACCCGGTCGCGCATGTCGGCGGATCCGTGTCCGGTGCTGGCGTCGGAACTGAGCTCGCGCAGTGCAACGGCTCCAACCGGAACGTGCATGTCGATCCGATCCGTCAGCGGACCCGACATCCGTGCGGTGTACCCCGTCACTTCGGAGGGCGTGCAACTGCACTTCCGCCCGGGCTCGCCTGCTCTGCCGCACGGACACGGATTTGTCGCGCCAACGAGTGTAAAGGGCGCGGGGAAGCTCACGGACATCGCTGCGCGCGCGATGACGACAGTCGCATGTCGGAAAGCAAAAAGCGCGGACACACTGCGGTTCCGCAATGGTTGGACTTCATGAACGAAATGGATGGACTCGCAAAGCGACGTGTGC
>JALYTX010000134.1 GCA_030854055.1 Gemmatimonadota bacterium | reverse complement strand
CCCGACGCAACCACGATCGCGACTGCCGCGTGCCAGGCGCTCACGTGCGGGAAAACGGCGACAGGATGCGACGAGCGGTCGTCAGGAGATCCGCTCCCAACCCCATCGGTCGTATATCCACGGCATGCTCACGCGTGCGTACAGCTTGGCGAATACGGGAGCGCCAGCAACAATGCCTCGCGGCATGATGACCGAGAGCCGGCGCGCCGGCACGCGAACGCACCGCGGCGCATCCGCCGTCACCGGCCCCGCACTTGCTTCGCCGATCGGAACGCGCCACGCCGCGTCCCCAGTAACGATCAGCAGTCGACACAACTGCGCCATGACGCTTCCGGCGCGCCACCGCAACAATGCTGGCGCGTCTGGACGCGCTCCTGCCTGCTCCACCCGCCCGACGGCGAACCTTTCGGGTCGCTTTGCGTATGCGAGCATCCGTCGGCGACTCAACACAAGTTGCGACGCGTGCTCGCCGACGGCGCGCATTTTCGTTGCCAGCTCGCTCGCGCTGATCTCGAACTCGGACGCAGTTGAATCATCCCGGCCGTGAACAGCGTAAGTAGCGACACCCGCGTCGCACGCGGCGCGATGAAGAGCGAGCATCCACATTACGTGGGCGGCACTGTGATCCGGATGGGTATCGTAGAGAGACGGGAGCACGACAAGGTCTGGCGCAAGTTCATGAAGCAGAGTTGCCACAGGCACCGACGCACCTGCAGGATCTCGAGCGAGCGCTTCGGTCAACCCCATGTCCGCCATCCCAAGGACGTGGACGGCGTCGGCGTGTACACCGAGTACCGTCAGCGCGGCATGCGCCTCCGCGCGTCGTCTTCTGCCCCAGCGCACGCGGTCACTCCTTCCGATCACAGCGCGCGTTTCTGCTGCGCGCTGTGGCCACGGATTCATGTCGCCATCAGTCATGAAAACGACCGCTACGCGGGCGCCGCGTGCGCGTGCGCGTTGAATCAGGCCACCGGCTGCAAGCGACTCGTCATCGGGATGCGGCGCAACAATCACGATCATGGCACCCGGACGCAATGCCGAAGCCACAGTCTCGCGTTGTGCGTCGACACAGATCACAGTGGAAGCAACCGCACGATCCGCGGACCCAGCGCATTTGCGGCCGGTAGGGGCATGTGAGTCCAGAGCCGCGCACCGAGCCGCGCCGCCTCGGAATGTTCTGACGGTGGTGACACGCCTCGCGGCGCGTGGTCGTACCACCACAACGGCGCGTCTGTTGTGCCCCACTGCTTCTTGAAACGGTGCGTGTTGCCTCCCGGAGTGCAACGTCCAAAGTTGAAAGTCCGCGCGCCCGCGTCGCTGGCCCGCTTCATTACTTCCCAGTAGATCAGCATGTTGGCGGATGTGCGGCTGTACTCGCGCAGTGCCGACGCCCATACAATCTCGAACTCGCGCTCCGCGCCTTCCCCGCACGCAAATCCGGCACCGCACGCGACCGGAGTCGCGCCGCGGTATGCAACGGCGAACAGCGCGTTTTCTCCGAATTCCTGTGCAGCCAACTCGAAGAATCGCCGCGACATGACCGGGGTGCCCAGGTCGCGCATGTGCCGCGCGAATACGCTGTAGAATGGCGCTACCTGATCGCTGCCAAACTGGACGATCACGCCGTCCTTTGCCGGCCGCCGTATCTGGCTTCGAACCTTTGAGGGTAGCCGACGCCAGAGGGCTTCCGACCCGCCACTCATGTCCATCAGTACGGTGATCTTTCGATGCGATATGGCGAACTGCCGCCCGGACGGAATCTCGCCGCGACATCGCATCTCCAGAAGCGTTGCGCCGCAATCGTCGGCCATTGTTGCGGCGTACCGCGCGAGCGCAGTGATTGCCTCACTGTCACCGACGGGCCCGCCATAGTTGAGGAACGGCATCGAGATCAGGTAGTGGCCGAAGAGGCGGCTCCTGATCCGTACCAACGGCAGAACCCCGCGAAGGGCACCGCTCGCGTCGCGCGCAGCAATGTAGGGAGCGTCGTGGCCCATGGCGGATTGCATGATGCGCTTCCACCCGTACAGATGGCAGTGCGTGTGCGTCGTGCCCGTGCGCGCAGTTGATCGCAGAAAGCCATCCCACTCTGCGCCAGCGCCGGCGTACGGGCCCACGTGGACCCGCGGTGTCTCGGAGACGCGGTACGTCGATCGGATCAGTGCGCGTCCGGAGGGGGTAGCCATATTCTGCAAGATACCGGACGAGTCGCCGATGCGGGCGAGCATCCAACGAATACCGCCGGTGGCCGTACTCTTCGGGTCATCGGTACCGAGCGGCGTCGCCGTCTGTGCGACGCGCTGGCCCACTTAACGAGGTAACAAGATGCGTCGACTCAACATTGCGGCGTGCTCACTGATACTGCTGGCCGCAGCAAGCGCTCCGGCCATCGCTCAGGGCGCGGGCGGCGGCGGGATGGCTATGGATCCAGCCCAGATGGTTCAGCGTTCGACTGACAGACTCCTCACCGGAATCACGCTTTCGGCGACGCAGTCCGATTCCGTAAAGGCCATCAACGCCCGCTACGTGACGGCCGCGCAGGCTGCGATGGGCGGGAGCGACATGCGCACGCACATGATGGCCATGCGGACCAAGCAGCGCGCGGATATTCGTGCGGTTCTCACGGCAGATCAGCAGACCGTGTTCGACAAGAACATCGCCGACATGGAAAAAGCGCGAATGAGCAGACCACAACCCTAACTCATTGGGGCTGCGTAAGACGAAAAAGGGACAGCCCATTGCTGTCCCTTTTTTTCGTTCGGCGGGCGCCATCTGCGAGCCAGCTACTGCGCGCCCCGCTTGAAAATCATCACCGGCAGTGTGCGCATCATGATCTTGAGGTCCTCGGCGAGCGACTGCCGAGCCAGATACTCGAGGTCCAGGCGGATCTTGACGCGGACATCATCCAGCGACTGATCGTACGAATGATTGATCTGCGCCCAGCCCGTTATACCGGGCCGCGCCTGCTGGCGCAGCTGATAGCCGTCGATGTTATCTCGTAGCTCGGCAAAGATGCTGGGACGTTCCGGGCGCGGGCCAACGATGTTCATGTCGCCGAGGACGACATTGATGAGCTGCGGAAGCTCGTCCAGCCGCGTCGTCCTCAGGAAATGGCCAACCGACGTCACGCGTGGATCGTGCTTCGCTGCCCAGACGGCGCCCGTCCCCGCCTCGGCGTCCCGCCTCATGGACCTGAACTTGAGAATACGGAAGGGGCGCCCGCCAACGTTGGACCTGCGGCGATCCTCGTTGGCATGCGCCGAGCGCCGTCGGCGGTCCACGCCCACCCGGTCCTGAACGTAGAACACGGGACCACGTGACGTCAGCTTCACCGCGAGCGAGATCAACAGCATGACCGGCCCGAGAATCACGAGCGCGAGGATCGCAATAAATAGATTTAGAACGCGGTTGACACCTTCCGAGCGCTTCGCGGGCACAAGCGAAGCAGGCTCGCTCGGCAACACTGGGCGGCCCGCCGGGATCCCGTCGGCAGAACCGGACGCGACCTCCGACTCGTCCGCGGAATCCGCAGCGGGCGGGGCGTGCACGACGAACTGGTCAGTGTTCATGCGAGTGGCTGCCGATCGGCAAGGGCTAAAGCTTGGCGAGCGTGTACAGCCCGACCAGTAACAATTCAATTCCCACGAACGCGGCCCAGACGCTGCCACGCGTGACGGAGTACGCGAGCAGAGCGCCCGCCGTCGGGAGCCAGAGGGCAACGTAGAGCTTGACCTTGGGTTCGGGGCGACGGGGTGGATCTGGATCGTCCGGCCGCCGCTCTCGAACGAGTTCACTCACGCCGTACGTCTCCTCATCGAGATCGGGCGACTGCATCGACTGGCTCACGGGCGCTCCGAGAGATGGGGACTGTGCAGGTATAGTACCACGCCTCCAGGCCGCCCGCATCGGGCGATCGGTTGTTTCCAGGTTTCGGGGAGAGCCCCGAGGCGCTGGAGCCCGGACGGCCGAATCATCAGACGCGCCCGCGGAGCATCCAGACGATTACGGCCAGCACGAAGATCGCAACCACCACCGGCCCGACAAACCGGGGCCTTCCAAAGCTCGCTGCAAAGCCCTGTCTTATCCTTCCGCTCATGGAATGTCTCCCGACGTGGTGAGTACCAATCCCGTTGGCCCGCGCTCGCATCCCGCGCGAAGAAAGAAGCCGGTAGAGTCCGGCGGCGCTTCCACGAAGAGCCGCCGATCGGGCGCCGCCGCGAGAGCCTCTGCCATGAGGCGTCGGCCGATTCCGAGCCGCTGGTAATCGGGATCGACTACGATATCCGCGACCGCACTGAAGACGTAGCCATCTGTGAGCACGCGGACCGCGCCGACCAGACGGGCGCCATCCCACGCGCCGATGTTGACGGTCTTCGCGAGCGCCGAGCGGATGTGGCGAACGTCGTACCGTGCGGCCCGCGCGCGTTCGGCCAGGCCTATGTAGGACGCAGCGTACACGCCGTCCTGCGTGTAGTTGATGCTCCGTAAGTCGGCACGCCGGGAGGGATCGACGACGGGCGACGTGAGCACCGGTCCCGGCAGTGAGGGAAGCGAGGCGAAGGCCGGGACCCGGCGGTCGGCGTACGCCGACCGATGCTGCCGATGGTAACGCTCCCAGATTCCACCAACGACGCTCCCGGTCTCCAGGCCTACGAGCCCTGCGAGAATACCCGAGCCGAGGACCGCTGCGAGGAAGTACGCGAGACCGCGGGTCATGTCGCCCTGATCGACACCGTCGGCGAGCATGGGCCATGCGAAGGCGCCCGACCAGACGAAGCCCAGAAAGAACGTCATCAGCGCCGCGCCGTCCTTGATCATCACTCTGCGACGGCGATAGTAGTCAGACATACGGACCCTCCAACCAGGTCGGCACGCTCGACGCCGACGCGGTGGATCGCGTGCGCGACGAGGCTACGTTCCAAAGATACCCGCACGGCAGCAACATGTTACGAAGCACCGGGTGCCGCCGGGATGTTTCGCGCTTTGCACTGCTTTCGCGTAAAAGAGGGGAACGGCTCATTGAGCCGATCCCCTCTGTGCTACCGTATCACCGAGCGTGCCGCTTCAGCGTTGGATCACGCCTACCTGCACTAGCTCCAGCTGGCGACTCCACCATGACGGCTGCAGGCGCCCTGCCGATGCGTAGCGTGCGAGTACAAGCCATCCTTGCACTTCGCGATCGAACCCGCGGGGTTGTTGTCCTCCTTCGCGCCGGAGCCCTTGGCCACACTGGCCATTCCGCGAGAAGTCGCAGAACCTGGCTTCGTCATCTCCGGCTTCGCCATCGCCGCAGGCGCCGGGGTAGCGGCCGGGGCTGCCATGGTGGCTGCGCCCTTGATGCCGCCGTGCCGCGAGCAGGCTCCGCGGCCGCCCTTCGACATCGTACCGTCTGTGCAGCTTACAGTCGCGCTCGCCATCCTGCCGGACCTCGGCGCGACCGTTGCGCTTGCCTTCGCGCTGGCCCTTGCACTGGCCTTGGCTGCCGCCGTCTTCGCCGCATCTACCCCGCCGTGAGCCGAGCATGCCCCGCGACCCGACGCGGCGCTGGTAGTGCCATCCTTGCACACCGCCGCAGTTCCCTGCGCGCTCGCCATGCCGGCGCCGAAAGCCGACATCAGGACGAATATCGCAGCCGTGCTGAAAGACCGAGTTACCAAACGCATTTTCGCTTCTCCGTGGAAGAAATTGCCACTAGTCTCAAGATACGTGCCGGTTAGTAAGCGCGCGCAACCGGGCCCGGAAGTTCATGAATTCTTCATCGATCCTCGCGTCAGCGCGAGGGGCCGAGCCGGCAGGATGTCTGTCGCGGATTCCCTTGTCGAATTGCGTCACGGGCATGCCACTTGCCTCGTTGCGTCAGTCAACTCAGGAGAACGAACTCAGATGAAACTACGCGCAACAATTCTCGCATCGGCGGCTTGTCTTACACTGGGGGCGTGCGGCCGCAGCAGTGCGCCGGCCGCAGACCAGACCACCGGCGCTTCGCCCGCGGACCAGGCCGTGCCTGCCAACACTATGGCACCGACCGCGACCACGATGGCGACCGACACTATCGCGCACACACATCACAGCGCGCTCGCAGGTGCCGCGGTTGGTGCGGCGGCGGGGCACATGCTCGGCGGCCACGCACTCGTCGGGGCGGCGGCTGGCGCGTTGATCCAGCACGAGCGGAACAAGCACCCGGCGCGGCCGTAACCCGCGACCGTAATCGCACGGCCTGGAGAACGCACTTTTTCGGATTCGTTCTCCAGGGCACGCGTAACCAGCGGACCATCAGGACGCATATCCTTGGCAATCGCCGCTCCAGAACGGCACACGCTCTTCACGATTGGTCATTCCACCCGATCGATCGCCGAGTTCGTAGCGCTGCTCAAGCAGGTCGATGTGGATTTGCTCGTCGATGTGCGGTCGATCCCACGTTCGCGTGCGGTACCCCAGTTCAACATCGACGCATTGCCGCAAAGTCTCGCGGCTGAAGGAATCGGCTATCTGTCCTTGCGTTCGCTGGGCGGCCGCCGTCACCATCCCAAAGGAGCACCGCCGTCGGCCAATACACTCTGGCGCGTGATGGCGTTCCGCAGCTACGCGGATTACGCCGAGACGGCGGAGTTCCGCGCTGGTCTCGATGAGTTGCTCGCACTCTCGCGCGAGCACCGGTGCGCGATCATGTGCGCCGAAGCGGTGTGGTGGCGCTGCCATCGCCGCATCATTACCGATTACTTACTGGTCCGTGGTATTCACGTTGAGCACATCATGGGAATCGGTGTCGTGACGCCGGCGACCATTACGCCAGGAGCACAGGCCGAGCCCGACGGCACCTTACTGTATCCGGCGCCCGAGAAGGACGCCGCGCAGTTACGATTGACGGCCGAGTGAGGGCAGGCGCGATAGCACCCTTTAAGATCTGCGCAGGTACGATCATCATCGCGGGTCTGGATCACGCGTTGTTGTCACGGACCTGGATGGGCGCGCACTGGCGCGAAACGCAGGTGTCAGTGCACGTTCGACGAGCGCAAGCACGCCATCCACCGCGAGCGCCAGAGCTGCGGCCGGAAGCGCGCCCGACAGCACCATATGGGTATCCGCGAGCGCGAGGCCCGCGACAATGGGTTCACCGAGGCCACCTGCGCCGATGAATGCAGCAAGCGTTGCGGCGCCAACCGTGATGACCGCGGCGGTGCGGACTCCGGCCATCATTACAGGCGCCGCAAGCGGCAGCCGAACCATCAGGAGTCGTTGACGTGGCGTCATCCCGAGCGCCTCCGCAGCCTCGACCGCTGCTGGATCCGCGTCGCGCACGCCGCTGTAAGTGTTGCGAGCAATCGGGTACAAAGCGTACAACCAGAGCGCCACGAGTGCCGGAGCTGTGCCGATGCCCAGCAACGGAAGCATGAACGCGAGCATCGCGATGCTCGGGATGGTTTGCACCACACCCAGCAATCGTATGGCCGGCTCCGCAGCCGCGCGAGCTCGTTCCAGCCCGAGCGCAAGCGGAATTGCAACGAGAATAGCTGCTCCCAACGCCACCGATACGAGTAAGAGATGGCGCAAAGTGAGCGCGCCGAGCTGCGCGCGCCGCTGCCACAAGTAGCGCCAGAATCCCACGTTCCTGTCGCGCGGTGACGAGCCTTCCTTTCGAACCCGTCCCTGTACCGCGCCGCGAGTCAGACCCAACGCAGCGAGCGCATCAGCGGCAACGTGATGCACGTCCTCGCCCCCCACCTCCACTCTTCGGTTGAGTTCACGCATGCGCGCTTCACTCAGTCGGTCACTAAGAAGAGTGAGCACTGCGACTGCACGCGGGTCGTCTCGCGCGAGGCGCTTGCCAACGAGCGCAGCCGCCTCGTACGGCGGGAAAAAGTGTCGATCGTCGACAAGAGTGACAAGGTTATAGCGCGCAAGCAGCCCGTCCGTCGAGTAACCATCGACCACGTCGATCGCGCCCGCAGCCAGCGCCTGATACTTGACGGCTGGCGCGAGCGGGCGAACCGCGCGCAGGTGCATGCCGTATACACGCGTGAGCCCTGGGAGGCCATCCGCCCGTCCGATGAAGTCCGGCGTGAAGCCGGCGGACAGGTGCTGGCTCTCGCGCGCGAGATCACTCAGTGTTTGAATGTGGTACCGGTCGGCAGTCACGCGGCGGATCGCGATAGCAAACGTGTTTTGGAAACCGAGAGGCGGGAGCCAGCGGACACCGTAACGCGCCGTGGAGACGCGCGCAAGATGTTCATACACAGCCCGGGGATCGTGTGCGACCGAATCCACCACCGAATCGTGCAGGATTACTAGAAGTCCCGTGCCCGTGTACTCAGGATAGACGTCGATCGCGTCACGACGGAGCGCAGCAAACGCGACCGCTGTCGCGCCCAGTCCCGGCCGTCGCGTCACAACGATCCCGTGCGCCTCCAGCAGCTGCGCGAACATCTCGCATAACAGATACGACTCACCAAACGGCTTGGATGCCACGACAACCGGCCTGGTTGAGCTGGTCATGTCCGTATCGCGACTTGTCATGTGGATGCTCGATGCCGGTGACTGCGGCACGGTTACAAGCGGCACAAGCATGGCCACTAGGACAAGACCACCCGCAATACGCCAGCGTCGTCGCGCCTCGCTGATTGCCATGATCGTTCTCACGCCGGTCCCGGTTGGCCGCCGCTCGCGAATCCCCGTTTGAGAAGGGCGGCGACGTATCCAGTAGCGGGAGAAGCGTGGAGCTCCGCCATTGACCCTCGTTGTTCAACGCGACCGGCGCGCATCACGGCGACTTCGTCCGCGAGCCGCGCCGCCTCCGCGAGGTCATGGGTGACGAGCAACATCGTAACGGGAAACTCTCGACGTGCGTTCTCGAACGCTTCGTGCAGCTCTGAACGCGTTATGGCGTCGAGCGCGCCGAACGGCTCGTCTAGAAGGATCACGCCGGGGCGCGCAGCCAGCGCTCGGGCAAGTGCAACGCGCTGGCGCTGCCCCCCTGAAAGTTCGTGCGGGAAACGCTGACCGAAGCGCGTGACGGGCATTCCGACCACCCGCAGCGCTTCGGCAGCGGCGACGTCCGGCTCCCGGATTCGTAACAGCGAGGGCACCAGTGCGACGTTGCGCAGCACGCGCCAATGCGGGAGCAGACCGCCATCCTGCGGCACATATCCAATGCGACGACGTAAGGCGATCACGGGTCCGGATCGCACGTCAACTCCTCCCACCTCAACGCGCCCGCTGTCGGGCTCGACCATCCGGTTGAAGCAGCGCAGCAGCGTTGTCTTTCCCGATCCACTCTCGCCGACGATCGCGAGCGTTTGACGGGCGGCTATCTTGATGCTTGCTCCCGCGAGCGCTACCACGTTGCCGTAGCGCAGTACGAGATCGTGCGCCGAGAGCTCGCGCGGTGTTTCCCGCAGCTCGTCCCGTTCTTCAGGCGGCATGTAGGGTCATTTGGTTTTCAACAGCGACAGCGCATGATACTTGCAACGTAGCATCGGTCGTGCACCAGTACCTGAACGGTGACGACCGGGCCACGGAAACGAATGACGCTGCTTGATTTCCCGTGGTGGCTGCGCGCTACTCACTTCCTGAATCTACTCTTCATATCGCTTCTCGTGCGTAGCGGGTTGGAGATTCTGAGCGCACACCCCAAGCTTTACTGGAACGACGACTGCCGACCGGGGAGCGAGTGGCTCCGGCTCACGCGCAAGCAAATGCCAACCGATGCGCTTTGGACGGCGCGCGATGAGCAGGAATCCTTCTCCCCATGGATCGCCCTGCCCGGACACAAGAATCTCGGCCTTGGACGCCACTGGCACTTTCTCGCTGACGTCGGCTGGCTTCTGGCAGGCATGGTTTACGTCTTCATGCTGTTCGTCACACCAGAATGGCAGCGCCTTGTTCCGACGTCGTGGACTATTTTCCCCGGCGCCTTGCACGCGCTCGGCATGTACCTGACGCTGCATCTGGTGGTCACGCCCGGCATGTACAACCCGCTCGAGCAACTCTCGTATTTTTCGGTCGTCTTTCTGCTCTCGCCGCTTACCATCGCGACTGGCCTCGCGATGTCACCATCGATCGCCGCGCGGTATCCATGGTACATCCGGATATTCCATGGACGGCAGGGCGCGCGGAGCATTCACTTCCTCTGCCTGTGCGCATTTCTCGCCTTCTCTGCCGCGCATCTCACGATGGTGATTCTGCACGGCGAGGTAAACGAGATGGCATTGATTGTCCTGGGAAATGTTCACCACACGAGCGGCGCGCTCGGTTTGATCATCGGACTTGCCGGACTCGGCGGCGTCATTCTGATTCACATACTCGCAACCTGGTTCTCGTTGCGTCATCCGCGATTCGTGCAGCACCGAGCGGAAGCGCTGACGGATCCACTGCGCCGCACACTGTTCGGGCGTGCGGTATCCGTGCAGCACTACTCACGCGACAGTATATCGCCCTTCTTTCGCGTGAACGGCCGACCGCCAGCGGAAGCTGCGTACCTTGCCATGGCAAGTGAGCAGTTCGAGCACTTTGTTCTTGAAGTTGACGGCCTGGTGCAGGAGCCGCTGCGCCTCACTCTCGCCGAGCTCAGGAAGTGGCCGAAGCAGACTCAGATCACGAAGCATAACTGCATTCAGGGGTGGTCAGCCGTCGCGGAGTGGGGTGGTGTGTCGCTCAGTGAGATTGTGCGCCGCTGTCAGCCGCTCGCGGAGGCGCAGTTCGTCGTGTTCCATGCGTTCGACAACAAGGCCACATCGGAGATCGACGCGGCCGGTCCGGGATGGTTCTACGGAACGATCGACATGTCGCAAGCCTTGCGGTCACAGACGATTCTTGCGTACGAAATGAACGGCAGCGCGCTCACGGTACCGCATGGCGCACCGCTCCGACTCCGGGTCGAGACTCAGCTCGGCTTTACCATGGTCAAGTACATCCGCCGCATCGAGTTCGTTGCAAGCTACGCGAATATTGGCGAAGGCCAGGGCGGCTGGCGCGAAGATCAGCAGTACTACAGCCAGGAGGCCTGTATCTGACCGAGACGCCGGAGAGCCGCGACCCCTCATTGGATCGAGACAACCGCCACACGGCGCGCATATTCCGCTGGCGACAATCCGATCAGCGAGCGAAAGTCGTTGATGAAATGCGGTTGGTCAAAGTACCCGAGATCGAGTGCGAGACGTGTCCAGTCCGCAGCATTGCCGCCGGATAACTGTTCGGCGGCCTCCTGCAGACGATAACGCCGGATCACCCATTTCGGACTCACGCCTACATAACGATTGAACGTTCGCTGCAGCGCACGGGTGTCATAACCGAAAGCGCTGGCGATTTGCTCGACTCGCGTGACATCGCGGTGGTCGATGACGTACTCCACCATCCGAATCACCGTCGCAACATTCACATCATCTCGCGGTCGATTCGAACGAATCAATTCGTCGGCAACTGCGATCATCGAGGGGTCATCACCGCACGAAAGCATCGCCGACTCCACGGCATCATCGTCGAGTCCGAACACTTCCAGCAACGTCCGCTCGGAATCGGTAAGCTCGGCGACCGACGAACCGAAGAACGGCTGGAACGCCCCAGGTCGGAACTTGATTCCGAAGACGAGCCCCGAATCTCTCAACTCGCGCCTGAATTTCCTTGTCGCGACTCCGAAGACCCGAGTCTTCCCCTGCTCGAAGACAACATTGACGCTCGGGTGCGGAATGGTTTCCTGGATGCGCGGTGGTTCCCCACGCAGATCCCATCGAACCACCCAGTACCAGCCTATCCAGAGTGCCAGATCCGGCGCCGGCGCATGCCGCGCAAACGCGAACCGATCACTCATTTCAATTGGGTGAAGTATTCCGCTTGTTCCTGCGCGATTCGACATTCCTGATCGATTTCGGCGAAAGCGCGGCCAGCTCAACCGTCACGCAGCTGGAACATAGCGAATCGCTACGGCGTTCGGTCCGTGACGGGTAGCGCGTAATCGAATTCGTACGAATGCCGGCCACCGTCGATGACGATGGCGAAGTGTCCAGTGATGCCGACCAACTGATCGGTGCCCGAGTCAGGGACGACGTCCACCACAAGCGTTGGGACCCCACGGTTCATTGTTGCGCTGTGTTGGAGGACAAAACTTCCCTTGCGCCCGTTCAGCGACCCGGCAACGCGCTCAATGGCGACGTATCCGGCGCTGCCCTTTACAGCGGTCCCCGCTGAGAGCATCTCACCCTTCGTAGTAGCCTCGAGGTCGCCATGAATCTGCTTGTCGATCGACATCCGGGCGAGTGTCGGATCGGCGGCGTTATATGCAGCCAGCGGCTTGATCTGTACGTCGAAAGTTCCGGTCGCGCGAGTGGTTTCCATGAAATCCTCCTGTCGATTGACGCGTTGAGTCATTGGACGGGTAACCTACCAGGTCGATCGGCGCGCGTCTTGGAAAAATGCGACACTTCGTCGCGCGGGGCGTACAGAAAAAAAAGACCACGCCGATTCGTCGGCGTGGTCGCGGGCTACAAAATGGGCCTGGGTAGAGTTGAACTACCGACCTCACGCTTATCAGGCCAACTACCCGAGCTGGTCGCTGCTGTATACCGTTGGAAGATAACGACTTGGGGCTTTGGACGCCAGCCAGAGGCGGGCGTCACTGGCCTGATTTGACTCTGTTAGAGGTACTGAAATCCGGTTGTCCAGAGACGGAAGCTGGCGGATCACGGCGACGAGCACTTACGCAGCTAACACACGACCGATCACAATCATGATGCGCGCCTAGCGGAGTAACCGAATCGCGCCCTTGAACGTGCGGACCGTGACATGCGCCCCGCCCGTCCCGATCCGAAACGCGAGCGTTTTGCCTCGACTTGTCCCCATGCTCGCGGGGCGCAAGGAGGTGATGTTGTTGTCAATGGTCCCCTCAATAGTCGTGAGCTGAAAACTTCCGGCCGTTGTCGGCGGCAGCCGAAGCTCGACGGTGCCGCTGTGATCATCGAAGTCAAAGATCCCGCCTTCGCCCAGAGGCGCCTCGAACAACACGTTACCAGTCACCGAACCGAATTGCCCTCGCGTCAGTCCGGCTGCTGAGATCATGACAGCGCCGGTGATGCTCGATGCAGCCGCATCCTGCACTCGTCCGCCCAACCTGAGCGTGCCACTCCCCGTTCTAGCACGCACCCAAGGCGCCGAGACAGCCACCGTAACGTCGCCGTCCATAGCCTCGGCTTCTACCTCGCTGGCACTACCACGCAGCTGTATATGTCCACCTACTGCATAGAACCAGCCTGAGACGTCGCTGGCGTCGATGTTCGCGCTCACGCACTTGACCGAGACACGACTCGCCTTGGGTACATAGACATCGAAGTGCGATGGTTGCGAGTTCTGACTCCGGGCATTGTCACTGACATCGAACTTCACTCCACGCCGATCGCCACCGAAGGAAAAGTGCGCGCCCCGCCCGAGAGTACCGATAATCACGAGTGAATCGCGATCCCATCCCACCAAGCGAACCGATCCGGCTGGAACAAACGCTTTGACCGATGCGTTGGGATTAAGCGGCATGCGCCGCTCGATTCGCCCTTGTGCGTGTGCCGGAGTCGGATACGCGAGAAACGCCGCTGCAAATATCAACATCATACTTCGGCAACGACTTGTACTCAGAATGTGGCTTATAGAGCATTTCATGAAGCATTCTCTGTCTGCCGGAGAAGCTCGATCTTCCGCTCGCGCGATACAGCGAGCAGTTGCTTGAGAGCCGCATTACTCGGATCGCGTGCGCTTGCCGCTTCCACTTCTGCAATTGCTTGATCGATGACCTTGAGATTCGAGTCGATTGATGCGGAAGTCTCAGGACGCAAGGTGCTCCGTCGCATCTCCAGGTCGGCCAGGAGTTCCTGCTCTGTGTGCTCATCAGCATCGTCGAAGGAACTGGCCGATGCGGTTTGCGCTATCTCGCCTGACACACTAGTCGACAACGAGTCGGCGCTCGGCATCATACTTGTCGCACTGGGAGCTGCATTGTCGGATCGCCTTCCCAAAAGGAACGCCACAGAAGAGACAGAAGTGAGCATCAACAGAACTGCCGCGGCTGCGAGCCACTTATGCCTAGAGTTGCGTCGAAATCCTTTGTTTTGTGGGAAAGGATATGCGAAGTGAGGTGCCCGGATGGCTATGTCGCCCTCAACTCGTCCCGCGCTCCTCTCATCAATCTTTTCCTCGATACTCGCCTGAACCGCTGGCCACAGATCCAGCGGTAGTCCAACATTGCGTGGAACGGTCTGCACGCGATGGAGCAATCGCGTGAGTTCGTCAAACCGGCTAAGGCATTCGGGGCAACTATCAACGTGCGCCTGGTCGGCTGCATCGTTTTTACTCGACTCTTCGCCATAACGCATCGTGTCGACGAGTCTACCGAGCTGCTCGTCCGTGAGATGGCTCGACAGATAATTTGTCATGACAGTGTTCTCATCAGCAGCTGGCGTGCACGGAAGACTTGTGCGCGGATCGTTCCGGCGGCGAGACCGGTGAGTGTCGCGATTTCATCATGGGTATATCCCTCGACGTCGTGCAACACGAAAGCAATGCGAGCTCCGGTCGGAAGTTTGGAGATTGCTGTATCGAGGTCCATTCCTTCATCGAGTGAGCCGCCCGTAACGGCACTCGGGAATTGCGTCAGGTCAGCCTCAGGCGTCACCCGCGCAAGGCGCCGGCGGTCAGACCGGAAAGTTTCCAACACTACGTTTACGGCGAGCCGGTGCAACCAACTACCAAACGCGCTCTCATTGCGGAAAGAGGCAAGCCTCTCCCATGCTCGAACGAAGACGTCCTGGACGAGTTCCTGCGCCGACAAAACATCGCCCGACATGCGGAGGCAGAGAGCGTACGTTTCGCCGCTGTGAGCACGATAGAGCGCCTCGAATGCGTCCAGATCGCCAGCTAGGACGCGCGGAATCAGTATCGATGGCGCGATGGACGGAGAGCCCGATCGGCTGGGGTCATCTGCTGTGCGATCGGTATCGCCAATCGGTTCAGTCACAAGACGAAGCCCACGCCGATCTCCTCGATTTTTAGCGGATGCCGCGGAACTCGAAGTCATTTCGAAGTCATTTGCGGACGTCTGGACCGATTGCGCTGGCCGCCGTAGCACGTGCAACAGTCCGCTTCATTGCTGCTGACCCGATAACCCACGCTTGCGCATCACTTTGGCCATAGTCATCGCCGTAACCACCCACCACGAGCACCGCACCATCGGACAACAGTGTAGCGGTTGAATAGTACCGCGGTGCATCGGGCCCACCGGCAATCGCGTGGAACCTGTTCGCGGCGGGATCATACACCTCCACTTCACGGGCGCCACCTGCGATTAGCACTGTGCCGTCGCCTAGCAGCACGGCAGCTCTCGTATCCTTGTAGCGCGGACTTGCCATGGTCGGCGCGCGGTGAAAGCGGAGGGTAGCCGGATCGAACAGTTCGGCGCTCGCCAGACGCCCCTCGGAATCACGCTCGTCCGCGCCGCCGGTAATAAGTACACGACCATCGTGCAGCGTCGTTGCGGTGGCCTTGCGCCGTACCGCACTCATATTTCCAACCGGCGTGAATCGTCCCGTGCGAGCGTCGTACACTTCGGCGCCCGCGACTACATGATGCAGATCCGGGCCGCCTCCCGCCACCAAGACAAGGTCGCCCGCAAGCAAAGCTGCGACATGATAGGCGCGGGCTATGTGCATTGAGCCAGTGGAGGAAAAACGTTCTCTTACAGGATCATATATCTCGGCGGTTGCCGTAGCCACATCGTGGTCCTCTCCGCCCGCGATAAGAACACGTCCATCCGCTAGAAGCGTCGCGGAATTCTCGCCTCGGGAGGCCGCCATGCTCCCGGTTGGCGTGAACGCCCCCTTCGCCGGATCATACAGAAGTGCCGACGATAGCGTCTTGCCCGTCCCGTTATACCCACCAGTGATCAACACTTTGCCGGTCCGAAGTAGCGTCGCCGTGTGCCCACCCCGCGGCGCGGGCATCGATCCGGTGGGCGAGAAGGTTCGAGTTCGCGGATGATACAGCTCAGCTGTAGCCAAATAGTCGCTGTTGTGTGTCATCCCGCCGGCAATCAACACATCACCGTCCGGCAGGAGAGTTGCGCTGTGAGTCGCGCGCGGAGTTGTCATCATCGCTACAGGTGCACACCATGGACAGTGCTCGCTAAACCCGCCGAGCAGAATCGGAGCGGCTCCGATGACCAGAGCCACGAACCATAGTTTGTGGAATACACCGCGTCCGTATTTCAGTCTGTATTTCAGCATGCTTGCCTCGCCGTTGGTTCTCTCTGGATAGGCCGGGTCCAGTACCTCGCCTATGGTGAGATGCCGCTCACGCTCCGATTGCTTGAATCGACTGGCCAAGGCGAATTAACGCCCAAGCCAGTAGCTCATCTTGAGCAGCAGCACGTTACTTGGCGGCAACCGCCAGAGTCGTCGTGTCGCATGGGTTATGTCGAGCGCCCCGTCAGTGTCAACTTGGTTGCGTCCTTGACTCCATACCAGAAATAGCACCGAGCCCGGCCCGTACTCCCATCGAAGCACCGCGTTCGATTGGAACGCCACAACATCAAAGTCGGGATTAGAAAAGACGAATCCCTGGCCATCGGGATCGGCGACGCGGTATTGCGTCGTCGTACCCGCCGTCTTGATTTCGGTCGTGCTCAACGGGCGAAGGCGTGCGTTGAATGACTGCGATCTCGCGCGGTCAAGCTCCCGGAAGGTCGAGTAGTTTCCCGTGCTGACGAAGGGGCGCGCATACAGCTCAAGCGACAACTGCGGGGTCGCGATGAATGTCCCACGCATGGTCAACGAGGTAGATGTTTGATCAACTCGGCCGAACACATACCGCGGAATCGGTGACTCAGCTGGGCTTGTGCTGGGTGTCGTCGCAGAAACCGTAGTGACGTATTGCCACGGATTGATTATTCGGCTCGCTGTGGGCGCAAGAGAAACGGAGAATCGGTCTGACAAACGCGCTTTCAGCGCTGGGCTAACCGAGACGATCGTGCCACCGGTCTGCTCTTCATTCGTCGCGTTAGCGCTGACTGACCATCCGAGTGGACGTCGATCATCACCCCGCAGGAAGACATCAAGACCCGTGCGAGGAGACGTGACGATTGCCGACCCGCCACGCGACTCAGTAACTGAAAGCCCATACTCATCCCGGTTGAGGAATGCCGATCCGCTCCAGTTGTTTGTGAGCTCGAACCGAACGCCGAGCTGCCCGCCGTGCGACAAGCGCTCACCACCAATGTTGCGCGACCAGTTCTGGTTCACGAACGCATGCCAGTTGCGCACTCGACGCCCTGGCCGCTGTTCATCGTAGGAGAGATAAGCGCCGCCAAACTGAACGTCCGCAGCATCTTCAAATCCGACGTCGTTGACCTCGAAGCCGGGCGACAATGCACTCATGTCCACGCCACCGCGCCAGTGACCGGCAATCTTGTCGAGCTTCGCTTCCGCTCCCAAGCCCGACAAACTCGTACGCGTGGAATCATATCTGACACCGATCACGTCGGGGCGCTGAAAGAGGTGCGCGGTTGACCGCTGAAGATTTCCGATCGCCGCGGGTGAGCCACTGACGTACGTACCAACAACTGACGCAATCGCTTCGTAGACGTGATTGGCGAATTGGTGCCGTACATCAATGCCGCCAGAATACGCCGCAGACCCGAATAGCGCGGCTGATGTTGAGTCGTCCAGTATGCGGTTGACACCGGTGGCGATTACGCCGACTGCGCTGTGACCGCCGCGGAACGAGCGCGTGGCACGCGCCACTGCGTAGTTCACACGAGGTTCGACGAGTGCCGTGTGCATCACACCGAGCGTATCCGTGTAGCGCGCATCTTCTCGCTCCGTCACGGCATCGAGGCCTCCGAATGACCAGCCGTCACCGGTCCGGTGCTCCGCTTTCGCCGCCACGAGAATACGCGTCGCGCTCGGAATCTTACTATACACCGCGCCAGCCGGAAGACCGAGTTCGGGCGCCCGGCCGATGCGGCGTGAATAGAAGAGTTGAGCTGTCGCGACCTGGGTCTGGAACAGATCCGCGCCTTCAACAAAGAACGGCCTCTGCTCTGGAAAGAAGACTTGATACGCCGTGAGATTGACGACGGCCGGGTCTGCTTCAACCTGACCGAAATCGGGGTTCACGGTGGCATTAACCGCTACGTCGGAGCGAGGTGTGTATTTCACATCGCCGCCGAAGGAGTGCCGGACCTCCGTTCGTTCGTAAAGCGGATTGTGTGGGTTCCCCGGCGCACCGATTATGCTTGCGAGCGCATACGGTGCAATCTCTAAAGAGCTGTGTGCATCCGCGATTCCGACATCCCGTAATATCCCAAATCGCGATACGAAGCCCGTGGCATCGCTCGGAATCGGTGACCAAGCGTCGCGCTCACTATACCGCGCGATATCGCGGATGAATTGGATTCCCCAAACGGCGGCGGCACCGCTCCGACCTCGGTGAGCGGAAAAGCGCAGCTGTGAGAGCGGAATCCGGAATTCGGCCGTCCATCCGAGCGAGTCTGTTCGAGCCGCACCGTCCCAAACCGCATCCCAGGCAAGGTCATCGTTCGTGTCGCCGTACCAATAGGCGTCGGCTTTTACACCTCTCGGATTGATTGCGAACTCAACCGCGGATCGCCCATCATGATTCCCGTCGATGAGAACGCGTGCCCAATCGGAGTATAGGCCAGTGGCGTCGCGCCGGCCAAGTTGTGCGGCGATGGAATCTGGAGCGGTGTCGTACATGCGCATCGCGATGTAGAGCGCATCGTGATCGATAAGCACACGGACTTCTGTTCGCTGACTCGGGCGAGCGCCTCCGGACGGCTGCACCTGAACGAATGGCGTCGTTGGTTCTGCCCTACTCCACACGACATCGCTCAGATCGCCATCGATCTTCGGCCGCGCACCGTTTCGCAGAATACCGGGACGTAGTGCCAATGCCGCAGAATTGATCGCGGCCCTATCGCGCTGTCGATCTTGCGCGACTAGGCGCCCAGCCTGTCCTGCTGCGGAATGTGAAATCAACACATAGGCCACACACCCGGCTCCGACTAGACAGGCAACTCGCATTCGCACTCCGGCGTATGATGAGAACGTCGGTTAGATGTCAGTCGTGAGGCGAATGCTTAATGCGAACAGATTTTCTACAGATGCGCTACTGCATCGTCCACATGGCGAGACTCGATCCCCTCCCTAGGATTAAAGCCGATCGTGCGATGATAGACGGATAGCTCGGGACCAATTGGTCGGCAGATTCCGCGCGACGCTCCACGCCACGCGGTCGCGCTCGTGCCCTGCCCGGCCGACGGCCAGATAGCGAGCCAGCTTCCCGAAGTTCTTCCCGTTGCTGGAGACTGCAATCATTGCAGGTTCGCGATCGTGGCCATCGATGCATTCTTCGCTATTCCAGTCATTATTCCACGCGCTTGATCGTGGCGATCACCTCGTCCAGCACGGCATGGAAGTGCGCCTCCTCGCCGACCCGACCGAGGTCGTTGGCGACGTAGGCGAGTTGGTTCAGGTTGTTGCCGATCCGGGCGAGTTGCCGGATGAGTTCCGCGTTCGCCTGCAGTCGGCGGACCCGCGGTACCGCACCGAGTGCGGTCTTGCGGACGTAGCGCGCCGGCGGTGTTCCGCAGTCGGCAGCGCGTGCAACGATGGTTGTCCACTCCTCGCTCGTGAAGCGAATCTTCCGCACTTGTCGTGTATCCGGTCGTGCTGCTATACCGCGGCGATACTTACGCCAACCCGCCGTGTCGTTGGTGTCGTCCATGGGTGCCACTGTCCGGTTCGCTCTTCGTCCGTTGCCGTTGCGCCGTTTCCCTCGAGCGCGATAGCGCGAGTGGAGCGAACTGAGGTGTCAGGCCGGGCGATTCCTCGCCCGGCCAGGATAGGGCCCATGAGGGCCCTATCCTCTAGCTCGCACGGCCGTTGTGCAGAGGGGACGGCGTGATCAGGGGATCCGGGATACAACCAGAGTGATCCGGCACAGGCGAGAGGCAAGTTCGTATCGCGCAGGTACTGCCAGCTTGCTGTACCCTTGGACCGCAGCCCGATCGTCCACAGGTCATCACGCAATGCGGAAGTCTTACAATCCGCTCAGCCGAGGGGAGTTCGACGGTGTAGGGAACTGGTGTGCTTGATGGCAAATCTTGACGTGCTCGCTCATCGCCATCAACTATCAGGCAATTGATCACAGCACTCGGATGGTCGCTGTCGTCGGGCGACTGGATAGGCTGTCATGCCACTACAGCGGTACACCGAGCACAGCACGCGCGGCGACTCACGCCCGATCGGAAGATTGCACTCGACAGGTCAGGGCGTAACAATGTCGCGTATGTACTCTGTTGAGCAGCAGGTGTAGCCGCGCCAGCGCATTCTAGAGCGAAGATCGTCGCGAGCCATAGTCCCGCCCAGTGCGAGACGAACGAAACCGTTGGAATAAGGCCGTCGAGTTCATCGTCGGTAGGGTGGAGACATCGCGCGCAAGGAGTTGCGGCAGTATGGTAAGACGCCATCGCGGAGTAGTGACTGGAGGCTCCAATTCCCAGCCAGCTGGGTGAGGAGGCTTGTACCGCCCAGCGCGTGGGGATGTGATCGACGCCAACAAGAACGTGGGATCGCAAGGATCCGTGCTTCGAGGAAAAAGAGGTGTCGTATCGCTCCGCAATTCCCGACACGTTGATTTCACCCAGTAACATGCTCGCGAGATCGAGTGCTTTCGGAACGCCAAGTCGCGACAAGCGCAACATCGAGTAGCGATTCAGGTTAGTGACGTCGTTAATATCCGGCTCGATGACACGTGCATCACCGGCGATGCAAAATCTAGAGAGTGCGAAGAGTAATGCGTGAGTGATTGCGCCGCCGCTTACGCAGTCGAACTCGCCGAAGTCGCGCGGCACGGGCGTGTTGACAGGGGCAAGACGTACCAACGCGTCCGATACAGGAGCGAACATCTGGTCGAAGAAGTAATGGTTGCGAGCGCCCGACCTTAGCCGCCGCATGCTACTCTTGAAAACTTCGCCGGCAACAAGTCCTGCTGCTGCAAGCGCGCCTATTGGAGCCATCGCGTGCCACCGTGTTCCTGTCGAGCCGATACTTCCAGCCCATTCATTGCCCGATACGGCGATGTTAGACACGGAATGCGTTCGCGGTGGAGTGTCGCCAATTAGCAGCGTGAGATCCGCTCGTTCACGCGGGAGTCCGACTGTCCATGCCCGGCCCGGCATAAGATCGTTACCGAGGGCCGTCATGCCAGAAAGAAACGCCTTACCCTGAATCGGAGGTTGCGGGCCTGCCAACGGCACTTCCGGAATGTCCAAGAATATCTGGGCGCCGCATCGCGCCGCTAGCAGCGCTGACGTCACGATCGCCGTTTGGCCAGACGGAAACGAAGCGTTCTGACGATCAGCGCGGATAACGATTCGGGGTGCAAGCAGTGCTTCAAGAAGTTGTTCAGTCGGAATATCAACGCGTAGGTCGTCACGCATTAGCAGCATTGTGCGGTCAAGCGCCTCGCAAGTCGCAGTACAGTTCGTGCTCATGTGACCTCCAGAGCCAACATCGGATCGAGGGAAGTCCACTGTCCTTCGTTGTTAAGTGTCGTTAGGTAGCTTTCGTCGAGAGAAACGGGGCCGAGGGCAAACCGCGGAATTACTAGCGATAGGAACCCTGGACTATGAACGATTGGCCACGCGTCGTCGGTGGGCGAATGAAATGCTCGTCCAGGGTGCGTATGTACCTGCGCCCGGATCCCGCACCGCGTGCGAGCAAGTTCGAGCCAGAATTGCTGTAGCCATCCTGCATCCAACTGGAAGCCGTCCCCGAGCGGACGATGCGTTGGGTGAACGATGTTGGTAACGGTGTGGGGATGGCTCCACGGGCCAGTCCAGACGACCTCGCACTCGCGGCAACCAGCCCCACAGCGACGCAGCTGAGCGAACGTGTCCTTGAGCTGCGCCGCGGTGAGGGTAAGCTTCATTAGAGGGCGCCTCCGCGTACCGCGCTCGGTCGCAGCAGGAGCTTCTCATTGGGCCTGACGCCTGCAGCCTCAGCAGACACTTGGTCACTGAGTTCAACACCACTTTCGGTGAATAGACCCAATAGATGAGGATTTTGGTGCACCTCGAACGCCTCACGTGCATGTTGCAGTAAAGCCTGAACGGCTGCATCCGGCTGATACGGAACGACCTTTTCGAGCCCATTGTAGATGACGGTCACGGTCGGCTTGTGTGCAGATTGATCAGGAGATTCTTGGGACGGCTGCATCGTTGGTTCCTTGGGGCTAGCCCGGTATAAGGAGGACGGTCGCTTAGACAACTAAGCGCTTGCTTAGAATTCTAAGCGCTCAGCTTAGAAAGTCAAGCATCGTGCTGACCCATAGGCCATGTCGTTGCTATTTAGTCACTTACTGTGCTTGACAAACCGAGCATCTTGGCCCATATTAGAATGAATCTCATGACGCTGTTATGCAGACACTAGGCGAAGTTCTTCGGGCTGCACGTACCGCAAAAGGGCTCTCTCTTCGCGACATCGAGCGCGCTTCGAAGCGGAAGATCTCAAACGGGCACCTGAGCATGCTTGAGGGCGGCGAAATCAAGCAGCCGTCCCCTCATCATCTATTTCTTCTCGCTGGGCTCCTCGATCTCGACTATGCCCGTCTGATGGAGCTAGCCGGCTACTTCATGCCCGTGGCAAGTCCCCGCGCGGTACCTCTACCTGCAGGTATTGCTTTTTCTGCAGGTGATTTATCTCCAGAGGATTTGGCGCTAGCTGAGGAATACATCGGTTATCTGCGGTCTAACGAGCGCGCCGTGGCTGAACAGTCGCTTGCGATCGCGAAGGTGTTGAGCAAGCAGGCGAAGCAATAGTCTCTGCTTGACTCCCTTCTCTTACTCAACGCTCACCATTCGTGCGCATCCAGCACTGCGATCATCTTGTTGCCGATGCGAACGATGACATCACAAAGGCAGTCCGCCGACTTCTGAGGGACGGTGGTGTGCTGGGACCCCCGACGCCGCTTGCTGACCTGCTCGCATTGCGGCATCTACACTGCGAGCCCCAATCTCATCACGCGTTGTTGGCCACTGCATCCATCCACTTGCGAGCTGCTGCCAAGAATTTCTGGAGCCGGCTAAAGCACAAAATTGCCGGCGTCCTCGACCTCAAGGCCCGACATGTACTGGTGAATCCACATCTCCACCCGCGACGGCAGAAGTTTGTAGCCTACCATGAGCTAGGCCATGATGTCCTGCCATGGCACTACGCCACCTTCGTGGTGACGTCTGAGGCCGACCTCAATCCCAATGTACGCAAGATTTTTGAAGCCGAGGCCAACGACTTCGCAGCCAAGGCAATTTTCCAGCTAGATCATTTGGCGAACGTACAACGCGGGATTCGATTGGAAATGGGGAGCCTCGCCGGAATCGCAGCTCAGTACGGCGCGTCGCTTATTTCCACCGCCCGTCATTATGTATGCGTGCAGGACATTCCTGTGGCGCTGCTCGTCGGCCGACCGCAGGGTACACTTGGCCAACGGGGTATTCGCTTTTCATATGGCGTCGCCAACGCTGCTTTCCTGCGGGAATTCGCTGCGGAGGTTATGGGCGACGGCCTCTCACCCGATAGTCCGTGCTGCGCGATTCTGAATGTCGATGGTCTAGACGTGATGGAGACAGAAGTGCCGATGGTTGATCTGCGCGGTGATGGGCGGACTATGGTGCTGGACACGATGTACACCGGATACAACACGCTAACGCTGGTCCATCCCCGCGCAACGGTTAGGCCTCATCACGATCATGGCAACGTGCGACGCAATATCATTGGGTCATTCTTGCGAGGCGGCCGTGGCTAAACAAGCGAGCTCGAACCCGGCTCACAATTTAGTCGGCGCAATACTAGCTGACGGATGGGTGGTCGTTTCCCGCTTGGATCGCGGGGAGATGCTCACGGGCGCTACTGGGTCGGTTGGGTACCTAGTCGAGAACTCGCAAGGTGAAGCAGCGTTTCTTAAGGCGCTTGATCTCTCCTGGGCGTTACGTAGGACGGGCAACGCCGGACAGATGACGAGCATGCTTCAGTTCTTAACGTCTGCGTACAATCACGAGCGGGACCTGTTGCGTGCTTGTCGTGATCGGCGCATGCGTCGCGTCGTTACCGCTGTCAGCGATGGGCAGATAGACATTGACCCAACGAGCCCGATTGGACTCGTTCCATATCTCATCTTTGAGCACGCTGATGGCGATATTCGGCATTACTTGGACATATCACAGACATTCGACACGGCATGGGTGCTACGGTCGCTTCATCACGTAGCGAGTGGCCTCATGCAGCTCCACAATGCTGAAATAGCGCATCAAGATCTCAAGCCCTCGAACGTACTTGTCTTCGGGAGCAAGTCCTCGAAAATTGCCGATCTGGGATCCGCCGCTTTGCGCACTCGGACAGGACCACTAGACCAGTTTACTATGGTAGGCGATCCGGCTTATGCCCCGCCGGAGTTGCTCTATTCGCACGTTTCTCCGGAATGGAATGCGCGTCGGTTTGGATGTGATGCGTACTTGTTGGGTAGCATGGTCGTGTTTTTTTTCACCCGTACTGGCACAACTGGCCTAATTCTCAACCATCTGGACCGCGCCTTCTGGCCGAGTATTCTCGAAGGTGGCGAGTGGACGGGTGACTATCCGGCAGTGCTTCCGTATGTCCAGGAAGCGTTCGCGAATTCGCTACACGGGCTCCAGATATCGGCACCGAGTGAGTTTGCAGACAACTTGGTGACCATTGTTCGCCAGCTCTGCGAACCCGATCCCCTTAGACGCGGTCATCCGCGTAGCCGTGCTGCTCATGGCAACCCGTACTCGCTCGAACGGTACGTTAGCTGGTTTAATGATTTGGCAACGCGAGCAGAGATGCAACTCGGCGCACCGCGAGCATGACGCGCATCGACGAAGACGCGGAGCGTAGAATGGTGCCTAGATGGCGCCTCTTCAGTGACGCCACACGTCTGGCTGAACTTCGACCAGTCGCTGCAACGATCATTAGACCGACCGTCAATCTCGAAGCAGTGCACAAGAGAATCTCTGATTGGCGTCGGGAGCGGACACTCTCCTTTGCTGGCGATGTGCTCGGATCAGCGTTCGCCGTTTCAGGGCTTGCAGATGTTAAGGAGGCTGCCCACTACGTGCTTAAGCATAACGACGCTTCGTTTCCATTGCGACGGATTGCCCAGGGCGTAGTCGGAATACTGCCGTCTGATGGGATTTCACAGGCGTACGGCAAGCCTGACGATGTGCCGAATCAGATCGACTCATCAGGATCAAATCAGCACAGTGATACGCTCCTGTCTCAACAGCGGATTGCTCAACTCAAGAAGCATTTACAAGTTGCGCCGTCCGATGCAATCGGATGGAGTTCCTTAGCACGCGACTATGCGGTACTAGGACAGAAGCGTCAAGCACTACGCGCAATCTCCGCCGCCGTAACGCTCGCAGGCGCCAATCGATTTGTACTGCGGTCCGCCGTTCGCGGCTATGTCCATTTCGATGATCCAGATGCAGCATGGTCAGTCCTTCGCCGCAGTGGGCTCGTTCGGTCAGATCCTTGGCTTATCGCAGCGGAGATTGCTACAGCCATGATTACCGGTCGATCGCCGCGGACAATTAAAGATGCGCGCAACGTGCTCGCCGATAAGGCATTCTCCCCGGCACAATTGACGGAGCTTGCGAGCTCGCTTGCGTCCCTAGAGCTCGACGCCGGAGCAAATCAGCGGGCGCGTAAGCTTTTTCGTGTAGCAATGCAGGACCCCAACGATAACTCGGTCGCACAAGCGGAATGGGCGACGCGCGTGGGGAAGTTAGACGCGGTCGGGCCACTTTCGCTGGAAACCGCCCAGTCTTTTGAGGCAAGAGCCTGGGACAAGTATGCCCGTGGCGAATGGCGAGGAGCGTTGGCAGAGTCGCTGAGTTGGCTTAATGACGAGCCGTTCTCGAGCCGCCCAGCCGAGTTTGGCCTCTTTGTAGCATCCGTGCTTGTCGAAGACTACAGCGTTGCCGAGTACATGGGGATGCGCGGCCTAGCAGCCAATCCTAAAGATCAATCCGTATTGAACAACTTGGCATTCACGTTGGCCAGCGCGGGGAAAGTTTCTGCTGCCGTGGCTATCTATGAGCGTATGGAACCGGCGCTCATGAGCCGTGACACTGTCAGCGCATGGCTGGCTACCGGAGGACTGATACAGTTCCGTCTTGGTGCACCTGATTCGGGTCGGGAATTATATCAATTCGCCATGGATGTCGCAGAACGTACCGGAGCACGAACTCAATGCGCACTGGCAGCAGCCTACCTTGCCAGAGAAGAACTGTTGACCGACTCGCCACTTGGCGAAATGGCACTTCGGAAGGCGGAAGCGCTGGCCGAGCATTCTAAATGGTCTGTCGTAAGAGCGGTCGTGGCTCGGATGCGCACCAATAGTGAAACACTGCGCGTCATGAATACCACTGGCGGCGGTATACCAACGCACACTGCGACTCGCGGGCATGTCTCGTTCGTTGTGCCTTGGAAGAATGGTTCCTGAAGTCAAGAAGGACAGAAATCTTATACGCTTTTTTTGTGTTCACGAATAGCGGAATCAGTTCATCCATTGCGCATCTGAGGCGACCGACGACGAGCATCGTCCACGATTCCGTACAACTTATGCCAGCGACGATCGAACGTGGATCTCGATCTACAACGTTCACGCCATCTGCCCATTGAACGATTACGCAATACTTCGCGTGGTTACGTCGACTCGCCAGACATAGAGGCAAAATGCGCCGCGGACAACATCACCATTGAGGCGGGAGCGCGTTGATGCTCGATTCGAGGCGACGGAGTCGATCGGTCACGAATTCGAACGACGGTGGGTCGGCGAAGAACATCGGCCTCATAGCAGCGTAGTCTGTTCGCAGCTGCTCCATTGCATCGGACGACGGCAGCAACCGCAATGTACCTGGCGTCGCTAATTCGAAGTGTGCGGCCTTCCGTGGAAAAAAGGCCGCCTTGTGCGCTGCCACAGCGCTCAAGAGATCGACGCGAGTTAGCGCACCAACCCCAATCGGTTGGTCGGCAAGCCTGGCCAGATCGTAGTAGTGTCTCGAAAGACGCGGAGCCGGCAATACTGGAGGATCGGTGTCCGCACGGTGTGCGATCTCATGCAGCAGGGTCGCCTTTTCCCAAAAGGTGCGCTCAGCATCCAATACATCTACAACGACATCAGCCTCGTTGAAAAGCTCGGGAAAGTCTTCCGCCACGTATGAACGGATTGTTTTCGCGACAGATGGCCAAACGTCGCCCCTTGCACCGCACTCGAGCCGAACTGCCGGAGCCACGTAAGAGTCATATTCCTCCGGCGGCAGAGCGCGCGGGTAGTGGAATACGAGTGTCGCTCGGTCCTCGGGATCCGGTTCAATGCTCCACGCTGCGTCCTCAGTGAGGGCGGTGGCAATACTCTGTCGTAGCGCGTCGAGAAAGGGTCCACTCACGTAATTGCGCCCCGCCTCACTGATGGCTTTCAGGAGCGCAGTCGCCTTGCCGTGCGATGGCTGAGCGGCAGGGTCACTCTGCTGGCCGGAGAAGCCGAGTAACTGTCGGTTCACCGTCAGGTCGATGTCCTCCGAGAACCGCTCGATCGCTGCATACGCCTTGGAGAGTGACGTTCCACCTTTGAATACAATCGGCGCCCCCGCTGCATCGTCCGGATCGGCGCGGCCTAGAGCGATATCGCTGAAAATCCGCGTTAGGGTCCAGCAGACCCAGAAGTCCTTCTCGATAATTGATGCGCGCTCGATCCCGCGTTGAGCAGCTGACGTCAGAAAAACGTCGGCACGGTCGCGCGGGCGGCGGTTAGCGAACACGTCCATCGCCCGAACGCACACCACTCTTGCCAATCACGAGGTCTGCAATGGCGTGGATTTCCGCAACCGCCCAGCTCGGTGCATGTCGCGCGGCCTGTCGCAGGGCACGCGCGTCAGTCTCTGTTAAGGCCCGCGCAATCTGCCGCCGAATTGTCGATGTGACGCCGTCAGGGCCCAATTCGCGCAACGCCTCGATGACTGTCCCTGCCAATGTTCCAGCCTGCGCGACCCTGCCCGGCCTCACGTGCCGGAGCCGAACCGTCCGTGCTCCGACCGGCAGCTGGCGTGAGGATATATCGGTGAGGTATTCGGCGCGCGCCGGTACCTGTGTCGAGATGCCCAGCGCATTCAAGGCAGCGGCTCCGGTTGGTGCGATGCGTCCCCCACTGGCACGAGCAGCGGCCTGCGCCACGGCCGCAGGCGATGGTGGTACGGCTCCCACGAGAGGGCTAACCCTGGGCCGCTGATAGAGTCCCCGGCCTACGCGCTCGATGATCCCCTCACGTTGCAATCGCAGGAGAGCAAGGTCGACCGCCCCCCGAGTCCCGAGATCGAGGAAATCCTTCGCCGAGAAGATCCGTCCGGCGGCAGAGGCACGAAAGCGCCGCAGCATCCGCTGCATAGTACTATTCGGGTCGATGGGGCGCGCTCTCATGTAAGAAATATTTGCCTTTTTTCTTACATAAGTCAAGCCCGGATTCTACGGATCGCCCTCCACCGTCGAGGGACTGAGTCGAGGACGACGGAACAGCTTTCCACCGACGTCGCTCAGGCTAGCCAGCTGTAACGCGTCGCCAGGCTTGGAGATCGACCGGCTCATTTGTGCGCCTTCGTCCCTGGCGATGATGACGACGAGAGTGTTGTTGTTCGCGCTGCGTTCGCTGAAACTCTTGCAGCGCATCAGCTGGAATACGCCAGTCTCGATTGTTCAGTCGATACGCAGTGAGTAATCCGGCACCACACCACCCCCGCACGGTACTCGGCTTTCGTCCGATCAGTGTCGCGACTTGCCCAATTGTATAGTCCATCGCGAGTGCTGGAGAGGCCTGTGCGGCAGCAGTGCTACTAACTTCGGCGCCGTCGAGCACGGTGCGAAGCCAATCAACCGGCAGCATGACGGCTGATCCGGTAGGCATCGGCGCGATCATCTGCCGTATAGTGTCTTCGATTGAGTGAGTATGCATTGTCTCCTGAACCATGTGCCTGTACAGGGACGGCTCACTGTTCAGCGCGGGGTACAGCATGCTAAGCCGCCGCATGTTCGTGGACACGTTCTTGAACACATTCGTGAAGTTTGCGTAGCCGCTCCCCGAGCTGCTCGGCGAAGTGGTCGGCGCGGTATTCGATGACGTCAGCGCGATGCCGAACGGTGCCAAGATGTCCGTACACACGCTTGACCAAAGCGTCTCCACCATGACCGAGCTCTCTCGCTACCGTGTAGTTGCTCACAGGATGTCCGCGGTCCAATGTTTGGAGTCGCGCAGCGGTGTATGTATGCCGAAATGCATATGGTCGGACGTCACCCGCCTTCCAACCAGCCTGTACGGCGACATGATCCAGCACCTTGCGGATGTCGATAATCAATCCATCGTTCTTGACGCTCGGAAATAACAACCGCTCTTGTGGCGCTAAGGGACCGTGCAAGTATTCATCAATGATTGATGCAAGCTGTGGCCACAATGGGATTGCACGCCAACTCTCATCGGTCTTGAGGCGACGCCATTGATTACGTCGAAAGGTCACCGTCTTGCGCTCAAAGCAGACATCGCTGATCTCCAACCCGAACACCTCTGCCGGACGTCCGCCGGTCAGAAGGAACGTGGCGATTAACGGATACACGAACGGAATGGCCGGTGCGCCGTTGCGTTGTTCGGCTACGTACAGTCGTGCGCTTTCCAGGAAGAGCGCTGCGTCGTGTACTTCCAACCAGTTTGCCTCGCGTCGCCCGGCGCCGTCCTGTGGCTTATCCATGAGTCCGCTAACCGGGTTATATCCCACGGGCACCTTCCGCTCGCTGATTGCACGCCTGTACAAGTTACTCAGACTATTGAGATACTTCCGCTGGCTGGACAACGACAACATCGCACCATGCCGCGCGGGTCGGCTCGCTAACCACTCGACGTAGGCTTGCACATCTGTCACGCCGATGCTATCCAACTCCCGGTCCTCAATGCCGGTCAGTATCGGCGCATCATCCTCTCCGCGCGGGAGTGCTTTGCCGCCATTGCAGAAGAACTCAATCGCTGCGATCAGGTGCATCTCAACGCTTTCGAGCCACTGCCCTGTCCAGCGTTGTGACCGTGATTTCGCCACCATGTGGTACGCTACATAGGGCGCAAGGTATGTATCGCCCTCGGGCTCCCGGCGCTGCTTTCGACGCCGCCGCGTTTCCAGATCTCCAATGCGCTCGGCGGCTAACGCCTGCGCGAGTTTCTCATCGGTCGTCGCGCGTTCCGCTCCTTTGGGGATCAACGCCTCTCGCGACCCTCCCACATCTGCGAAGTCGCGAAAGTCACCGTAATATCTCCGCACTCCACCCTGATTCCGCGTATACACGCGGCTCTTCCTTACTCTTGGCATGCTGCACCTCAGTTGGTCACTGCCATTGGCACTGTGGGGACGCGTCAGCAACAACCACGGGGTACAAAAAGCCCCGCAACGGCGTAAACCATTGCGGGGCTTTCATTTATCGGGCTGATAGTAATGGGCCTGGGTAGAGTTGAACTACCGACATCACGCTTATCAGGCGTGAGCTCTAACCACATGAGCTACAGGCCCGCGACTCGATCGCCCGCGTTATCCGCGCGAACAACCCGCCGGGAGCGTTGCAAGATAAGACGGACCGCGGCTGCGAACAAGCGACGCGGCCGTCCAGCTACGGCCGGATTCCCGCCCTCCGCAGGATTCGGACTATAACGTCCCACGCCGCATCGACATCGGCGCAGACGTCTTCTTCGGAGCGGCGCTCGAATGGCGTGGCACACACGCGGTTCCGCGCCGCAGCGACGAGCAGCGCCTCGGCGCCGCGGATCTGTGATTCCGAGCAGGCGGCGTCGCGCAGGCGGTCGAGGTAGCCGAGCGCGAGCGTGCCTGCGCGATCGGGGAGGTGCGGCCCAGTGCCCGGATACCGGGCGGGCGGCCGCTCGCGGAGCTTTCGCGCACTGCCTGGTGCCTTGTCGCCGGATATCAACCAGTCGGCGGTTACCTGCAGTACCGCCGCCAGCGACGCAATCACCACCGGGTCCTTTGGAAGCATCCCGCCATTCTCCCACCGGCTCACTGTGTTGCGCTCCACGCCAACGGCTTCCGCGAGGCCACCCTGGGTCAGCTTCTGCCCTTCCGGCCGATATCTCTGCCTCGCTGTCCTCAGCCTGTCCCCAAATGTCACTCGGCTGGCGATACGGCTTCGTATCATAACTCTCTTGACTTGCTACGCCCGGGTATCATATTCCACATCAGAAGGAATCCGTGATACTTCTAACCGTTAGAAATACAACGTCGAGGTAGCCAAGAATGGCGATGACGCCACTCGAGCGCAAGGCGGCGTTCAGAGCGGCCGTGACGCTCCGCCGGGAAACGATGGCTGAGGCCGCAGCCGAGCTAGGCGTCTCCTACAATCACCTGACCCTGGTCATCAACGGGGGACGCGTCGGGAGCGCCAGGCTCGAAGAAGGGATTGCCAGCATGATTGGCCGGCCGGTTGGAGAAGTCTTCGGCCGCGCGGGAAAGCACGCGCGGAAGCGCTAGCGGTACACACGAACGAGAAAGGGCGGCCCACCCGGGTCGCCCTTTCTCGTCCACCAATTCGATGACCCGAGCCGATCAGAGGTCGGCGTCCTCTCCGTCACCCGCCTCGCCATCGTCGACGGTGTCTATATCAGCGTCCTCATCCAGGTCGTCGTCGAGGTCTTCGTCGTCGTCCTCATCGTCGTCATCGAAGTCGTCGTCGGCTTCATCGACTTCGTCGTCCACATCATCGGGGTCGTCGTCCAGATCGTCGTCATCCAGATCGTCCTCGTCTTCCGCATCGGCATCGTCGAGATCGGCGTCCGGATCGGCATCGAGATCAACTTCGTCGTCGCCGTCCCCCGCGTCGAACGCATCCGCGAGACCTTCGTCCTCAGGATCCTCCTCGAACGGCCGAGCCGCCGAGATCGTGGCGCCTACGTCAGGGCGCACGTCTTCAACTGCCAGCACGCCCAACTCTCCCAAAAGCATGTCGTCCGTCTCCATCTGAATTTCACGGGGTTCACAGGAAGTTAATTGATCAGGCACTCGCGGCGTCAACACTTTGCGCCGAAAAAAAGCGTGTGACTGACGCGCGAGAATGTTGTGCCTAAGTCGTGCCACCGGCGTGCAAAGCGTCAGCCAGCCACGCGCTCCCGCTTCGACTCACGCGACATTTTCTTTCGGTCGTTGGAGCTGAGATGACGCTTGCGCAGCCGAATCGCTGCGGGGGTTATTTCTATCAGCTCATCTTCTTCGATGTACTCCAGTGCGCTCTCCAAGGTCATCGTGCGCGGCGGCTCGAGCTGGATGTTCTCATCCGTTGATTTCGAACGCATGTTGGACATTTTCTTCTCGCGCGTCGGATTCACGTCCATGTCACCGGGCCGCGAGTTCTCACCGATGATCATCCCTTCATACACGGGATCCGTGGGTGAGACGAACAACGTCGAACGCTCGGCGAGGTTCGCGAGCGCGAATGCAACGATCACGCCGGCGTCCATCGACACCAGCGTTCCGCGGGAGCGGCCGGAGAGTGGACCCGCCCACGGTCCGTACTCCAGGAACCTGTGATGCATGATTCCAGTACCGCGCGTGTCCGTCAGAAATTCCGACCGGTAGCCGAAGAGACCGCGCGCCGGAATTCTGTAGGTGAGCCGAGTCATTCCCTGTCCCGGGTTCTTCATCTCGATCATCTCGCCGCGGCGTGGACCGAGCTTCTCGATAACGGCACCGAGGAATTCTTCCGGAACGTCAATCGAGAGCTCTTCGTACGGCTCCAATCTCTCACCGTCCGCGCCTTCGCGCGTGATGACCCGGGGACGGGAGACCTGGAACTCGAAACCCTCACGACGCATGGTCTCCATGAGGATCGTGAGGTGCAGCTCGCCGCGGCCCGCGACGGTCCACGTGTCTGTGGCAGCAGTGTCATCCACACGAAGCGCGACGTTCCGCTCGAGCTCCTTGTACAGTCGCTCCCGAAGTTGGCGCGACGTGACGTACTTCCCTTCCTTGCCCGCGAATGGTGAGTTGTTGACAAGGAAATCCACGGAGATCGTCGGCTCTTCGACCGAGATTCCCTCGAGCCGCTCGGGCGTGTTCACGTCCGTGATCGTAAGCCCGATTTCCACACCCTCCAGACCTGCGAGCGCGACGATGTTCCCGGCGGTCGAGCTGTTCACCTCGATGCGGTCGAGACCGTCATACGTGAACAGCCGCGTAACTCGCGCCAGATCCGGCGATGTATTCGTATCCATCGCGAGCAGCGCGACGTTGTCGCCAACGTTCACCGTGCCGCGCTCGATGCGACCGATCGCCAGCCTGCCCAGGTACGGCGAATGGTCGATCGTGGACACGAGCATCTGAAACGGTCCGTCAACATCGGTTGCCGGAGCCGGCACGGTGTCGACGATGGTCTGGAACAACGGCGACAGGTCGACGGGCGTCACGTCCATGTCCATCGTTGCGACGCCTTCCCTCGCAGATGCATACACCACAGGCGCGTCGAGCTGCGTGGCGTCCGCTTCCAGTTCTATGAAAAGATCGAGGATCTCGTCGTGCACGCGCATCGGGTCTGCACCCGGGCGGTCGATCTTGTTGATGACGACAATCGGCGTGCGCTTGAGAGCAAGCGCCTTCCCGAGCACGAACCGCGTCTGCGGCATCGGCCCGTCGAACGCGTCAACCACCAGAAGAACGCCGTCCACCATTCGAAGGATGCGCTCCACTTCCCCACCAAAGTCCGCGTGACCCGGGGTATCGACGATATTGATCTTGGTGCCGTGCCAGCTCACCGCAGTGTTCTTCGCAAGGATCGTAATCCCCCGCTCCCGCTCGAGCGGGTTCGAGTCCATCACGCGCTCCGCAACAATCTGGTTGTCGCGGAAGGCCCCGGCCTGGCGTAGCATCTTGTCTACGAGCGTCGTCTTGCCATGATCAACGTGCGCGATGATGGCGATATTGCGTATCTGCTGCTTCTCTGACATAGCCCCGAAATTTAACAGGTCGGCGGCCTCAAACCGGGCCAGCTGACACGGGTATGCTACGGCCCCGTCTGCCCACTGATCCTGTTCGCGAGCCGCCACCAGCTGCCGCCAGCCGCGCCGGCGCCCCCAGCAGGGCCTGAGGTTAGGTATCTTTGGGGGTGTTACTACGCATCGCGGCCGTTTTCGGGCTGGTCCTGATCAACGCTTTTTTCGTGGCCGCCGAGTTCGCGCTCGTTCGATCGCGCAAGACGCGCCTTGAAGCCATGGCGCGCGGTGGCGATGGTCTCGCGCGTGTCGCGCTCAAGGCAACGTCCAACCTGGCCGGCGCACTTTCCGCCAGCCAGCTTGGCGTCACTCTCACCAGCCTTCTCCTTGGCTGGATCGCGGAGTCGTTGCTCGTCCAGTCGTTCGCAGACTCGTTCTCGCAGCTTCCACTTGGCATCGACGTCGCCACCCGCGTCACTATCGCGACGGTGATCGCACTCGCGTTCGTCACGTATATGACCGTCGTTTTTGGCGAGCTGACGCCCAAGACCTTTGCGCTGAACCAGCCGGAGCGATGGGCGCGCTACCTGACGCCGCCGCTGCTCGCGTTCGCGTGGGTCATGTCGCCCTTCACGTGGTTGCTCAATCGCTCCGCCGTCTTCGTCATGCACTCGCTAGGCCAGAAGCCCGTGCCGCGCGCCGAGTCGGTGCACTCGCCCGAGGAGCTGCGAATGCTCGTCGAGCAGAGCGAGGAAGGTGGCGCCATCGAGGAAAACGATGCGGCCATGCTGGACGCGGTGTTCGAATTCTCGGAGAAGAACGCGCGGGAGGTGATGACGCCCCGCACCGAGATCGTCGCGATCGAGGCGACCGCGACACTCGACGACATCATCGCGCTCGTGAGTGAGAGCGGCCTCTCGCGTTACCCGGTGTACGAGGAGACAATCGATGACATCATCGGGATTATTCTGGCAAAGGACCTGATCCCGATCCTTGCGCAGAGACCGACGGAATTCGTGCTGCGGCCGCTGATGCGTGCCGCGTACTTCATTCCCGGGTCACGCGAGGTGGAAGATGTGCTCGCGGATTTCAAGCGGCGCAAGGAGCACATGGCGATCGTCCTCGACGAGTACGGGGGAACCGCCGGAATCGTGACGATGGAAGATCTCCTCGAGGAGATCGTCGGTGAGATCCTGGACGAATATGACGTGGCCGAGGAGGTGGATATGCGCACATCAAGCACCGGCGAGACAATAATATCGGGCGCGACGAGCATATCGGAATTCAACGAGCAGTTCGGGACCGCGATCCCCGAAGAAGATTATACGACCGTAGGCGGATTTGTGTTCGGCGCGCTTGGTCGTTTGCCGGTCGCTGGCGACAGAATGGTGCTGGGCGATACGACGTTCATCGTGCGCGAGATGGATGGCCGCAAGATCGATTCTCTGGGTGTCGAGTTCAGCGCGACTGCGCCAGGCGCCGACGCTGCACTATCGCCGCACACATCCGCATCGCGGCGCTGAAGCTCGCCGGATCCGCGATTCCGCGCCCCGCGATGTCCATCGCTGTGCCGTGATCTGGTGATGTACGCGGGAATGGAAGGCCGAGTGTAACGTTCACCGCGCTTCCGAATGACGCCACCTTGACTGCTGTCATCCCGACGTCGTGATATGGCGCGATGACGGCATCGAACTCGCCGCGGATGGCCCGCACGAATACGGTATCTGCGGGGAACGGACCGAGTAATCCCGAGTCGCGCGCGGCCGGCGCGAGAACGGTGTCGTCCTCGTTACCGAATCTTCCGTGATCGCCCGCGTGCGGATTGAGGGCGCAGAGCGCGATGCGCGGAGACTCGATGCCGAACCAGTCGCGAAGGCCCGCGCGCGTCACCCGAGCGGCCGACGCTATCGCGTCGGGGGTGAGATCCCGAACGACATCGCGGAGCGCGATATGCGTCGTCGCCAGCACAACCCGCAGGCGGTCCGACGCCAGCATCATCGCGACGCGCGACCCGGTCAGCGCGGCGAGCAGCTCCGTGTGACCTGGAAAGTCATAGCCGCCGGCAAGCAGCGCGTACTTGTCGATGGGCGCGGTAACGATTCCGTCAACGTCGCCGGCAAGTGCCATTGCGACGGCACGGGCGATTGCATCACCGCTGATTTTTCCGGCGTGAGCGGCCGAGTCTGCGGACCGCGAGCCGTCCCACTGGCCGATGCTCACCTCGACATCAATGCCCGCTCCATCCGGCCCGACGATGACGGGATTACATACACTTCGCAGCGCCGGATCTTCCAGCGCTGCGCGAATTATTTCAGGTCCGATGCCACGCGGGTCGCCGACCGTGACCGCGAGCCGCGGCAGGGTGACGCTCGCGCTCAAGGTCAGAGCCTGAGTGACACGTAAGTCTCCTTACGCAGTTGGTCGAGCAGCGCTCGGGCCTGCTTCTCGTATGCCAGCTGGGAACGGATGAGCTCCCGTTCCTCTGCAAGCGAATATTGCCCTTCAGCCGTGCGCGAGGTGAGCTGGATCACGGCGTACTTCGTGGAGCCGGTAGGCGACGTGAGCGGAAACGGATCCGTGATGTCGTTGGCCTGGTGGCTTCCGATCGCTGTGCGGTATGCCTGGGGAAGCGTGTCAATGGGATACGGCTGAAGAATTCCCTTATCCTCGGACCCGTCGTGATACCTGACGACGAGCGAATCGAAGTTTGTGCCCTTGCGCCATTTCTCCGCGACCGTATCGGCACGCAGCAGCGCGAGGTGCACGTCGTTCGAGTCGATTACAGGAGCAATTAGTATGTGTCGTGCCTTCACCTCTGCCGGCTGCACACGATCGACGCGAATGATGTGGTAGCCGAACGACGTCTTCACAATCGGGCTGAGCTCGCCGGGGCGGAGCGCAAACATCATCGCCTCGAACTCCGGGACCAACCCTGACCCGCGCCGATTCCAGCCAAGATCGCCGCCCACGTTCTTGGTCCCGGGATCCATCGATTCGCGCTTCGCCATCTCCTCGAAGTCAGCACCCTTGCGAAGCTGCACGAGCAGCGACTCGGCCTTCGCACGCGCGACCGAGTCCGCGTGTGCGGATGCATGCGGTGCCACGACGATCTGACGGAATGTTACTGTCGCGGGCCGCTTTTGCAGCTGGTTTTTCACCTTATCGAACGCTGCAGTGACCTCTTCCTCCGTGACACTCGCGGGCTTCGCACGCTTCTGCAACTCGGAGAATGTCTTCTGCTGAATGAGGCGGCGGCGGAACTGGTCGAACAACGTCTTGCGATACTCGTCCGGTGAGCCGAAGCCGGCAGCCTTCAGCTCGTTCCTGTACTCGATGTCGCTCTTGAAGTGCGAGCGCACGTCCTTGATCTGCTTGTCGACCTGCGATGAGACGTCCTGATCGCTGACATCGACCTTCACATCCTTCGCCTTCTGAACCAGGATCTCCTGATCCACAAGATCGTTGAGCACACCGCGCGCCACTTTGAGCTGACCTGCGGCGTCCGCGGGCAGCTGGAGACCGGCTGCCCGCTGCTCGTTCACGGCGGCGGCCAGATCACTCCACGTGATAACCGAGCTTCCGACGATCGCGACGACGCGATCAACAGTATCAACAGCTCTTGCATCCGGCGCCTGGACGTGGGAAGCAGGGACTGGAACCACACTCTGGGCCGCGAGCGCAGATGGCATCGCGGCGCAGAGGAATACAGCAACTGACTTCAACGACATGATGACTACGGCTTCTTCGGGGTTGGATTGGCTGGCTGGGTCCGGCTGGCTGGCGGCGCGGTCATCTGCTGCCCACCCTGCGGCGCCTGGCCACCAGGCATCGGAACCGCGGTCGCCGGTGCGCCTGCACGGGCTGTCGAATCGGCAGCTGTGCGCGTCTTGACCGCGCGCTCGACGGCACGGTCCAGGCCTGCCGCGTTCACGGTCGCGCCCTGCTTGTCGCGCAGAACGCGCGCGACTGGCTCGGGCACCTGAATGAATTGCGCCTGCCCACCAACCAGGGCGTCCATGTACTTCTCCACGCGTGCCGACGCGATGCGCACGCGATCCGATTCCGTCTTGCCGCTGTCGGCGAGGCTCTTGGGATCGACGCCGAGCTGCGCCCACGCCGCATCGCGCGACTGGAAGAATGCGTTGTGGAGCTGCTTCATCTCGTCAGGCGTGGGCCCCACCTTGGCGCTATCCGCGGCGTGCAGCACCAGATCATTCGTGATGAAGTTCTTGACAAACATCACAACGATCGAGTCGGGTGCGTTGGCCAGCTGGCCGCGCTGCTGAGCCTGGGCCTGCGGCGGGAAAGTAGACATCCAGCGCGAAAGCTCGGCGGCTGTGAAATTGCCTGCTGTAGACGTTGCGAGCGTCGCATTGTCGTCGCGGTGCGCGTCCGGATCCGCGATCACCCCACGCGCCGTCGCGGCGGCGTCGCTGTGAATGTCGATCTTGCCGTTCTTCTGCATGTTCGCAACGAACGTGCTTTCCGCCAACTGGACCGACTTGCCCTTGGAGGCCTGCAGCAGCTGGCCCTTCACCTCGTCGTAGGTCGGGCGGCGGATGATGTGATAGCCGTAATCCGTCTCGATCACAGGCGAGATCTCGCCCGGCTTGAGCGCAACCAGCGCCTGCTCGAACTGCGGCACCATTGCGCCCTTGGCAAACAGCCCGAGCGAGCCGCCGCGCGCGGCGGAAGGCGTGTCCTGGCTGTTCGCCTTGGCCAGCGCTGCAAAGTTCGCGGACGTTGCCTGCGCCCGAAGCGCATCAATCTTCTTCCTGGCCGCAGCCTTCACTTCGGGCGTCGCGCCTTTCGTGAGCAGGAGGATGTGCGACGCGGCCAGTATATCGCCGTTCTCCCACATGTGCCGCGCAGCGGCCGTGTCCTCGGTACCCCAGTTCTTGGAGACGAGCTCGTAATACTTCTTCGCCTTCATCGTGGAGACGGGCGCCCAGAGCGCATCATCGAGCTGCTTGTCGGTGACGGCCGTGTCGCCCTTCGCAGCCGACTGACCGAGCAGCTCGTAGTCGACCCACGCGTTGGCGATCGCCTGCGCGACGTCCTTGCGTGGTGGCACCTTGGCCTCGTCGAGCAGCTTCGCGAGGCGATCGACGGAGAGCTCCGCGGACCCTGCTTTCGCGGCCGTGTCGACGTGTGCGCTCATCGCTTCCTTCAGTCCCGAGCATGCTGTCGCTGCTACAACGAAGGCCGCGGCAGCGGCAAGGGCGATAGAAGCTGGTTTCATCTTGATGTTGGAGTGGGTTGGATCAACGTGAGCGCATGGACAAGCCCGTCCAGCACGGACGCGCCGCCCAGCCTGATGAGCTTGAGCGAGAGAGGATGCGCGCGGCGCACCTCGGCCTGAAATTGTACCTCGTGGAACGCCGAGGAGATCCCTTTCATAGCCGGGACCGCCGAGCCTCTAAAGGTAATACGAGCCTCGTTGGCCCGCACCGCAAGGGTCTCGATGCCGATCCGTCCGCCGAGCACCCGGAGCAGCGCTGACGTGAAGAAGTGGCTCGCCTCGGGAGGGAGGGCGCCGAAGCGGTCCCGGACCTCCGCGCGAAGCCCCGAGATAGCTTCCGGTTCGGTCATCGAGGTGAGACGGCGGTAGACGTCAAGCTTGGCATCCTGGGACGGCATGAAGTCGTCCGGAATGAACGCGGGCACGTCCAGCGAAATGTCCGCCGGCTGGAGCTTTGGACCGTCGCCACCGTTCATGACGCGGTGAACCGTCTCTTCCAGCATTCGCAGGTAGAGGTCGAACCCGACGGCATGCACAAATCCCGACTGTTCCGGCCCGAGGAGGTTGCCCGCGCCACGCAGCTCCATGTCCTTGAGCGCGATGCGGTAGCCGGACCCGAGCTCGGTGTGATGTTCCAGGATCTTGAGTCGGCGTTCGGAATCATCGTCCATGTTGTCCGCGGCGAGCAGATAGCAATACGCGCGGCGGTGCGACCGTCCTACGCGGCCGCGAAGCTGGTACAGCTGTGCAAGCCCGAACATGTCCGCGCGATTCACGAACATCGTATTCGCGTTCGGAACATCGAGGCCCGACTCTACGATTAGCGTCGAGACGAGAACATCCACCTCGCCGTCGACAAACCGGCGCATGACCTTCTCGAGCTCGTGCTCGCGCATCTGCCCGTGTCCCACCACGATGCGCGCCCGCGGCACGAGCCGCCCGATGTGCTGCGCTATCGCATCGATAGTCTCGATGCGGTTGTGCACGAAGAACACCTGGCCGCCGCGATCGAGCTCGCGCGAGATTCCTTCCTCGATCAGAGCGTCGTCCCACGGCTCGACGTACGTGAGAACCGGGGAACGGTCGCGGGGAGGGGTCTGCATGAGTGTCATGTCGCGCAGGCCGGCAAGGGACTGGTGCAGAGTTCGCGGAATCGGCGTCGCCGTAAGGGTCAGGACGTCCGTCTCCAGGCGAAGCTGTTTCAGTCGTTCCTTGTGTTTCACGCCAAAGCGATGTTCCTCGTCGATCACGATGAGGCCGAGATCACCGAACGCCACGTCGGGGCTCAACAGACGATGTGTTCCAATGACGACATCGACCTTCTTCGCGGAGACGTCCTTGAGGACATCAAGCTGTTCCTTGTGCGTCTGAAACCGGCTCAGAACCTTCACATTGATGGGAAAATCCGCGAAGCGGTCGCCGAAGGTGCGCGCGTGCTGATCCGCCAGAATCGTGGTTGGAACAAGCACCGCGACCTGCCTCCCCGATTGCACGGCCTTGAACGCGGCGCGCACCGCAATCTCGGTCTTGCCATAGCCAACGTCTCCAACGAGCAGGCGGTCCATGGGGCGGGGTCGCTCCATGTCGCCCTTCACATCGACCGTCGCCTTGCGCTGGTCGTCCGTGTCTTCGAACAGGAACGACGACTCGAGTTGGCGTTGCCACGTCGAGTCCGGAAGCGAGGGCGCGCGCGTCGCGACGCTGCGCCGCGCGTACAGGTCCAGCAGTTCAACGGTCATCTCCTGAATCGCGGACCGTGTCTTGTCGCGCTGCTGTCCCCATCTGCGGCCACCAAGCTTGTGCAGACGGGGCGGCGCCACGTCTTCGCCGATATCCGCCGCGGACCGGTAGCGCTCGATCTGGTCGACCTTGTACAGCGGGACATTCAGGCGATCGCCGCCCTCGTACTCGATCACCGCGACTTCGACGGTTGACTCCTTTACGAATAATTGCTCGATGCCACGATAGATCCCGATTCCGTGCTCGAGGTGCACCACGTAATCACCTGGTGTAATTGCACCGAGCGTGTCTATTCCGCCGCCAGTGACGTACTTGCGTGCTCGGCGAATGCGTCGCTCGCGTCGAAAGATCTCGTGATCTGTCAGGACGCGCAGGCCCGGGTAGGCCCCCCGCGGAGGAAGCAGGAATCCGCCGGTGAGCACGCCGAGTACGAGCGCAGCCGGCAACGGCTCGCGCGCGTTCGTCGTGAGCAACTCTTCCAGACGCTCGATCTGGCCCCCGTTGTCGCAGAGGATAAGCGTTGGAACTCCGTCGCGGACCACGCGATTTAGAAGCTTGAGATCGCGACTGATCGTCTCTGGCGCGCGGAACGGAAACCCGACATCAGGCTCGCTGTCGCTCCCGAGCGCGATGGTGCCGAACGAGCGAAGTGTACGCACTGCAGCCGCGGGTGCAACGTACAGCTCGTCGCGACCCGGGACATCCTCGCCGCGACGCATCGCCAGCACAAGGTGGTGTTGCGCCTCGTCCCACGTGCGCCGCATCTCCGGTTCCGCGTGCGAATCCGACGGCACCAGGACGAGCGTGTCGGCGGGCCAGAGTTCCGTGATTGCAACACGGGCACCCGCCCGTTGCGACGCTCTCACATCTCGTTTTCGACCGCTCGACCGCTTGGCCGCCACACCGTCCGCGGGCAGGATGAGGGCGACTTCCGCATCCCGTGTAGAACGCTGAGTGGTGAGATCGAAGTGGCGCATCTCGGATATCTCGTCGCCCCAGAACTCGATGCGCACCGGATTCGCCATACCGAAGCCGTACACGTCGAAGATCCCGCCGCGTACGCTGAATTGTCCGACGTCCTCGACCATATCGACACGCTCGAAGCCGATCGATTCGAGGTGTTCGCTCAGGTCGCCAAGCTTTCGGATGTCGCCCTTGCGCAGTTCGAGCCGTCCGTACTGCAGGATCGCCGGAAGTTGCGTGCGCTCCATCAGCGCGCGCGCGGTCGTGATAAGGACGCGAACGTCGCCGCGCGCCGCGCGCTCGAGCGTCTCTACCCGCTCGCCCGCAACCTCGGCGTGCGGCTCGGCTTCGCCGAAACTCTCGCGGGGAGGATAGAAAGCGACCGCCGCGCCGCCGTCCAGCGCCTCGAGGTCGGCGAGCCAGCGTTCGGCATCCCCGACATTCTCAGCGACGATCACGAAAAATCGCCGCTCCATCTTCCTGGCCAACGCGGCGACCAGTGCAGCTCCGCTCGAACCATGCAAGCCGCCAACGGTGACGCGTTGTCCTGCCGCCGGAATCGTGTTCGCTATCCGCGCAAACGCCGGAAGCGCCTCGACCGCGTCGATAATCGATTGTAAGGCCATCAACCCACTGTATTTACCGGGATCCGGCCGAAAACTGGATCGGGCCGGGAAACTGCAACATAATTTGGGGTAGTCCTACGAGGAGGATTTCATGAACCTTACCACAGCTGCCGCTTCGCGCCTGCTTGCTTCCAGCGTCTTGCTATGCACCGCTGCTCCCGTCCTGCTTGAGGCCCAGCGCGCCCCGAACGTGGCCGTGTGGTTCGACCGCGGCAACGAGTTCGACCGCGGCGACGCAGGCCGGATCATGTATAGCGGCGAGGCCGGAAGCTACTTGACCCTGGTGCGGGTGAACACCGATGGGCGAATGGCCATATTGTACCCAAGCCGTCCGAACGATCGTTCTAGATACCACGGCGATCGGAACGGGAGCGCTCTCGCGTTCCAGGCGGATCCGACCGAGGGGGTGGGCTATGTCTTCGCCGTCGCGTCGCGGACGCCTTTCGACTTTCGCGGTTATCGTGGTCGGGGTGACAGTTGGGACACGGGAACACTGGACCGGCGAGCCGCTACAGATCCGTTCGAGATCGTGGACCGGTTCGCGCGCTCGAGCGTTGGCGCCCGCGGCGAGTACTCGATCGCATACGCTCCCTACGAGATCGGTCGCGGCGGCGCTGGTCGTTCGGCGTACCGCGGCGGCGTACGATACGACGATGGATACGGCGGCTACGCGGGCGGATACAGCGACCCGTGGGGCGCGTCTCCGTACCGCCAGGGATACAACGATTTCCGGTACTACGGCACTGGGGACGGGCGCGGTTACCGTAATGGCTACGGCTACGACACGCCGTACAGTTCCGATCCGCGCACGCGCGCGCTGAGGCACTGTCCGGATGGCACCCTCGCGCCGTACACGACGCCGTGCGCGGCGTTCACGCGTCCATCGCACGGCAGTGGACGACCCGTCGCGCAGCCACGCGGCAGCTACCGTCCGTGACGCTGGTTGGTTCTACCGCGGTGCGCGGAGCGACGCCCACCCGCCCGGTATATTTCAGGGCTACCCGAGAGTTTTCTCAAAACGCCCCGAATGAAGCTCCAGCACATCCGTAACTTCTGCATCGTCGCCCACATTGACCATGGCAAGTCCACGCTCGCCGACAGACTGATCGAGGCGACGGGGACGCTCCAACGGCGCGAGATGAAGGCGCAGGTGCTGGATACTCTGGACCTCGAGCGCGAGCGCGGCATCACGATCAAGCTCAACGCTGTGCGTATGGGCTACACTGGCGTCGACGGAAAGACGTACGAGCTGAATCTGATCGACACGCCGGGCCACGTCGACTTCACCTACGAGGTGTCCCGCTCGCTCGCTGCGTGCGAAGGCGCAATACTCGTAGTGGACGCATCGCAAGGGATCCAGGCGCAGACGTTGTCAAATCTCTTCCTGGCCATGGACGCCGGCCTCGAGATCATCCCCGTTCTCAACAAGATCGACCTGCCTGGCGCGGAGCCGGAGCGGCGCCGTCAGCAGCTCGTGGACCTCCTGGGCGTCCCGCCCGCCCGGGTGCTCAGCGTCAGCGCGAAGGAAGGGGTCGGCGTCCCCGCTCTCCTCGAAGAGATCCTGCTGCGCGTGCCGCCCCCCGAGGGCGACGCGTCCGCGCCGCTTCGCGCGCTCATCTTCGACTCGATGTACGACCGCTACCGCGGCGCCATCCCGAGTGTGCGCGTGGTGGATGGTGAGCTCAAGGCTGGCATGAAGATCAAGTTCAGCGCCGTGGGCGCGACTTACGATGTCGAAGAGGTGGGTTACCACCAGCTTCGCCAGATAAAGACCGACGCACTGCGCCCAGGAGAGGTTGGCTACGTTGTGGCAAATGTTCGTCATGTGAAAGAGACGCGAGTCGGTGACACCGTGCTCGACGCCACCCGTGACGAAGTCGAGCCGCTGCCCGGTTACCAGGACGTCCACTCGATGGTGTTCGCCGGCATCTATCCCACGGACACGACGCAGTACGAGAACCTGCGCGATGCGCTCGACAAGCTCCAGCTCAACGACGCTTCGCTGAACTACCAGCCGGAGACCTCCACGGCGCTCGGCTTCGGATTCCGTTGCGGATTTCTTGGGCTGCTGCACATGGAGATTGTGCAGGAACGACTCGAGCGCGAGTTCAACCTCGATCTCGTTACCACCGTTCCCAGTGTCGAGTATCGCGTATTCAGGACCGACGGCACGATGGAGCTCATCGAGAACCCGTCGTTGATGCCGTCCGCGGCAGTGATTGAACACGTGGAAGAGCCGTACGTGAAGGCGCGCATCGTCTCGCCAGGCGATTACATCGGTCCCATCATGACTCTCGCAACCGAGCGGCGCGGTGTGTACAAGAACATGTCGTACATCGACTCCGCGCGCGTCGAGTTCGATTTCGAGTTCCCGCTCGGCGAAATTATTCTCGATTTTTTCGACCGGTTGAAAACGATCAGCCGCGGATACGCGTCGCTCGACTACGAGATGCTGGAGTATCGCCAGAGCGACCTTCAGAAGCTCGACATGCTCATCAACGGCGAGCCGGTGGATGCGTTCTCCGTGATCATTCACCGCGACAAGGCGTACGAATGGGGGCGCAAGATCGCCGACAAGCTCAAGGATCTGATTCCGCGACAGCTCTTCGAAGTCGCCATCCAGGCTGCACTTGGTGGTAAGATTATCGCGCGATCGAGTGTCAAGGCGCTGCGCAAGGACGTGCTTGCCAAGTGCTACGGCGGCGACATCTCGCGCAAACGCAAGCTGCTCGAGAAGCAGAAGGAAGGAAAGAAGCGCATGAAGCAGGTCGGATCGGTCGAGATCCCGCAGGAGGCGTTTCTCGCGGTTCTGCAGGTAGACTGACCCGTGCGCACGCTCGTTGTGCAGACGAGCTTCATCGGCGACGTTGTGCTGACGACGCCGCTCATTACGCGACTGGCGCATGACTCTGAAGTTCACGTCGTTACGACGCCCGCGGGCGCCTCACTGCTCGAGTCGCATCCCTCTGTTGCGCGCGTTCTCGTCTACGACAAGCGCGGGACCGACGGCGGAATCAGCGGCTTGCTCCGCGTAGCACGCGCTGCGCGCGGCTCACGCACCGCGTACCTTTGCCAGGGTTCGACGAGAAGTGGCGCACTTGCTTTCGCCGCCGGATGCAGTGAGCGAATCGGGTTCAGCACTTCCGATGGACGCTGGACGTACACCGCGCGCGTTAGCTACCACGATGACTGGCATCACGCTCGCAGACTGCTGTCACTCGCCGACCTGCCGTTTGCCGTTTCGGCGTCCGATCCGTCGAGCAGCGCGATTCGTCCCACGCTGTTCCCCACCGCCAACGATGTTGCCGCGGTCGACGAGATCACTCGCGGCCGTCACCGGCCGATGCTGGCGCTTGCGCCAGGCAGCGTTTGGGGCACCAAGCGGTGGCCCGGCTTCGGCCCGCTTGCGGCCATACTCGCAGATCAGTATGACATCGCGATCATCGGCGGCCGCGACGACGCAGGTCCATCTGGGGAGATCAGGCTGCGCGTGGAGCGGGATCGCATAATCGATGCAACAGGAAAGCTTTCCCTGCTTGGCTCGGCCGAACTCATTCGCCGGTGCGCGGTGCTGGTCTCGAACGACTCCGCGCCGCAGCATCTCGCCTCGGCGATGGGAACGCCGACCGTCACAGTGTTTGGGCCCACCGTCCCCGAGTTCGGCTTCGGCCCGCTGGCGCCGGCCTCGAAGACCGTAGGAAACCGCTCGTTGGCCTGCCGGCCGTGCGACCGGCATGGGCCGGAAAAATGTCCTCTGGGACATTGGCGCTGCATGAACGAGATTACGCCTGACGAAGTTGCCGCGGCAGTGCGGTCGGTGATCTCCAAGGAGGCCGTTCGATGACCCGAGAGCAGTACATCATTGGCGTGGATCTGGGCGGCACCAACCTGTCGGTCGGCGCGATGCCGGTGGATGGTAGTCGGGAGATCGGCCTTCGAACGTTGCCGACCCGAGCGGATCTTGGCGCCGACGCCGTGTCCGACCGCATCGCCACAATGATCGAGAGCGTCGTTCTCGATCTACATAAAGAGACGGGCGCCGAACGCGACGACGTGCTCGGTGTCGGGATCGGATCGCCGGGCCCGCTCGACCGCGAGCGGGGTGTCGTGATCTTCACTCCCAACCTTGGATGGCGCGACTACCCGTTGCGCGACGAGATATCCTCGCGCGTGAACATGCGCGCAACACTTGACAACGATGCAAACTGCGCGACCCTTGGCGAGTTCTGGCGGGGCGCGGCGCGCGGCGGCCGTGATGTGATCGGCATGACGCTAGGCACCGGAATCGGCGGCGGCCTGGTGCTCGATGGCCGGCTGTACCATGGCGCGTCGGACGCGGCGGGCGAGATCGGTCACACTTCCATCGAGTCGAACGGGCGCCGCTGCAAGTGCGGCAATTATGGTTGCCTGGAAGCGTACTGCTCCGGGCCAGCAATCGCGGAGCGCGCACGCGAAGCCCTCCAGAACGAGCCGAGCGCGACAATAGACGCGCTTGTTGATGGCGACCTGTCGCGACTGACCGCGCACGTGGTGTACGAAGCTGCGCGCCGCGGCGACACGGTTGCGCGCGAAGTCGTCCGCGACACGGCTCGGTTTCTCGGCACCGGCCTGTCGAATCTTATCAACATCTTCAATCCCGATACCGTCGTGCTTGCTGGCGGCGTGACACAGGCCGGCGAAGCGCTGATGGTTCCGTTGCAAGCCGAGGTAAGGCGCCGCGCGTTCAAGACTGCGGTGGACGCGTGCCGGATCGTGCTCGGGTCGCTTCCGATGTCGGCCGGTGTCGTCGGCGCCGTGGCGACGTACAAGCAACGGGTGCTGGGATCGCTCTGAGGTGAACGAGCCGACGCACGCGCGGCGCCGCCTTGGCGTGATCGGCACCTTCGTGTGGGACGACATTCACGGTCGCGACCCGGCGCAGGCACCTGTAGCCGAGTGGGGCGGAATTACGTACGCGCTTGCCGGGCTGGATGCAGCCCTCGCTGACGAGTGGGACATCGTTCCACTCATCAAAGTGGGGAGCGATCTCGCGCAATTCGCGCGAGACTACACAGCGACGCTGCGCCATCTCGCACGGGACGCAGGAGTGATCGAGGTGGCGCACCGGAACAATCGGGTGACACTCCGCTACGAGAGCAGCGAGCGGCGCAGCGAGCAGCTCGACGGCTTCATTCCAGGCTGGCAGTGGCTCGGGCTCAAGCCATTACTGGCCGATCTTGACGCGCTCTACATCAACCTTATCAGCGGTTGGGAGCTCGACCTCGAGACGGCGCAACTGATACGGCAGAGCTTTCAAGGACCGATCTACTGCGATCTCCACTCGCTCTTACTCGCTGTTGATACGCGCGGGTTTCGTGTGCCGCGCGGGATCGCGGATGTATCCGCGTGGCTCCACTGTTTTGACATGTTGCAGGTGAACGAGGACGAGATGGCGCTGCTAGCGCCCGACGCCATGGGATTGGCTGCAGCGGCGATGGCGGCTGGCATCGCAGTAATAAATGTGACGCTCGGCTCACGAGGCGTAGTTTATTTTGCCGCGCCTGGCTTCGAACGCTTGTCCGATCTGAAGCGCGCCAATCTTCCTGCTGCGGGTGGTTTTGGTGGGGCGATCCGCACTACGCTAGTGCCTGCCGCGTCGCCGTCGACGAATGGAACGCTCGATCCGACTGGATGCGGAGACGTTTGGGGTGCTACCTATTTCGCGCGGCTGCTCGCAGGTGATAAGTTAGGCGACGCGATCGACGCCGCCATGACTGCCGCGTCGCGCAATCTCACCCACCGCGGGGCAACAAGCCTCGCGAGCTACCTACGCGGAGAACTCTCGCTAACGTGACGAACGTCATCACCGTTCCACCTTCACTGGATGACGTCACGTTCGAGCAGATACTGGAGCCGTTGTCGAGGCTACAGCCGGATGACCGGGTGCTGATAGACGCGCGACACGCCCGCTGGGCTTCTCCCTACGGCCTTACGGCGCTGCTGGCGCTGGCGCAGACGCGTCTCGAGCGCCCGAGTCTCGCCGTACCCGAAGCGGACGAGACGGCGTCGTACTGGGCGCGCGCCGGTTTTTTTCGGCATGCCGCCGATCTGTACGAGATACTGGGGACGGTTCCGCGCGGCCGACAGAACGATCCGGGCGTATTGCTTGAGGTGACGCCCGTGAACGCGAGTGAGGACGTGCACACGGTGGTCGACAAGGTCCAGCAGCGGGCGCAGCATATCCTCGTAAACGAGCTGAAGCTCGATGCGACGGCTACCATGCGCTTCACGATGGCACTTTCCGAAACGTGCCAGAATATCGTGGAGCATGCCGAACACGGCGGCTGGGTCGCCGTGAACAGTTACCGGTGGCAGAAGCGGTTGGGCGGGCGGCGAGTTCTGGTGATCGCGGTATGCGACGCGGGGGTCGGCTTCCGCGTCTCACTCGAATCTGCTGTCGGCCGTCCGCGCTCGGATCGCTGGGACGACGGCATGGCGCTGGAAGAAGCGGTGATGCGTGGCGTGAGCCGATTCCGTGATACGGGGCGCGGGCAGGGGCTCGCGGGTGTCCGTCGCTTCATAGGCAAGTGGGACGGCAAGTTCTCCGTCCGCAGCGGTACGGCTCGTCTCGCCATAGTTCCATCATGGGACGAGGACTTGCCTCTGCAGGAAAACCTACCCGCGTTTCCAGGCGCCCAGGTACAGATTACCATTCCCGAGCGCGTCGACCGATGATCATGAAGAAACACATCGATGTGAGCAGTGTATTGCGTGACGCGGTATCGGAAAACTATTCCAATCTTGTCACACGTCCGACCGGCGTCGCCGTACGAGTGTACATCGAGGCGCAGATCCGAGCGGCGAGCGACTGCGCAGTCACAGTCATCGACTTTTCCAGTGTTGGCATGATGGATTTTTCCTGCGCTGATGAGATCGTAGCGAAGCTCGTGATGCAACATGAGAAGGGGAACCCTGTCTTCGTGTTCAGCGGGCTCAGCGAGTCGCACATCGAGGCGATAGACGTCGTGCTGGAGCGGCACGGAATGTCCCTCGTGTCGCACGAGGCGGACTCCAACTCGTATATAGCCGTCACACACTGATGAAGCTTTTCGGATCGACACCGATTCCGGCACTGGATTCGGCATTTCAGCCGGAGCTTCGTGTCGTCGATTACATGGCGACCCGCAAGGACGATACGGCGCGCGGCCCGCAGGTCCGTCTTTGCGGGCTGGATGCCCGGTTTCGCCTCCTGTCCAACGGCGAGCTCGCGTGGGTGCGCGGAGCGCGCGGTCAACAGCTGGCCGAGGTCCTCATCGACGAAGCGTTCCCGCAACACACGTGCGGACTTCGCGACATTCCCGGCGTGCTTGCGGCCGAATCAGTGCGCGTCGTGAAGCCCGACCTTGACACCCCAGACAGGACGCACGCATGAGGGCAGTATGAAGAGATCGACGACGTCCGTACACGGTGGTGCGGCGCATGGTGTGCCGGGATCGCCGGTGGTCACGCCCATCACGCAATCGGTGAGCTTCGTGCAGGAGCCGGGCACGAGCGAAGATCTCAAGTACGCGCGTTACGGCAACACACCGAACATTGAACTCGTCGAGCGCAGGCTCGCAATGCTCGATGGCGGCGAGACGGCCGTCGCGTTGTCGAGCGGAATGGGTGCGACTGCGTGCGCGATGCTCGCGCTGTTGCGTCCGGGCGACCATCTGCTTTCGAGCTCGTGGATATATGGGGGCACCCACAAGCTCTTCACGCAGGAGCTCGCGGGGATGGGGATCGAAGTGACACTGGTGGATCCGCTGGCGCCGCGCATGTGGCGAAAGGGACTGCGCCAGACCACGCGCGCGATATTCGTGGAGTCGCCAGTCAATCCCACCTGCAGAGTGCTGGATCTGAGCGCGCTTGCGAACCTTGCCAAGGCCGAAGGCGTCGCACTCGTCGTGGACTCCACGTTCGCGAGTCCAATCAATTTCCGTCCGCTCGAACATGGCGCGGACGTTGTGATTCATTCCACCACCAAGTATCTGAACGGTCATCATGACGCGCTCGGGGGCGCGGTGATCGGAACCTCGCCCTACATCGACGAGGTGCGCCGCAAGATGATCGTGTGGGGACAGGCGCCGGACCCGTTCGCGGTGTGGCTGCTGGAGCGGGGCATGAAGACGCTCGACGTCCGTGTCAGGCGGCAGAACGAGAATGCTCTTGCGCTCGCCGAGTGGTGCGAGTCGCGGCCCGAATTCTCGCGCGTCCACTATCCCGGACTTCCGTCGCACCCCGACCACGAAATGGCGCAGCAATGCCTGGACGGCTTCGGGGGTATGATGGCGGTCGAGCTTGCTGCCGGCGGCGACGCGACGACCAGGTTCATAAGCCAGCTCGGCGTCGTCACGCACGCGGCCAGCCTGGGCGGCGTCGACACGCTCGTATGCGAGCCGCGATACACGTCGCACGCGGCAATGACCCCGGAGGCTCGCGCGGAGATCGGGATCCCGGACGGCTTTCTGCGGCTGAGCATCGGGATAGAGGATGTGTCGGATCTCATCGCGGACTTCGAGCAGGCGTTGAGGTGAACTGCACTTGAGTCTGGTACGATTTCTCAACGTCGCCAAGGAGTACCCGCGCGGAGGTGTGGCGCTCACGCATGCATCGTTTCAGCTGCACAAGGGAGAGTTCGCATTTCTCACTGGGCCGAGCGGCTCGGGAAAGTCCACGATCCTCAAGTTGATCTACATGGAGGAGCGGCCGACGGCGGGCGACGTTCTCGTGAGCGGTGTGAGTGCGCGGGATGCGTCGCGGCGCCAGATATCCATGGTGCGTCGGCACCTCGGCATCGTATTCCAGGATTTCCGGCTGCTCGAGGATCGGTCCGCCGAGGCTAACGTGGCGTTCGCGCTTGAAGTGACCGGGACGCCTGACGACCTGATACGTCCGAGAGTTGCGCGTGTTCTGACACAGGTCGGTCTGGCTTCCAAGGGAACCGCGCTTCCGCGCGAGCTATCCGGCGGCGAGCAGCAACGCGTCGCAATCGCGCGCGCGCTCGTGAACGACCCCTACGTGCTGATCGCTGATGAGCCCACGGGCAACCTGGATGAACGAGCGACGCGGGGAGTCTTTCAGCTATTGCGCGACATCAATACCGCGGGCACCGCAGTTATCATGGCGACGCACGATCTGGATCTCATCCGGCGCGCCGAGTATCGAACCATCGAGCTGAACCACGGTCGAATCGTCTTCGACAGCGCGGAGGGCCCGCCGGCGCCGCGCGAGACTCGAACCGTTGCGCCGAGTCATCACGATGAGCACCCGCTATGATGGCGCTTCGTGAGGCGTTCTCCGCGTTCCGGCGGGCGCCCCTCCTGAGCGTGCTGGGCGTAGTCACAATTGCGTTCTCGCTGTTCGCGTTCGGCTTGTTTGGACTGGTCGCGATCAATATCCGCGACGCGCTCCAGTCCATTGAAAACCGCGTCGAGATACGCGCTTTCATCGCGGACGGCACACCTGTGGAAGCATCGAGTGCGGCGATGGGCGACATCAACGCGTTCCCGGAAGTGGCGTCGGTGACGTACGTCTCGCAGGAGGACGCTCTCGTGCTCGCGCGCAAGGAGCTGGGCGAATTCAGTGACGTGTTCGAGCCGGGAGTCCTGCCGGCATCGCTGGACGTCAAACTGAAGCCGGGCTTCCGCGATCCGGAGACGGTAAAGGCGGTGGCCAACCGGATACGTTCTTATGATTTCGTGGACGATGTCCGTTACGGCGAGGACTGGGTCGCAAAGTTGTATCGCCTGCGGACCATCGCCACGCTAGTCGGCACCGGGCTCGGACTCGCGTTTGCCGCTGTTGCCGTGATCATAATCGGCGCCACCATCAGAATCATGGTGATGGCACGTGCGAGGGAGATATCGATCATGCGACTTGTCGGAGCGACGAATGGGTTCATTCGGCTGCCGTTCGTCCTCGAAGGCTTCATTCAGGGCGTCCTGGGGGGCTTGCTCGCCCTCGGCCTCACGTGGGCGACAAATTCGGCGATAAGCCACTCTTTCATGCGCACCGCGTTCTTCGATCCGTGGCTCGCGACGCTCGGCGTGATCGGCGGCGCGCTGATCGGCCTTCTGGGCAGCACGTTTGCCGTCGGGCGGCAGCTTCGCCGACTGTGAGACGAACGCCGGTCGCGCGCCGCGCGTTGATTCTGGTTGTTCTTGGCCTCTTGCCCCTGGCAGGCCACGCGCAGAGTACGGACGTCCGCCTCCAAAACAATCGCGAAGAGCTCGAGCGCATCCGACGCGAACGCGAGTCGTTGCAGGAGCGTATGAACAAACTGCAGTCGACCGCTCACTCACTCACGGACGAGCTTCAAAACATCAATCGCCAGCACGACGCAACAACGCGCGTTGTGAGCTCACTTGACAAGCAGCTTGGATTCATCACCGATCAGGTGAAAGGGACGAGCGCGAGTCTCGTTCGCGCCGAGGATGAGGCGGTGACCAAGCGCGCCATCCTGAATCATCGGCTGACGGAGATATACAAGCGCGGCCCGCTGTTCGACTTTCAGGTGCTCCTCTCGGCAGACTCATTTGGCGAGCTCATCGCACGATACAAGTACCTGCATGAGATAGCGGTGCACGATCGCTCGCTGGCTCGAAGGATGGACGAGCTCAGGACCACAGTCCGCAACCGGCGGCGCGAGCTTGTTACGCTTCAGGGCGACGTTCAGGAAAACCGGCAGGAAAAAGCGCAGGAGGACGCGCGTCTGCAGGCGTTGGAGCAGCAGCGTCAACAGAGCCTGATCCGCGTTCAGGCCGATTCGAAAAAGACGCAGCAGCGGCTGGCTCAGGTGAAGCGGAGCGAATCAAAGCTCAACAACATCATCGCTACCATCGAAGCGGAACGCCGTCGTGGCAGCAGCAAGGTAAGCGCGGTCGCACGCGGCGCGAGCTCAATCCGCACCTCGGACTACGGCAGGCTGGACTGGCCCGTTGACGGCAACATACTTTACAACTTCGGACGCGTGGTGCGACCGGATAACACAACGCTGCGTTGGAACGGGATCGGGATCACCGCTGCGCCGGGAACTGCTGTGCACGCAGTTGCGGCTGGCGACGTAGTACTGGCGGGACAACTGGGAACCTACGGTCAGACCGTGATCGTGGAGCATGGCGGTGGCGACTACTCGGTGTACGGCTCGCTGAGTCGGATGAATGTCGGGAAGGGAGCGCATGTCTCCAAGGGCCAGGTTATTGGGGAGGTTGGGACGTCCGACCCTGACCTTCCGTCACATCTCCATTTCGAGATCCGTCATGGCGGCCCAGCAGTCGATCCGGCAACGTGGCTGCGCGCGCATTGAACGACGCCGAACCAGAGCTGTCCGTGAGCCACGACGGCATGCTGCTGGGCGCGCATATCTCCACAGCTGGCGGCGTGCCGGCAGCGCCTGGGCGCGCGCATGCGGTCGGCGCAACCGTTATGCAGATCTTCACGAAGATGGCGAGCCAGTGGCGCGAACGTGAATGTGAGAGCGAGGAATGCTCGGCGTTTCGGGAGGGGATCGCCGCAACCTCATTGCGCGCGCTGGGTGCACACGACAGCTATCTAATCAATCTCGCGTCTCCCAAGGATGACCTGCGCGCGCGGTCGCTCGAGTCGTTTACCGCGGAGCTGCGCCGCTGCGACGCACTCGGGCTGCAGGTTCTGGTCTCGCATCCCGGCAATTACATGGATGACCGTGAATCGGGGATTGCGCGAAACGCCGACTCCATCAGTGCGGGGCTCATTGCCGCACCGGGGCCAACGGTACTACTTCTCGAGACCACGGCCGGAAGCGGTACCGCGCTCGGCGCTACGTTCGACGAACTCAACGCCATTATCGAGCACGTTGCGCCCGAGGTTCGCGACCGCGTAGGGGTGTGCCTGGACACGTGCCACGTTTACGCTGCGGGCTACGACTTGGTCGGCGATTACGAGGGCGTCATAGCTCGCTTTGACGATGTGCTTGGAATCAACCGCCTGCGCATGATGCACCTCAATGACTCGAAGCACGGACTCGGCGCGCGCAAGGACCGGCACGCACTGATCGCCGAGGGCGAGCTTGGCGAGGATCCGTTCCGGCGTGTTATGAACGATCCGCGAATGCAAGGTGTGCCGAAGGTCATCGAAACACCCAAGGGGAACGACGCCGAGGCAACTGACCGGGCGATGCTGGAGCGGCTGCGAAGCTACGTCGAGTAGCAGATGTGAACCTGCGCCGCATCGTCTCCATCCCGATATCGCTCGGCGCATCCCTGTCGCTGATCCTGCCTTCAGCGATCCGGGCGCAGCGTCCGCTGGCGGCCAACGACACGGCCCCGCCGCCGGTCATGCGAGAGTTCCGCGCCGTCTGGATAGCCACCGTCGCCAACATCGACTGGCCATCGCGGCCGGGACTCAGCACTGCGCAACAGCAGGCCGAGATGGTCGCGCTGCTGGATCGCGCGGTCGCGATGCACATGAACGCCGTGGTCTTCCAGGTGCGGCCGCAGGCCGATGCGCTGTATCAATCAGACAGCGAGCCATGGTCCCCGTTCCTGACAGGGACGATGGGCGTTGCACCGGTGCCGTTCTACGACCCGCTCGCTTTCGTAATTCGCGAAGCGCACGCGCGCGGGTTGCAGGTGCATGCGTGGTTCAATCCCTATCGCGCGCTTTTTCCGGGCAGTCCAGGCGCTCCTTCAGCGGACCACGTCACACGGGCGGACCCATCCGCGGTGAGACGGTACGGTTCACAGATCTGGATGGATCCAGGCGATCCCACGGTCGTCTCGCGCACAATCCGCGCTGTTCTGGACGTCACCGAGCGTTACGACGTCGATGGCATTCATATCGACGACTATTTCTACCCGTACCGCGAAACGGACCGATCCGGCCGTACGATCCAGTTTCCCGACGAGGCGTCATACGCGCGATATACAAGCGCCGAAGGGACGCTCTCGCTGAACGACTGGCGCCGATTCAACGTTGACCGGTTCGTGCACCGCATCGGAAGCGAGATCCACAAGGTGAAACCGTGGGTGCTGTTCGGCGTCAGTCCGTTCGGCATATGGCGCCCAGGCTATCCACCGTCGGTTCGTGGGCTGGACTCGTATGAGGAGCTGTTCGCTGACTCGCGCAAATGGCTGCGCGAGGGATGGGTTGACTACCTCGCGCCTCAGCTGTACTGGCCAATCGGACGGCCGCAGCAGGATTTTTCGCAGCTCCTGGGTTGGTGGGTTTCGCAAAATGTCGGCGGCCGTCACATCTGGGCGGGCCTCAATGCCGCACTCGCATACAACGGCCCACCAAAAGGCCGCGGCGCCGCTGAGATTCTCGACCAGATTCGTCTTTCGCGTACAACGCCGGGTGCGACAGGTCAGATCTTTTTCAGCGCGAAAATATTCATGCAGGATCCTGACAGTCTGGCCGAGCGACTGGCACTCGGCAATTACGCCCAACCTGCAATTATTCCGCCCTCACCATGGCTTTGGAAGACGGCGCCCCGAGCCCCGCAGGCGATATCGCGCATGAACATGACGACCGGCGCGATAATGATCGACATGGATCCTGCGCGCGGGGAAGGCGCACCCTGGCAGTGGGTCTTGCAATCCCGTACCGCAACTGGCTGGACAACCCAGGTTGTACCCGGCAGCCGCAACACGCTTACACTTGCTTCGCCCGGCACAAGATCGCCGAGCGAGGTCCGGGTGTTCGCCGTGGGACGTACGGGTAACATGTCGCCGCCGGAACGGGTCTTTCCGAACGGCGATCCGTTGCCGCTCTCGTCGTACGGTGACCGGCGATAAGCATGATGACGCGCCGCCGGACATCAGACGTGCAACTCGTCATTCTCGCGGGACACCATCAGGTACAGCACCGGCATCAGGAACACGCTCAACAGCAGACGCGAGAAAAGTCCGCCAACGATCACCATCGCGAACGGCTTCTGTGAATCCGAGCCGACGCCCGTAGAGAATGCCGCCGGCAGCAGGCCGAGTGCCGCAACGAGCGCCGTCATCATTATGGGGCGAAGTCTCAACATTGCCGCATCCACGGTGGCTGCCGCAATGTTGAGGCCGCCCAGACGGAGCTCGTTGGCGTATGAGATGTACACAACCGCCGTCTGCACCGACACACCGAACAACGCGAGGAATCCGATACCGGATGACACCGAGAACGGCGTTCCCGATATCCACAACGCTACGAGACCGCCGAGCGGCGCGGAAAGCAGTACCCCGATGACGGTGATGAATGGGAATTTGAAATTCCTGTACAGTGCAAAGAGGAGGACAAATATGACCGCCAGCGTTAGCGGCAACACGATCTGCAGTTCTCGGCGCGACGCCGTGTACTCCTCGAACTCCCCGCCCCATACGATGTTGTATCCTGGTGGCAGCTTCACCTTGCGCGCGACCTGCGAGCGCGCATCTTCGACGGCGCCGGCCAGATCGCGCCCTTCCACCGAGTACTGGATACCTATGTAGCGCGAGTTGTCCTGGCGATAGATGAAGGACGCGCCGTTCTCGATTTTCAAGTTCGCGACTTCGCGCAATGGAATCTGCGCACCACCAGGCGTCGCTATCAGAATGTTGCCGATTTCATCGGCGGTCTCGCGAAACTGTGGCTGCAGTCGGACGACAAGATCGAACGTGCGCTCTCCCTGAACTACCTGAGTCGCAGCGGTGCCACCGACGGCAGCCTCGATGAGACCGTTCACATCAGCCACGTTCAGACCGTAACGTGCAAGCTTGGTGCGATCCGCCGTCACGGTGAGCGACGGCTGACCCAGTTCCTGCACCAGCGTGACTTGCTTTATTCCCTGAACGCCGTCCAGAACGCGCTTGATCTGACTTCCCTTCTCCTGGAGCACGTTCAGGTCGGTGCCGAAGACCTTTGCGTCGAGCGCACTCTTGAGCCCGGTTTCCGCTTCGTCTACGGCGTCCTCTGCAGGCTGCGTGTAGTTGAAGGTGATACCGGGGAAAGCACGTAGCTTCTTGTCGATCGCAGCGATGAGCTCCGGCTTCGAGTGATACTTGCCGTTCCAGTCTCCGTAAGGCTTGAGACCTACGTAAAATTCCGCGTTGAAGAAACCGGTGGGATCGGTGCCATCGTCTGGCCGCCCGTGTTCGGACGAGACATCAGTGACTTCAGGAAACGTCTTGAGGATGGCGCGGATCTGCGGCACGATCCGCGACGATTCTTCGAACGAGATCGTATAGGGCATCGTTGCACGCACCCACAGCGCCCCCTCATCGAGCTTCGGCATGAACTCGCCGCCGATCTGCGTGACGATCAAGAGGCAGGCGATCCCCACACCGATCGACATCCAGACGACCGACTTGGCGTGCGAGATGCTCCACTGAAGTCCGGACCGATAGCGCGCAAGTATCCACTCGAACGCCGCATTCCGGCGTTCCTTCACGCCGCCCCGCAATACGACGGCGCAGACAACGGGTAGCAGCGTCAGCGTCACCAGGAGCGCGCCGATCAGCGCAAAGATCGTCGTGTCCGCCATCGGCTTGAACAGGCGGCCCGACGGACCCGAAAGGACGTAAATCGGTGAGAACCCCGCTATGATCACCGCAATGGCGTACACGATCGGGCGATCCACTTCGGACGCGGCCGCGGTGATGACCTCCCTGATGTCATATGCAGTGCCGTATCTCCGCCCGAGCTGTCGGTGGATGTTCTCCACCATCACGACAGCACCGTCCACAAGTATCCCGAAGTCGATTGCACCGATGGAGAGCAGATTCGCTGGAATGTGCCGGAGATCCAGGCAGATGAAGGCGAACATGAGCGCCAGCGGAATCGAAACCGCGACGATTAGACCCGACCGTATGTCGTAGAGGAAGAAGATCAACACGATGATCACGAGCACAATGCCGCGAAGCAGATTGTCCTCGACCGTCTTCGTGGTGAGCTTGATCAGGTCGCTCCTGTCGTAGAACGGAACGACCTTCACGTCCTTCGGTAGTACCGAAGCGTTCAGCTCACTTGTCTTCTGCTCCACGCGCTTGAGCACGGTCTGAGCCTGCTCGCCCGTGCGCATGAGGATAACACCCTCTACCGCGTCGTTCTCGCTGTTGAAGCCGAACTGTCCAAGACGCGGCGCATAACCGATCACGACCTGGCCGATGTCCTTCACGAGTACCGGCGTCCCGTTTTGGACCGCAACCACCACGTTGCCGATGTCTTCCGGTGTTACGAGCCGTCCCAGACCGCGGACATAGTAGAACTGCCCACCTTCGGAGTAGAAACCGCCGCCGGCATTGCCGTTGTTGGCGTCCAGCGCAGACGCGAGCATCGCCACCGTAAGCTTCGCACCAGCAAGCTTCGTGGGATCGACGAGCACCTGGTACTGCATTGTCTGCCCGCCAAGCGACGACATGTCGGCGACGCCCGGCACCGACTTGTACGCTTTCTGCAGCACCCAGTCCTGGATGGTCTTGATCTCCATTGGAGACCGGTCGGAACTCTCAACCACGTAGCGATAAACCAGCCCCGACGGCGACGAAAGCGGCGCGACCGACGGCGTGACATTCGGTGGCAGCGAGATGTCCGGAATTCGCTCGAACACCTGCTGGCGGGCGAAGTAGTTGTCGGTCCCATCCTGAAACGTCATTCGCACGTCGGACAGCCCGTACAGTGATATCGACCGCATCACGGTAAGGTTGGGCGTACCGTTCATCCCGGCTTCCACGGGGACCGTTATCAGCCGCTCCACTTCCTCTGCCGCGTGGCCGGGCCATTGCGAGATGATCTCTACGATCGGCGGCGATATGTCCGGGTACGCGTCGACTGGAAGACGTGAGAACGACCACGCGCCAACAAACACCAGCGCGATCGCGAGCACGGCCGTGAGGATCGGTTGCGCGAGCGATCCCGCCACGATCCGGTTGGCGAAGGAACGCTGCTCCGCCACCGCGACTGCTGCCGCTCCGACGTCCCCGGCGCGCGAAGAGTCGGCGGAATCTCCTGCAGCCGGCACATCGCGCGCGAATTCGCCTTCATGCGGATCAGTGGGCGTCACAGGCTTTCCGCGAACTGCAGGAACAACGCACCTTCGGCGACCACGCGGTCACCGGAACGGAGGCCGCTCTGCACCTGGTAGCTGCCGCCGATCTGCTGCCCCAGTGTAATGCGTCGGCGAGCATAGCGCGTCGCCTTCCCTTCGCCCGTGGCAACGAACACAAACGGAAGGTTCTCGTCATCGCGAAGCACGGCATCGTTCGGAACGAGGATGCCGCTACGCGTGCCGTCTCCCCTGATGGTGACGTTCACGTACATGCCGCTCTTCAGCAGGTCGCTGCGATTCTTCACCACGATTCGCACAGACGTCGCGCGAGTGGCCGAATCGACCAGCGCACCAACGTAATCCACCGTTCCCTGGAAAGGCGTCGTGCTCACAGGGCTTGTCACGGTCGCCGTCTCCCCCTTGTGCACGGCCGCCAGATCCGCTTCGAACACGTTAGCCATTACCCACACCGTCGACAGATCGGCAATTGTAAATGCCGGTGTGTTTCCCGCCTGAAGCAACTGCCCTGGCGAGATGAGGCGTTGGACTACCGTACCCGAAATCGGAGCGCGAATGACACCAGGTACATTACTGGCCGCGACGCCACCCGCTCCGGACAACGCGTTCGGATTTATGCCTAACGCGCGGATCTGCTCGAGTGCTGACTCCCTGTCCGCGGCGGCCGCCGACGCATCCGTCTGAGCCTGATCCATTTCGCGCCTCGAGAGTGCGTCGGTCTTGAAGAGCTGAACGTCCTGATCGGCGATCCGCTGAAGATTCGAAGCAGCCGCGACGGCCTTGCGATAGCCGCCGATTGCAGCCGCGAAATCCGGCGAAGAAACGGTCGCGAGCGGTGTCCCTCTCGAGACCTGCGCCCCGGGCTGCACGAGCAGCCGCGTGACCGGCCCCGAAACCGGCGACAGTACTTGCGTCGAGTGGTCGCCATTGAAATCAACAGTCCCCGTTGTACTGACACTCGGTGTGTAGTTCGACATCGACGCCGTATCGATGTGTATCCGAGCCTGCTGATCCGGCGTGAGTGTCAGGTCTGTCGGTTTTTGCGCAGCCGCCGTGGTATCGGCTGCGCTACCTGACTTGCTGCATGCGCATACGAGGGCAATTCCGCCGACGGCGACAAGCGATTTCACGTTCATGGGTTCGTTCCGGAGACAATTGTGTCGAGTGGAACGCTCACAGCGCGCTCCAGATCGGATCTCGACGTGTTGGCGGACGCGAGAGCGTCCGAGTACTGGCTCTCCGCCGCGAGCAACGTGCGGCGGGCGTCGATGACTTCGAATGCAGATGAGCCGCCGATCGCGTAGCTCGCGGCCGTGGTCCGGTACGCAGCGCGCGCAGCCGGCAGCAGCTGGTCGCGAATGTAGATCGCCTGGCGCAATGCAGTGAACGCGGCGGAGTACGCGCTCCGCACGTCCTGGCCCACCTGTGCCTCGAGATCTCGATACGACGCCGCAAGCTCGCGCTCGCGGTGCCGTGTCTGGCTGATCTCGCCGCGCGTGTGCTGCCAGAAGAAAAGTGGCAGCGGGAACGCTAGGCCGGTCGAAAACACTCCGGGGCCGTTGTTACCCGTGACGTCGCGCGTCACTCCCAGCGTCAGATCCGGCAGCCAGAACTCGCGCGCGAGTGTGGCCGCCGAGTGCGCGCCGGCACGCTCCGCCATCAGTCCGGCCAATTCCGGCCGAGCTTCGAGTGCCTGCGTCTCGAGTTGTTCGACCGTCGGCAGCGGCGGCGGCACGAGCAGCGAGTCTGTCGCGACGATCGCCGCACCCAGCCGGCGACCGATCAGCCGATTGAGTGCCGAGGATGCGTTTGCAATAGCGCGCTCGTTGGAGATCAGATCGTTCGTGGAACCGGCGACATCGACCTGCGCCTTGATCACGTCCAGTCTGGGCGCCGTGCCGGCATCGAACCGGGCCTGCGTCCGTTTCAGGAAATCGTTTGCGAGTGTCTGTGCTTCGATGAGGTCGGACCGATGACGCAGCGCGACCAGAAGGGAATCGTATTGCTCAGCGGTCTGTGCGGCGATCTGACGCTGCAGCGCCGCATAGCCGGCCTGCGCGTTCCTCACGTCCGCTTGTGCGACGTTCCCGCGCAGCCGGATCTTGTCGGGAAACGGAACCGACAAAGTCGCGCCGATGTTCTTCTGCCCCGTCGGTGCCGACCTGAAAAAGCCTGGCTGTTGATCCAGCGACGCCGTCACCGAAGGATCCGGGATCGCGCCGGCCTGGACCTTCACTGCTGCAAACTCTGCGATCTGTTCTCTCGCCACCTCGAGCTGCGGATTGCGCTCAAGGGCCAATTGTACTGCAGCGGCCCGCGTGAGGAGAAGCGTATCCGTTGCCGCGGTGAGCGTCGGCGTTTGATAGCTGCTCTTTCGTTGAGACTGCTGCTGAGCGGACGCGGTGCTGACACACAGTGCCATCACCGCCATCCAGCGGACTCGATTCATGCTGCTTCCTCGGGGTACGTTGTCGCCCCCACGATGCACCGCGCGCCGAATGCGTGCGGCTACCGTCGGGTCAGACGACCGAGGGAGGCGCGCGAGGCTGTGAGCTGGTCCGAAGGAGGAGATCCGCCCACGAGGCCCGACGGGGCGCTGCTATGCCCTGTGGACGGGACTCAGCCGCGAGGGGAGCGGCTGCGTGCGCGACCAGTGCATGAAGCGAGAGAACCGAGCACGCCGCGCACGAGGATTCATCATGGGTGAAGTGGCCTGTGTGGTTTCCGGCCCCCTCAACATGCGCGGACAGCCCGGCACCGCGGCTCTCCGAGAGCGGAGCTGCCGCGATCCAGCACTGGGCGATGAGGGCCAGCAAAGTTGCCAGCCGCCAACCCAACTGGGAGGACCGTGTTATCCGAGAATTGGGTGTGCGCATTCGTTCTAATCGTATTCTGCACCGTTATTACGCACCAGTGCCAGAAACGCTCGCCCAGGCACGCGCGACCCGGTGACGCCACACAAATCTGCACCAGGGTGGCGCCGCCGGCCCCCGGCGTGCGATCTTTGAAGCCCGCGATGAAACGCCAAGACGCTCTCGAGTACCACAGTTCCGGCCGGCCCGGCAAGATTGCCGTCGTCCCCACAAAGCCGCTAAACAACCAGCGCGACCTATCGCTCGCATACACGCCTGGTGTGGCGGAGCCCTGCCTGGAGATCGCAAAAAACCCTGAGGATGCGTGGCGCTACACGGCGCGCGGCAACCTCGTCGCGGTCGTCACCAATGGGACGGCTGTGCTCGGGCTGGGCAACATTGGCGGGCTCGCCGGGAAGCCAGTGATGGAGGGCAAGGCAAATCTCTTCAAGCAGTTTGCCGACATTGACGTGTTCGATCTGGAAGTGGGATCCGAGAACCCCGACGACGTAATTCGCTTCTGCCAACTGCTTGAGCCCACCGTCGGCGGAATCAACCTCGAAGACATACGCGCACCGGACTGCTTCTACATCGAAGAAGCCCTGCGGCGCACAATGAAAATCCCTGTCTTCCACGACGATCAGCACGGGACCGCGATCATTTCCGGCGCTGCGCTGATCAACGCACTGGAAATCGCGGAGAAGGAGATCGCGGCGGTGCGCGTTGTGTTCTCCGGTGCCGGCGCTGCAGCGATTTCCACCGCCGAGCATTACGTGCGACTCGGAGTGAGGCGGGAGCACATTCTCATGTGCGACCGTGAAGGTGTGATCTACGCGGGCCGTCCAGGCGACATGGATCCGTACAAGGCGCGCTTCGCAAACGAGTCGGACGCACGCACTCTGACCGATGCGTTGATGGGAGCGGACGTCTTCGTAGGACTGTCGGTGGCGGGGGCGGTGACCGGACAGATGGTCGCAGGGATGGCACCGCGTCCAATCATCTTCGCCCTCGCCAACCCGATGCCGGAGATTCTCCCCGACGAGGTTCGGGCGGTGCGCAGCGATGCCATAATCGCGACCGGCCGCAGCGATTATCCCAACCAGGTGAACAACGTGCTGGGCTTTCCGTTCATCTTCCGCGGCGCGCTCGATGTCCACGCCACGGAGGTGAACGAGGTGATGAAAATGGCGGCGACGCGCGCGCTCGCCTTGCTCGCCAAGGAGGACGTTCCGGAAAGTGTCTCCCGCCTTTACGGGCTTCAGTCCGTCAAGTTCGGCCCGGAGTATCTCATCCCCTTCCCGTTCGATCCGCGAGTGCTCCTGTGGGTCGCGCCTGCGGTCGCGTGGGCGGCAGTCGCCAGCGGCGCTACCACTCAGTTCATCGACCTCGACGAATATCGCGACCAGCTCGAGGGCCGTCTCGGCCGCGCGCGCGGTATTGTGCGTGGACTCATCAATCGCGCACAGCGGGACCCGAAGCGTGTAGTGTTCACCGAGGGCTACGAGCCCAAGATAATCCGCGCCGCGCACCAGCTCGTGGACGAGGGTATCTGCGAGCCCATACTCATCGGCAACCCGTACGACATACGGGACATTGCGCGCCGAAACGGAATAAGTCTCGCAGATGTCACCATCGCCGACCCTGCGACCTCTACGCAGCGAGACAAGTACGCCGACTACCTGTGGCGCCGCCGCCAGCGCAAGGGATTGAGCCTCGGCGAAGCACACCAGCAGTTGTACAATTCGAACTATTTCGGGATGTGCATGGTCGCGTGCGGCGACGCCGATGCGCTGCTTGCCGGCGTCAACATGCACTATCCAGAAACAATCCGGCCGGCGCTGGAAGTCATCGGCGCACATTCGAAGGCCGGACTCGTAAGCGGTATGTACATGCTTGTCTTCGAGAAGTCGGTCGTCTTCTGCGCCGATACAACCGTCAACATCAACCCGACTTCGGAGCAGCTCGCGCAAATCGCACACGCAGCTTCACGTGTAGTACGGGCGCTGGGTATCGAGCCCCGCGTTGCCATGCTGTCATTTTCCAACTTCGGATCCGTCAGACATCCCGACGCCCGAAAGGTGAGTGAAGCCGTGGCGATACTGCGCGAGCGACACCCCGACCTTGTCGTTGACGGCGAGATGCAGGCCGACACGGCGGTCGATGAAGAGCTGTTGCTTTCCACCTATCCATTCAGCACGTTGAATGAGTCGGCCAACGTGCTGATCTTTCCGGATCTCAGCGCCGGCAACATTGCATACAAGCTCCTCACTCACCTTGGCGGCGCTACCGCGATCGGCCCCATCCTGGTCGGAATGGATCGTGCGGTCCACGTTCTCGAGCAGGGTGCCGACCTCCAGGAGATCGTCAACATGGCAGCTGTCGCCGTGGTTGATGCGCAACAGCGTGAGCTGCAGTCCAGGCACGAGCCCGAACTGTAGCGCCGGTGGGAAAACACTTCACACTTTATCGTCGAGACTTATAGATGGCCGCCAACACCTTGAAGGACCAGGGACTTACTCCCACGGGAACCGTTCACTTCAACATGGTCCCGCCGGAGCTGTTCGGTGCGGCGGCGCGCCGTCAGGAGGGCCAGTTCGCAGACATGGGGCCGTTCGCCGCGGTGACGTCCCCTCACACTGGTCGCTCTCCCAAGGACAAGTTCATAGTGAGCGACCCCGCCAGCGACGCCGATGTCGATTGGGGTGACGTCAACCGCAAGATGGATCCCGCGCACTTCGACACCCTGCTTGCAGACGTACGGACGTACCTGGACGGACAGCCCGAGCTGTTCGTTCAGGACCTGTACTGCGGCGCGGACCCTAATTTTCGCCTGTCGGTGCGCTACGTCTCTCCGAACGCGTGGCAGATGGCCTTCGTTCGGAACATGTTCATCCGGCCCGACCGCTCCGCGCTCGGCGGGTTCGTTCCGAACTTCACCGTTCTGCACGCGCCCGAGATGCAGGCAGACCCGGCGCGCCACGGCACGCGCAGCACCACGTTCATAGTCCTGAACCTCGCACGGCGCATGATCCTTATCGGGGGAACCCGCTATGCCGGAGAGCTCAAGAAGGCGATGTTCACAGTCATGAACTACATGCTCCCGAAGCAGGGCGTGCTGTCCATGCATTGCTCCGCTAACGTCGGCAAGTCCGGCGACACTGCTCTTTTTTTCGGCCTGTCCGGTACCGGCAAGACCACGCTGTCCGCGGATCCATCGCGCGACCTCATCGGCGACGACGAGACTGGCTGGTCCGCCGACGGTGTATTCAACTTCGAAGGCGGCTGCTACGCCAAGGCCATCAATCTCTCAGCCGAGAGCGAGCCTGACATCTACCGTACAACGCAGATGTTCGGGACAGTGTTGGAGAATGTGGTTCTGGACGACGACAAGAAGGTGAAGTTCAGCGACCAGTCTATTACGGAGAACACGCGCGCGTCGTACCCGCTGTCGTACATTCCGAACCACGTGCCGAGCGGCCGGGGAGGTCACCCCAAGAACGTCGTGCTGCTTACCGCCGATGCGTTCGGAGTGTTGCCACCCATTGCGCGCCTCACGCCCGAACAGGCGATGTACTACTTCCTTTCCGGGTACACTGCGAAGGTCGCGGGCACGGAGCGCGGCGTCACGGAGCCGCAGGCCACGTTCAGCGCTGCATTCGGCGCTGTCTTTCTCGTCTGGCCCGCATTCAAGTACGCACACATGCTCGGCGAGCTGCTTCGCGCGCACGCCTCCCGTGTCTGGCTTCTCAATACCGGCTGGAGCGGTGGCGCCTACGGCGTTGGCCAGCGGATGAAGCTTAGCCATACGCGCAACATGGTTCAGGCGATCCTCGACGGAAGCCTCGACAACGTCGAAACTGTCACCGACCCGATCTTCGGTCTCAACAGCCCGAAATCCGTGCCCAACGTCCCTGCCGAAGTTCTGGTGGCGCGCGATACGTGGAGCGACAAGGCGGCGTATGATGCTCAGGCGCGGAAACTGGCTGAGATGTTCAGAAAGAATTTCGACAAGTTCCCCGACGCCGCCGATGCGATCAAGGCGTCGGGCCCAAAGGGCTGAGAACCGTCGCACAAGGCCAACGCTGAGGTTGACGGGCGGCGTTAGGTTTCGCCACATGGAAATAATTCGTGACCCGATCTGGAACAACATCCGGGTCGACTCGTTGGCGCTGGAGCTGGTGGACACACCGGTATTCCAGCGCCTTCGTTACGTCCGCCAACTGGGACTCACGTATCTCGTATATCCCGGTGCAACCCACACGCGGTTCGAACACGCTGTCGGCGCGTACCATCTGTGCAGGATCGCAATCGGGTTGCTTCGTGAACGCGGAATTGCGGACGCGTCTGAAGAGGACTGCACCATAACGAGCATCGCGGCACTCCTCCACGACGTCGGGCACTATCCATTCTCGCACGCTCTCGAAGAGATCGGCGCCACCCATCACGAAGAAGTCGCCACGACGCTCATCACAACGGGCGCCGTAGCTGAAATACTTCGTTCTCGCATCGCAGAGAACGCACCAGAGAGAATTATCGCTCTGATTCGCGGCCGCTCCGATTCCGCACTCCAGGGTCTTGTTTCCGGCTCTCTCGACCTGGACAAGATCGAGTACCTCAAGCGCGACGCGCACATGTGCGGAGTGTCATACGGAGAGATCGACGTTGACCGCCTGATTAACTCCATGGTGCTGGTCGGCGATCCGGTCACCGGGCTGCAAACCGTTGGCGTGGCCGAGAAGGGACTGTCCGCGCTCGAATCGCTGCTCTTCGCCAAGTATCAGATGTACCGCAATGTGTACTGGCACCACGCCGTGCGCAGTGCGACGGCTATGTACAAGCGTCTGGTTGAGGACGCCTGCATCTCGGGCGCGCTGCGTCAGGACCTGCTCGCGACCTATACTGACGAAGGACTGCTCTACTATCTGGAACACCGTGCGCCGTCACCGATGCTCCATGCATTGCGCGCACGCCACCTTTTCAAGCGCGTTGTCGAATGGCCGGCATCCGAGCTCGGCGAGGAATTCGGGGAGTGGATCGGGAACGACCGCCCGCGCACGCGCGCCGCCGAGGACACTCTCGCCAAAAGTCTTGGCCTGGAGACCGGAGAGCTGCTCCTCGACTATCCGGAAAAGACGCAGATGCTCGGGCTGGACATCCCGGTGCTCCGCCGGGATGCCACCGTGGAGCGACTCACCGAGCGCGGGATCTCCGGGGCGATCAACCTACCCAGGCTTTCGGAAGAGCTCTACCGATCGGCCCGCTGGCTTCGCGTCTTCGCGACCGGTCATGTGGATGCCGACCCCGCTGCCATCATGCGAACCATCGCGGCTTCCTGAACGAAAGTCGTGAGCGCATGAGGCGCCCTGCGTAAGTGGTCCATGCAATATGAATTGAATCTCCATCCGCTGCGTCACAAGTATCGTCGCTGGCCGCCACCATCAAACGCTAAGTTCACGTAAACATCAAGCGCGCAAAAAGCGCCGATACTTCACCTTAACGCACGCAACACCAGCGGCGTCAAAATGGCGAACTCGGCAGTCCGCCGACGGCGCGCAGTCAGCGCGTGACGAACATTTCCCCTTGGGGCACGGAGCTATACCATGAATACACGTTCCTTCACATCCGCGTTGACCGCAACTCTGATTGTTGCGGCAGCAGTCGCTTGCAGCGACTCGACAGCACCTGCGAATTCGGGCGCATCGGCTTCCGCGCAGTTCGAAGCGGCGGTAACGCCCGATCTTGCGCCCAGTGCCGGTGAGGAAGTAGCCACGGACTACGCGTTCATGTCCGGCGCGGACATGACGAGCTCCGGCGCGTCGTTCTCAATAAGCGCCCCGGGCGCTGCGATTGTTGGCGTCGGCGTGTCGCCTATCGTGAACACACCGCCCGCAGGCGGTTCCGCAACGTGGATCAGCCCGTCCTGCGTCTTCAACGCAGGGATCGGCCGCTTCACGTGCCCGCCGGTGAAGAAGGGCTCCCAGACGTACACCACGAGCTACGCGCTCATGGACATCAACGGAGCTACTCAGTCGGCGTACAACAAGGCAACGACGGCATCAGTGAACTTCATCGTCGCTGACACCGGTGCTACGGCGTTCACTGACAACGGCAATTCGTTCTCCGACACCACCTACCGCCTGCACAACCGGACAGTTTCCAACCTGCTGGGTGACACCGTGCATGTTTGGAACGGCACCGGTGCAGGCTCCGTCCACTCCACGCGCCAGGGCCAGATCCTGAAGGTGTACACGTTCGCCTCGGTCGATACCGCAAGTGGCGTCGCGTTCAAGCAGCCGCGCGACATCAACCCGTACCCGCTCCGCGGCACGTTCACCAAGGACTACACTGTCATCCGCACGCGCCAGGCCAGTGACACCACGACGCATACCACCACGCGTCAGGTCCTCGTGACCTTCAATGGCACGGCCAACGTGCCCATGGTGATCAACGGAGTTTCGTACTCGCTGAACCTGGACACGCACAAGGTGACCAAGCAGTAACTCACGATAAGTCGCCGAGAACAAAGCGGGCGCCGGTCCCCTGGAC
>JALYTX010000114.1 GCA_030854055.1 Gemmatimonadota bacterium | reverse complement strand
GTCCAGCTTCACGTCCGCGCGGCTCACGCGGGCTGTGCCGCCGCTGCGAGAACGAGATACGACATGTCGTCATCCGTAAGCGCGTCGTTCCGCTGGGCGAGACGGCTTCGCCACTGTCGGAGTGATCGCATGAGCCGCGCCATGTTGGCGCGCGCAACGAGAGGGTCACCGGGAACGTGAAAGTGCACTCGATCCACGTCGAGTATATGAGCGACGTAGCCGTCCTCGCCAGACGTGATCAGCACGTTCTTGAGATTGAGATCCGGATGCTGTGCTCCAGTCGCGGTTAGACGCGAGAGCAGCTTGGCGACTGCATCGAGTATTGGGTGCCGTTGCGCATCGTTACGAGCATCCGCGAATACCGCCGAGAGGTCCGCGCTGCCCTCGACAAAGCGAGTCACCACGTCCGCGCGGCGAAAGAAGCCACCGGCCGGATATGTTCCAACCGCGAGCACCTCAGGCGTCGGAACGCCTCCCAGGCGGAGCCGGAACGCTGCCGTCAGCTCGCGTGCGACGCGTGTGGGCGGCAGAAAGCGATCGTGCAGCAGGCGTCCCGCGAACCCGCCTCGCATCACGTGCCGTACTGCGACTCGCCCGGTCAGCGGCGGAAGTGGGATGGCATACACCGGCGCGCGTCCCTGGAAAACGAGCGCGTGCGGCACGCTGGCCGCGTACGAATAGAGCGTGTCGTGCTCGAGAATCTCGCGAGCCGTAGTGGCAATGGAGCGCGCAACAAGGACGTTCGCGCCGTTGACGCTCACGTGCTCATATCCCACGATCGGTATCATCTCGGTCATCTGCCAGCCCCCCGAGCGATCGCGCCTGCACCGAGGGGGAAACGCGCCTTGGAGCGATCCTTGGATCGAACTTGCGCGATCGCCGTGAGCACCGCTCGCGCCTTGTTTTCCGTTTCCTGCCACTCCATCTCCGGCACGGAATCCGCCACGATTCCCGCGCCCGCCTGCACCGATGCAGTCCCGTTCGCAATCACGCATGTGCGAATCGTGATCGCGAGGTCGATGCGCTCGCCTCCCCAGGCGATGTAACCGACCGCGCCGGCATACGCACCACGAGTCGACGGCTCCAGCTCATCGATGATCTGCATCGCGCGCACTTTGGGCGCACCCGTCATGGTGCCGGCCGGAAACACGGCGCGCAACACGTCTGCGAGTCCGGTGTGCGGACGCACCGTACCATCGACCTGGCTCACGATGTGGAGCACATGTGAATACTTCTCCACGCACATGAAGTCGCTGACTTCCACAGTACCGTATTCGGCGAGCCTGCCAACGTCGTTGCGGCCCAAATCTACCAACATCACATGCTCCGCGCGTTCCTTTTCGTCTGCCAACAGCTCGGCCGCCATCGCATCATCGGACTCGGGCGTCGTTCCGCGCGGGCGCGTTCCGGCGATTGGGCGCACGGTGACGCGCCGCCGCGCGAACCGCACGAGCAGTTCCGGGGAGGATCCAACGAGCTCTGTGCCGTCCAGATCGAGATGAAACATGTACGGCGACGGATTCAATGCGCGCAATGCGCGATACAGGTCCGAGCTGTCGAAGTCGTGCTCGACAGCGATGCAGCGCGCGAGGAGACACTGAAAGCAATCGCCGGCACGGATGTATTCCTTTATCTGCTCCACGTGCTGGATAAACCTGTCACGCTCGTAACTTGACGCTCCAACAGCCGCAGAGGTTGGAGGTCCGAGCGAGAGCGGCTCGAGCGGCGACGCCTCGAGAAGCCGCGCCTCCATCCTGTCCAGCTCTGACTGTGCCTCGTCATACAGCGCCCGCACGGCGCGCGCGTCCGAACCGCGCGGGATGGGAACGGAAACGATGAGCCGGCCCTGAGACCGGAAGTTGTCCAGCACAACCAGTCCCCGCGTAAACACGAAAAGAGCGTCGGGAATATCCGTCCCACGCGGCGGTCTGTGCGGCATAAATTCGATCGCGCGCACGACGTCGTAGCCCAAGTATCCGACCGCACCGCCCCAGAAGTCCCCCAGCTCTGCCACTGCGGCGGGCGCGTATTCGTTCACGCGCAGCTCCAGATCGGCCAGTGGATCTGGCACCTCACGCGGCCTGGACCATCCGTCGATAGGGGTCCAGTCTGAAACCATCCCGTCGCACAGCGACCACGCCGATCGCGGATCGGTGCCCATGAACGTGTAGCGCGACCATGTTTTGCTCCCAGCCGGCGCCGATTCCAGCAGGAATCCAAAGCCGCCCGTTCGAAGCTTGGCGAACGCCGAGACCGGTGCGTCAAGGTCCAGAAGCACGTCCCGCCACACAGGCACCAGCCCCGCCGATTCTGCGTACGCCCTGAAGCGGTCGAAATCCATGCGTTAACTTGAGGGATGAAGCGCACCATGACAACGGGTTTGCTGATTCTTCTCGCCCCCGTCGCCATCGCCGCCCAGCAATGGGACTCGCCGCGCGCCGATAGCCTTGCCACTCATGCGACCGCAGTCCGCGCCGCGCAGCTCGCCGACAGTGGGCTCCGGAGCTACAAGGCCGAGGCGAGTGGCTACGTTACCTTCCTCGCACAACTGGGCAAGGGCTTCCCGGACCCGCCGAAAATCGTCCGCGCCGATCAGATCGCGTCCGATGTGTACTGGAAGGCGCCGGCGCTGAGCAAGCAGCTCATCCGAGGACGCCGCGACACTTTGCTGTTGCCTACCGACATCAACTACCACCGCGACCACCTCGGCATCGTTCAGAACAACTTTCCAGGCATCATTCGTATCGGCGACGGCGACGAAGTGCAGGACGTGCCGCATCCTTTTTCGGCGGTTGGCCTGCAGTCGTACGATTTCGCGGTCGGAGACTCGCTGCAGATCCGATTGGGGGATCGCACGCTCGACGTGGTGCAACTGATCTTCAGGCCCAGGGACCAGAAGGCTGCTCGCGCGATCGGATCTGCGTATATCGATCGCGCCAGTGGGGCGGTCGTTCGCATGGCGATCGGTTTCACGCGCGCCGCGCTTCGCGACAAGGATCTGGAGGATTTGTCGGTCGTCCTCGAAAGCGGTCTGATCGAGGGACGATTCTGGCTGCCGCGCAGACAGGAGATCGAGATCCGCCGAACGGGAACGTGGCTGGATTATCCGGCGCGCGGGATAATCCGCGGACGTTGGGATATCTCTGATTATCAGGTGAACGTTCCCGTTGAGGGCGTCTTCGACACCGGCCCCGAGATAGAAGCCGCGCCCGGCGCGATAATCACGCGCGAGGGCCTGATAAAAACAAAGGGCTTCCATTTCGCCGGCACGGTGCTCGACTCCCTCCCGCCGGATGTACGCTCATTCGCGAGCAGCGACGTCGCACAGTTGCATGATCAGGTGAACGGCCTGGTGCACGCCAGGACTATCGAGCGCGCCAACGCAATCGCGCTCGCCGGAAACTCAGTGTCCAACTTCGTGCATTTCGACCGCGTCGAAGGTATCGCAGTCGGGGGCGCGGTCACGGTGCATCCGGCGCCTCGCGTCGCACTGAATGGCGGCGCGTCGTACGGCTTCTCCGATCACGAATGGAAGCCACACGCTGCAATCACGCTTGCAGCGCCAAACGGCGCCACGATCACGGGTGCGGCGTACCGCACGCTGCACGACGTATCTATCGTGCCCGAGCGGTCCGGTCTCATCAACAGCTTCGCCGCGCAGGAGTACGGGAGCGATTACACGGGTCTGTTCAGCGCGCGGGGCGGCTCGCTGACACTTGCTGCTCCAACTGGTATGATGCTCCGGCCATCTCTGGAGCTCGCGGTCGAGGAGCAGGGGCAGGCGGCCGTGCACACGCGGCCAGCCACCAACCATTTCGCAGGTCCGCAGATCGCGGCCGCGCTGCGAGAGGCGCGCGCGACTCTGCACCTCGACGCGCCGCGGTTCGATCTGTTCGGAATGGCTGGCGGTGCCACTCTTTCGCTCTCCGCGATGCGCGACGAGAGTCGCGGTCCCGGCGGGTTCACTGTCGACCGTGGCGAGGTCGTGGGAACGCTCTCAGCGACGCGAACTTTCGGAGGCGGCCAGCTCGCGGTCTCAGCGCTTGCTGCGGGGCTTACGAACGGTTTGCTGACGCCGCCGCAATCGCTCATCTACCTCGGCGGGCCCGTCACCGCCCCGGGTTACGACTTTCACTCTCTTGTTGGTGACGGCGCCGTCGCCGCACGCGCGGAGTGGCGACTGAAAATTCCCTTCGTCCCCATACCGCTCGGCGCGTGGGGCCGCTCGCCGGCGACGGCGACGCTCGCGCCCTTCGCGCATGCGGCGTGGATTGATGGGAAAGGCTGGTATCCGAGCGTGGGCACGGGCCTGCTAACTGTGTTTGACCTGCTTCGGTTTGACGTTGCGCGAGGCACGCGAAACGGGCGCTGGAGTTTCTACGTGGACGTCAGTCGCGATTTTTGGGGAATACTGTAACCGGTCCAACGCTGCTCGCAGTGCCACTCACGAACTGGCTCACAGCACGCGCAGCACGTCCTCCGCGGGCCCCGCATCGCCGGTGCTGAGCAACTTGCGGATCTCGTCCAGCGCCTGGGTCGCACGGGGCCAGGTGAAGCGGGCGGCGGCTGCATCCATCGGAAGCCATGCGTACTCCGAATGCTCCGGCCCGAGCGTTACCTTGCTTCCGCTGTCGACAAAGGCACAGAAGACCACCGCCATCTCGATCCGAGCAGTCCTTTGCAGGTAGAACGAGTGCACGGTGATCGCGTAAAGCCGCTGCACGTCCAGCCCCGTCTCCTCGACCACTTCACGCGCCGCCGCGACCTCCGGGGCCTCCTCCGGCTCGATGTGGCCGTGGACTGCCTCCCACGCGCCAGAGCACCGTGTCGTTGCCCCTCGCCGCAACGCGAGTACGCGCCACACTTCGAGCGACGGATCCACAACGTAAACGTCAACGACACCTATCTCGATTCGGGTCACGACACAAAGTTCCAATGGTCGAGACGGCAGTGCATGGCTCGGTTCATCCGTTGAATATCGCTCCAATGGAACCTTGGTGTCGGAATCCATCGGCCAGACGCGTCCGGGAACCGTCTGCACCTCTGCCGGACCACCCTCGTCGACTGCATCGACACTCATTTCGGCGTCGAGTACGCGCGCCACCTCATCCGCCGTCGTCTCGCCCCCCATTATCCGACCGACCCCGCTGGACCAGAGCGAGCGCATCCCTTCCGCGCGCGCAGCCGCGGTAATGCTGCTTGACGGCGCACCAGAGACGACAAGGCTGGACAGTGCAGGCGTCATGCTAAGCAGCTCGATTGCGGCGATTCTACCCCGAAAGCCCGTCCCCGCGCACGCTTCGCACCCGAGTCCGGCTCTCAGCGTCGCGCCACTCGGAATGCAGTCCCACAACTTCGGGGGCACCGGCCGATCACTCGCGTGCGCGCACCCCGTGCATACACGCCGTAGTAGCCGCTGAGCAATGACTCCCTTGAGTGCCGCGCCGGTCTTCGTCGGGTCCACGCCGAGATCTCCAAGCCGCGTGAGCGAACTCGCCGCGTCGATCGTGTGAAGCGTCGCGAAAACGAGATGACCGGTGAGCGCGGCCTGGATCGCGATACCCGCAGTCTCAGCGTCTCGAATCTCGCCGATCAGAATGACATCGGGATCCTGCCGCAGAATGGACCGCAGCGCGGCCGCGAACGTAAGGCCGGCCTTCTCATTCACCTGCGATTGTACAATGCCGGGTATTCGATATTCGACGGGATCTTCTACGGTTATCACGTTAAGTCCGCGCTTGACGAGCACGTTGAGTGCGGAGTAGAGCGTGGTCGTCTTGCCGGAGCCTGTTGGGCCCGTGACAAGAATCAACCCTTCACGCGTCTCGAGCAATCGGGCGAATCGCGTGCAGTCAACGGGATCGAATCCCAGCGCGTCGAGCGGCCGTACGCCGCCACGCGCGTCCAGGATTCGTATCACGACCTTCTCTCCGTGCGCGGCGGGCAGCGTGGATACGCGCAGATCGATGCGCTCGCCGTCCACGATGACGATCGCGCGCCCGCCCTGCGGGCGCAGCCGGTCGGCGATGTCCATGCGCGACATGATCTTGACGCGGGATATCAGCGGAAGTCCGATCGCACGCGGAAACGTCATCGCGGTCCGCAACACGCCATCGACGCGGTAGCGCACGAATATCGCCGCCTCTTCCGTTTCCAGGTGTATGTCGCTTGCGCGCGTCGCGATCCCCTCGGCGACAATGTGGTCCACGAGCTTGATGATCGGCCGCTCGCGCGCGCCATCGGCGAGCTGGGTCACCGAAATGGCGTCCGCGTCCGGCTCGATGTGATGCACGGCGACCGGCCCCACCGAGGCCAACAGTCGCTCGACGACGGACGCCGGCCGATACACTTCCTCGAGCCGCTCGGTGATCCGCGAAGGCAACGCGAGAGACATGCGCACTCGTCGGCCGGAGACAAACGCGACGGCCTGCTCGCACTCCAGATCGTACGGATTGGCCGTGGCAACGTCTATCGTATGCGCGGATACGGCAAGCGGCAGAACCGAATATCTCCGGGCGAGCCCCTCCGGTACTCTCGCGACCGCCTGCGGTGTCGAGGCCAGGGTGCCCGCAACGCACATCCGCGTTCGCGCCGCTACCGCATGAAGAATCGCGTCATCCGTGGTAAAGCCGTGCTCGACCGCGGCGTTCCACTTGCTTGGCGGACGTTCTGACGCGATCGTCCGAAACTGAACCGGCGAAAGCATCTCGCGAAGCACCGGTACAATCCACTCGTCGTTCAGCTGCGCTGCACGCTCCATATCGTCCTCCGCCGCCAACCTACGGCCGGCGCTTCCGAGAACGCCCAATCCCCCAGCTGTCTACGTCATGCTTTTGTTGCAACGGGCGACGTTGAGCTGGCTGCATCCCTCCACGGGGAGCGACGCCCGCGGCGAGTCGTTACTATCCAAGTGTCCCCGAGAATTTGGAGAAACACCCAATGCGAATTGCGCTGCGCTCCAGCGCCGGAATGCTGGCGGTGCTGTTGCTTTCGGGTGCCGCCTGCTCCGGCAGTTTGATGACCGACCCCGCAACACGTGTGGACGTGAGTATCGCACGGAATGCGTACACTTCCGGCGATACCGTGATTGCAGTCGTTCGAAATCTCGGTGCGGTTACGCTGACCTACCCTTATGGTTTCTGCAAGACCGCGCTCCAGCGAGAACAAGGCGGTATCTGGAGCACGGTCTTGCTGCCGCCTGACGGCTGTCCACTTGCGCTCGGCATCCTTGCTCCCGGCGCAAGCGTGCCTCTCCAGTACGTTTTGCCGAGTAATGTCCCGGGTGGTTTGTACCGTCTGACGATGCCTGCACCTGTCCCGAAAGACGCCGCAGCGCCTGAACCTGATCTGGCCACGCCACCCTTCACGGTTAACTCGGTGATATTGGGCGCCCCCCTGTAGATTCACGTGTCGAGAGCCCCGCGAGAATCATGTCCGCGATCTCGCGCAGCGCCGTCGCTCCGTGATCACGCGCGTACCACTTTCGAATCTCGCGGTACTTCTCGTCGCTCGGCATTGCTATCCCTTCGCTCAGCACCCACGTCTGAAGGGGGGACGGGCGCGGTCCCCACCAGCCGATCTCGCGCCACTGAGCATCGTAGGCAATCAACGCCGGGATCGAGCGGCCACCGTTTGTGAGGTGCGCGTCCATGAGGTCGGCATTCGCGTCCCGGCCAAAGTTGCGAAGCTCGATCATGGCATTCTCCTCGGCGAGCTTCGCAGCGTACGGAACTACGCCAATGGCGTCGAGGCACCAGTCCTCATTCAGCACCGCCAGCCGCACCGGCTCCCTCACGACTGCCAGACGTTCGACGACGTCAGCGGGTACGGTGGCCCGGCGCGCACCGAGCGTCCACAGGTCCTGGTACTTGACTGCGCGCGCTATGAATTCCTCGAACGTCTCGCCAGCCGCGTACCGCGCCGCATCCATCATGCCTTCTGCGGCTTTACCGTAGTGAAGTTGAAACTTGCCGCCGGCGCATTCGGTTTGATCCGTATACTCTTTGCTGGAACCCCCACGTGGACGTGAAACGGACTCACATCCCTCGTCGCAATTGCACCCGCGCCAACCATTCCGTTCTCACCAACATGTACGCCGGCCAGGACGGTCGCGTGGTACGTGATCCGAACGTCGTCGTCGATGCGCGTCACCGCGTCCGTAACGTCCCGCTGGTCCACGATGCTGTGAGTGTGACTGTAGATGTTTGCGTAGTCACTGATCGAGACTCGGTTGCCGAGTACCAGCCCGCCGCGATCGTCGAGCAGAACGTGCCGGTGGATGACGACATCGTCGCCCACTTCCATGTTGTATCCAAACGAAAACTCCACGTGTTGGAACGCCTTGAAGTTCTCACCGCACTTCCGGAATATGCGCTTCGCGAGCATTCGGCGAAATCGAATCGCGAGATCAACGTTCTGACCGCCGAGTGGGGTGCGGTCGAACGAATACCAGAGCCACAGCAGTGGTTTGGTTCGCGCAAACGCGTCGTGATCACATTCAGCGTAGTACTCGGCTTCAAGCGTGACATTGCGCGGATCGAGCGAGAGGAGGGCAAGCCGTGTTGCGACGGGCAGCGCTTCGTCTCGCACTGCGGTATCCCACGCGTCAGCGTACTCCGGATAAACAATCGAACACAGCACTCGGCGACACGTCTCGTATCGATCTGTAGACGAGTCCAGCGTGTGCTCGAATTCCTCGAGGAACGCGCGATTGAGCGACTCGGTCGGCGACGCCGTCAGCTGTCGAAGGGGAAGCAGTGCCATGATTGATAGCGCTTGTGGGAGACTCGCGATGCGGCCAGCTAGTTTGGTTTGCCCGCGCGAGCGCGCACCATCGCGCGTTCGCGCTCTATGACCTGCAGCGTCTGCTCCCAGCTTGCGTCCGATCCTGTCTGGTATGTGATGGAGAGAGGCTGGTTCACCTGCACGTCGCCATCATACACGTAGAGCGCGCTTTGCGTCTCACGCTGGCGCAATCGGTTCTCGCCGAATCCGACGGTGAGCGAGAGGATGTCATACGGTCTGAAGTCACGCCCTGCGCTCGTGATGATGAGGTCTCCGGGAGTGAAACGCGCGTTTGGCTCGACACCGTAAAACGACACCAGCCACACCGACACCGGTCGTCCCCCGAAACGCCGCGCAATCGCGTCCAGTTGCGGCCTGCTTCCTTCCTTGAGGTCGTGCAACGCGCGATACGAGTCCGGCGTGAGGAGCCGTATCAGAGCCTCGTCCACCGGCAGCGCTCGAATGAGCACGGTTCCGGCGTCGATGTGCAGCGAGATGTCGTCCTGCCGAAGCGAGCCGTAACCTGGAGGCAGCAGCGCGCGACCAGCCGTGTCGGCCTCCGTCGCACTTGTGACAGGAGAAGGTGCCGCTCCGCCGGTACCGGTGGCGGGAGCACATCCCACGATCAGCGCTCCGGCGCATGCGAGCAGCACACAGGCGACGCGTGTCGCGACGACTCTCACGCGTCTGCGTCCGGCAAGGCGTCTTC